>CAXUHE010000092.1:0-13688 GCA_964250725.1 uncultured Enterovirga sp. | reverse complement strand
TCCGGCAAGTCGATGACTGCGCTCGCGACGATCGGGCTCCTGCCCGGCTCCGTGAGGGCGGCCGGCGGCTCGATCAAGCTCGCCGGGCGCAACCTACTCGGGCTCTCCGAATCCCAGATGCGGGACGTGCGCGGCCGCGAGATCGGCATGATCTTCCAGGAGCCGATGACCTCGCTGAACCCGGTGATGCGCGTCTCGGACCAGATCGTCGAGACCTTCGAGGCGCATGGCGCGCTCGACCGCAAGGGCCGGCGCGACCGCACGCTCGAGCTCATCAACGAGGTCGGCCTGCCTGACCCCGTGGCGATATCGCGCGCCTATCCCCACGAGCTCTCGGGCGGCCAGCGCCAGCGCGTGATGATCGCGATGGCGCTCGCCATGGAGCCGAAGCTCATCATCGCGGACGAGCCGACGACCGCGCTCGACGTGACCACGCAGGCGCAGATCCTTAAGCTCATCGACGCGCTCCGCCGGAAGCACGGCACGGCCGTCCTGTTCATCACCCACGATTTCGGCGTCGTGGCGGAGATCGCCGACCGGGTCGCGGTGCTCCAGCACGGCGTGCGGGTGGAGGAGGGGACGGCCGCCGAGGTGCTGCGCAACCCGCAGCACGAGTACACGAAACGCCTTCTCGCGGCGGTGCCCTCGCTCGTGCCGCCGCCCCCGAAACAGCTCGGCGGAGCCCCGCAGGCCTTCGTGGTCAAGGACCTGACCAAGACCTATGGCGGCCGCGGGCTCTTCCGAAAGAGCCGCGAGGTGAAGGCCGCGGACGGCGTCTCCTTCTCGATCCAGCGCGGTGAGACGCTGGGGCTCGTCGGCGAATCCGGCTCCGGCAAGTCGACCGTCGGTCGCTGCGTGATGCGGCTCATCGAGCCCGATGCCGGCACGATCCGCATCGGCGACGTGTCGATCGGCGAGCTGACGCAGGCCCAGTTCCGCCCGATGCGCCGCAAGATTCAGATGGTGTTCCAGGACCCCTTCGCGTCGCTGAACCCACGCCGCACCGTCGGTCGGATCATCGCCGAGGGTCCGATCGCCCAAGGCATGCCGAAGAAGCAGGCGATGGAGGGCGCGCGCAAGCTGCTCGACCTCGTGGGCTTGAGGGCCGAGGTCGCGGACCGCTACCCGCACGAGTTCTCCGGCGGCCAGCGTCAGCGCATCGGCATCGCGCGCGCGCTCGCGCTCGAACCCGAGGTGCTGGTCGCGGACGAGCCCGTCTCGGCGCTCGACGTCTCGGTCCAGGCGCAGATCCTGACCTTGATGAAGGACCTCCAGACGCGTCTCGGCCTCGCGATCCTGTTCGTGACGCATGATCTGCGGGTCGCGGCGCAGATGTGCGACCGCGTCGCCGTCATGCAGAAGGGCAAGATCGTCGAGCTACAGGCGACCGCCGCCCTCTTCGCCAACCCGCAGCACGCTTACACGAGGGCGCTGCTCGCGGCCGTGCCGGGCGGTGAGACCGTGAAGGCCTCATAGAGGCGCCATTCCCAAACCCCGAAGAGCGTGCCAGATATCGGCGCGACAATACGGGGAGACGCGTTTGGGGCCGTTCGATCTCACGGGCCGGGTCGCGATCGTGACCGGGTCGAGCCGCGGCATCGGGCGCGCGACCGCCGAGCTTTTCGGGTCGCTCGGCGCCAAGGTCGTGGTGTCGAGCCGCACGCGAGAGGCTTGCGAGCCGGTCGCGGAGGCGATCCGCGCGGCTGGCGGCGAGGCGCATGTCATCCCCTGCAACATCTCGCGTCGCCACGAGGTCGAGGCGCTGATCGCAGGCACGCGCGACCGGTTCGGGGCGGCCGACATCCTCGTCTGCAACGCGGCCGTGAACCCCTATTACGGTCCGATGGCGGGGCTCTCGGACGAGGCCTTCGACAAGATCATGGGGTCGAACGTGCGCTCGAACCTTTGGCTCTGCAATCTTGCGATCCCCGAGATGGCCGCCAAAGGGACTGGCTCCGTCGTGATCGTGTCCTCGATCGCGGGTCTGCGCGGCAGCGAGGTCATCGGCGCCTACGGCATCTCCAAGGCGGCCGATTTCGCGCTCGCCCGCAACCTAGCGCTCGAATGGGGGCCGCAGGGCGTGCGCGTGAACTGCATCGCGCCCGGCCTCGTCAAGACGGATTTCGCGAAGGCGCTCTGGGACGACGAGGCGGCCCTCGCGCGCCGCAACGCCGGGACACCCTTGCGGCGGATCGGCGAGCCGCACGAGATCGCCCCCGTGGCGGCCTTCCTGGCGTCGCAGGCCGCGAGCTTCATCACAGGCCAGGTGATCGTGGCGGATGGCGGCGTGACGATCGCGTGAAAGGACACCAACGATGAACGAGATGTCACCGATCACCCCGGCCGACCGGATCGACCAGTCGACCGATTGGCGTCGCGTCTTCGAAGGCCGGCTCAGGATCCCGGTCATCGCGGCGCCGCTCTTCATCATCTCGAACCCTGACCTCGTCGTCGCGCAGTGCAAGGCGGGCGTGGTGGGCTCGTTCCCGGCGCTGAACGCGAGGCCCGCGAGCCGGCTCGACGAGTGGCTCGCGCAGATCACGGAGGAACTCGCGGCTTATGACGCGGCGCATCCGGACCGGCCCTCGGCGCCCTTCGCGGTCAACCAGATCGTCCACCGCTCGAACACCCGCCTGGAGCACGACCTCGAGGTCTGCGCGCGCCACAAGGTGTCCATCGTCATCACGTCGCTCGGCGCCAGGCCCGAGGTGAACCAGGCGGTGCAGGGATGGGGCGGCATCACGCTGCACGACGTCATCAACCAGACCTACGCCCGCAAGGCGGTCGAGAAGGGTGCGACGGGACTGATCGCGGTCGCGGCCGGGGCAGGGGGGCATGCCGGGACAACCTCGCCTTTCGCGCTGGTCCAGGAGACCCGCGCGTGGTTCGACGGCCCCCTCGCGCTCTCCGGGGCGATCGCGAGCGGCCGCTCGATCCGGGCCGCGCAGGCGCTGGGCGCCGATTTCGCCTATATCGGGTCGCCCTTCATCGCCACCCGGGAGGCGAACGCGGACGCACGCTACAAGCAGATGATCGTCGAGTCCTGCGCCGACGACATCGTGTACTCGAAGGCCTTTACGGGCGTGAACGGCAATTACCTGAAACCTTCGATCGCCGCCGCCGGGCTGGATCCCGACGCGCTCGACACGGTCGAGGCTGTCAAGATGGACTTCGCGGCGCGCGACGAGAGCGGCAAGCAGGTGAAGGCCTGGCGCGATGTGTGGGGCTCCGGCCAAGGCATCGGGGCCATCCATGAGATCGTGCCCACGGGCGAGCTGGTGGACCGGTTCGCGGAGCAATATGCCCGGGCGGGCGCGACGGCGCCGCGCCTCAAGCCTCTCGTGGTCGCGTGACGATCACGCCGCGGCCGGTCGGCCCCGCAATCCTGACGCGATATTGCGATTGATCTGGATCAGAGAGGCGAGCTTCTCGGGCGCGGGCTCGATCTGGATCGCGATCGTGCGCTGGAAGATGAAGGCGGCGAGCTGGGCGATGTTCGTCTTGATCGCATCGGGGAGCGGATTGTCCGGCTCGGTCGCCGCCGTGGCGAGCACCGTCCAGACCTTCCGATTGTAGGTCAGGGCGTCCATGAGATCACGGGCACCGTCTGCCCAGCTGTCTTTCAAGAACTGAAGACGTTGCGCCGCCTTCATCAGCAACTGCGCTTCGAGTTCACGCGGCGACTGCGTCGCCTGCGCTGCCCGCCCGTACGCGCTCGCGGCCGCGTGTTGCATGAGCGATCAGGTCCTTCTCGTAGGCCATCAAGCTCCTGGCGGCCTTCAAGGCTTTGTAGACTTCACCTCCTAAGACAAGGTTATTGATCTCGTCGATGATCGGAAGCGAACTTGGGGCCGCAGTGATGAAGTCATGCACGAGAGGAAAGTAGAACTCGTCCGCACCCTCGAGCTGACCCGACAAATAGATGAGCTGTAATGCGAAATAGATCTTCTTGGCGGGACTGTCCGCCGTATCGGTTGTGAGAATGTCCTTCTCGCGCAGGATCGGTGCATCGCCCTCGATATAGAAGCGCGCGCGCGCGTCGCCGTTGCGGAGTACCGCAGTCCCGACGATGATTCGCTCTCCGGGCTTCAGTTCGACCTTCAATGCCATGTCACGCTCCTGTTCTGGGACGACTAGCTGCCACGGAGCAACTGCAGCACCGCTTGGGCCGATTGCGTCGCGAGCGACAGGGCCTGTTGCGAGATCTGCTGCTGCGTGTTGAGTGCGAGGAGGTTCGCGCCTTCCTCGTTCATGTCCGCGTTGACGAGGTTGTCGGCGCCGACCTTGAGTGTGTTCACCATCTGCTTGGTGAAGTCCTGCCGGGTCTGCGTCACGGCGAGCTGCGACCCGAGCCGCGAGGACTGATTCGAGAGCTGGCCTGACACACGGTCGAGATTGCTCAACACGCTGCCGATCGAATTGCCGTCGTTGAGATCGCTTGCCACGATTTTCGTCAGCCCGAGCCCGTCGGCATTGGCCGAGGTTCCGGCGATGTCGATGCGCGATGTGTTCGTCTCGTTGAAGATCAGCGAGAGCGTGTCACCGGCCAAGAGATTGATGCCGTTGAAACCGGCATCCTTCGCGAGGGAATTGATCTGCGTGAGCAGGCTGTTGTACTGCGAGACGAGGTTGTCGCGGCTGTCCGCCCCGGTTCCACCGCGGGTCGGGCTCGTGCTGGTCGTGGTCGTGAAGGGTTGGCCCACGCCCGTCGCCGAGCCTGCCATGGTGAAGGATTGCGAGGCCGTCGCGGCGGTCGTCGTGATGCTGAACGTGCCCGTGCCGTCCAGGGTGGCAGAGAGGCCGATCGTCGCGAGGCGCGTGTTCAGGTCGTCGAGCGTCTTGATCCGCGTCGGGTCCGTCGCGGGGTCGCCGAACTTGACGGTGATGGATTGGCCGCCGGACGTCGTGAACGTCAGCGACTTGCCGTCCAACGTCGACGGCTTCGGGGCGATCGAGTTCGCGATGTTCAGCTTCGTCCCGCCCTGGGCGCTGCCCGAGACGGTCAACGTCGTCGCGCTGTCGGTGGCCGCCAGCTTCAGCGTCCCCGCCCCACCGTCACTCGCGGTGGCCTTGATGCCGAGACCCGTCAGCTTGGTGTTCAGGTCCGCGATGGAGCTGAAGCTGGTGAAGTCGTTGGAGAGGGAGGTGGCGCTGTAGGTCAGCGTCTGCGTGGTGGCGCCGTCGCTGATCACCAGCTTGTCACCGGTCGACGTCGTGCTCGCCGCGAGGCCGAGCGACGTCGCGGCCGATCCCGACGTCGTGAGTGTCCCGACTGAGAAATCGCTCGCGGTCAGCGCGAGCTTGCCCGTGTTGGATCCCGCGTCGGACGCGGTGACCTTCACGCCGAGCGTCGTCAGCTTGTTGTTCAGGTCCGAGATGGATCCGAACGAGCTCGTGTCACCGGCGGTGGCGCTCGCGTTGTAGCCGAACGCTTTCACCGTCGTGCCGTCGCCGACCTTCAGGACCGAGCCCGTCGGGGCGACGTTGCTCGCCGTCAGGCCGAGGGCGGTCGGGAGCGCCGTCGAGGCCGTGCCGCCGGCATCCTTGCCGGTGATCGTGAAGCTCGTGCCGAAATCGTTCGCGGTCAGGACGAGCTTGCCTGAGTTCGTGCCAGAAGCCGGAACATCGACGTTGATGTTCGTGACCCCGGCGGCGGCCGCGCTCGTCTGCAATGCTTTCTTGAGCGTGGCCGCGTCGTGGAACTTGCCGTCCGAGCCGTCGGAGACGGAGGTGCTGTTGTAGGCCGCGGTGATATTGCTGACGGTGCCGTCGGTGCCGGTGACCGCGACGTTGATGGAGTAGTTTGCATCCGTGTTACCGAGTGCCGTGAAAGCCGATGCGAGGTCTCCGGACGCCGTCGTCGCGAGAGCCGCCGTGGTCAGGCTCGCGACAGTCGCCGTGGCTCCCGTCGTGGCTGCCTTCACTCCCGAGGTGAGCGTCGTGGAGTTCAGCGCGGCGGTCGACGAGGCGCTGCCCGGCCCGACGGCGCCGCGGATGTCGGCTGCCGTCGAACCCAACACCGCACCTGACGAGATCTTCGCCTGAGTCGTGTAGGCGCTCGCGGATTGCAGAGCTTGCTGGGCCGTCGAGCGGAGCTGCGCGACGAGCTTCGTGATCGACGTGATGCCGTTATTCGCGGCGTTCAGGGTTTGGACACCGGTCGACATCGAATCGAGGAGCGTCGAGAGCGAGTTCGATCGGTTGGTGAAGCTCGCCGCCGTGAAGAAGCTCGTGGCGTTGTCGAGCGCGGAGTTGACCTTCTTGCCGGTGGCGAGACGGTTCTGCACGGTCGACTGCACGCTCGTCGTATTCTGCAGAGCCAGCAGGTTGGCGCGTGTGGCACCTGAGAGGACGATATCGGACATTCGCGTCGGTCCTGGACATGACCGCGCTTCTCGCGGCACTGGTCACGGAACTTCGACGCTTATGGATAACAAAACGTTAAGCGCGCCCGCCCCATCGGAGCCGGCGTTAAATAGTCCTGAAAATCGGGAGGCCGCGGCGGCGGGCGAACCCGCCGCCGCGGAGTTTGTTCGTCGCTTACCGGAGCAGCTGGAGCACGCTCTGCTGCGACTGATTCGCCAGCGACAACGCCTGCTGGGCGAGCGACTGGCTCGTGTTCAGCGAGAGCAGGTTCGTGGCTTCCTCGTTCAGGTCGGCGTTGACGAGATTGTCGGCGCCGGTGCTGAGCGTGCTGATCGTCTGCTTGGTGAAGTCCTGCCGGGTCTGGACGACCGCCAGGTTGGAGCCGAACTTCGACGACTGCGTCGACAGCGATGACTTCGCCTTGTCGACCAGCGACAGGATCGAGTTGATCCCGTTGCCGTCGTTGAAGTTCGACGCGGTCACGTTCGAGAGGCCGAGACCCGTCGAATTCGCGCTCGTGCCGTTCACGTCCAGCTTCGAGGTGTTGGTCTCGTTGAAGATCAGCGACAGGGTGTCGCCGTTCAGGAGGTTGAGGCCGTTGAAGTTCGAGTCCTTGGCGATCGTGTCGATCTGGTTCAGCAGGCCGTTGAACTGCGTCACCAAGCTGTCGCGGTTGTCTGCGCCGCTGCCGCCGCGGGTGACCGCCGAGCTCGCCGTCCCGGTGAACTTGGAGCCTGTGCCGGTCGCCGTGCCGCTGACGCTGAAGGTCTGCGACGCGGTCTGGCTCGTCGTCTGGAAGGAGAGTGCTCCGGACGAGTCGAGCGAGGCCGACAGGCCGACGCCCGAGAGCTTCGAGTTCAGGTCGTCGAGCGACTTGACCGCGCCCGACGTCGTGGCGGGATCGCCGAACGTGACCGTCGTGGTCTGTCCGCCCGAGAGCGCGAAGGTCAGGGTCTTGCCGTTCAGCGCGCCGCCGTCGCCGGACGGAGCGATGATCCCGGAGGTGCCGCCGATGCCCAGCTTGGCCGAAGTCTGAGCCGTGCCGCTCACCGTGAGCGTCGTGGTCGGGGTCGTGGCGGCGAGATTGAGCTTGCCGCCGCTTTCCGTCGCCGTCGCCTTGACGTTGGCGTTGGTCAGCTTGGTGTTCAGGTCGTCGATGTTTTTGAAGCGGTTCTTGTCGGTGGCGGCCGCGTTGCTGTCGAAGACGTAGGACTTGGTGATCGATCCGTCGTTGACCGTCAGGACGTCGCCGGCCGTACCGGCGTAAGCGGTGGTGGGGATGCTGCCCAGCGCCGTGCCGTCGCCATAGGTGGCCTTGACGCTGTTATTGAGGCCGGTGGCCTTGAAGGTCGTCGTCCCTGTGTTCTGCGTCGACACCTGGATGTTCTGGCCAGCGAGCTTGTTGTTCAGGTCCCCGAAGCTGCTGAACTTCAGCGCGTCGCTCGCCGTCGCGTTCGAGTCGTACGTAAAGGTCTGCGCCGTGGTACCGTCGTCGACCCGGATCTTAGTGCCGACTTGCGCGTTCGTCTGCGTCGTCGCGAGGCCGAGGCCGGAAGCGGCCGTGCCGCCGACCGTGAAGCTCTTGGACTGGTCCGCTGCCGTGATGACGAGATGGCCCGAACCGTCATCGCTGGCCGTGAAATCCGTGTTGCCACCCCGATTCAGCGCCGCCTTGAGGGTAGTGAGGTTGTTGAACTTGCCGTCGGACCCGTCCGTCGCAGTGGAGTCGAAGGTTGCAATCGTGGTCCCGGCGCTGGACGCGATGGTCACGGTCTGGTTAGCCGTCACGATGGAGCCTGGGGTCGTGTAGTCGACGGTGCCGGTCAGCTTGGCGGCGGCCGCCGATTGGAAGGTCGAGATGTTGGGGCCGGCTACGGTCTCGGCTGCCGTGCCGGACGTCAGCGAGCTCAGCGAGTTGGTCGCCGTCGCGGCGGCGCTGGCGCCGCGGATGTCGGCCGCGGAGGCGCCCGAGATCGTCGTGGACGACGTGAGCTTCGCCTGGGACGTGTAGGCGCTGGTCGACTGGAGGGCCTGCTGCGCCGTCGAGCGGAGCTGGTTCACCAGGTTCGTGATGGATGTAATGCCGTTATTCGCGGCCTGGAGCGTCTGCACGCCGGTCGACACGCTGTCGAGCAGGCTGGAGAGCGACGAGGCGCGGTTGGTGAAGGACGACGCGGTGAAGAAGCTCGTCGCGTTGTCGAGCGCCGAATTGACCTTCTTGCCCGTGGCGAGACGGTTCTGGACGGTGCTCTGCTGGGAAGAGATGCTCTGGAGGGAGTTGAGGTTCGTGCGAACCGCGCTCGAGATGGTGACGGCCATTGTAGAAACCTTCCTGGTTCTGATGCCTTCTGGCGGACCTTCCTTCCTGGAAGATCGAACCGGAATTTGGCCTTCAGGTTCTAAGGTTCCGTAAATGGCCAGCCGGCCGAAACATCACGGTAAGCAGGGGGTTAACGACGCTCAGGCTACCCGTTCGACCCGGCTCGACGCGTCGGCATCCTGGTCCGCCTGCTGCATCTCACGCACATAGGCGCGCATCCGCAGGATCGCCCGGTCCGGCAGTTGCAGCACGACCTCGCCGCGCGCGTTCAGCGCCTGGTAGACGACGGTGCGGGTCTCGGGATCGATCGTGAGGTTGCGCTGGACGACGTCGCTGACGGTCATCGGGCGTCTCCCGTCCGATCCGTCTCCGGGATCGCGCTCCGACCCGGTCTCGGACTGGGGCCGGGCCTCCGCGACGGGCGCCACGGCCGCGATGCGGGGTGGCTCGGGGACGGGCTGAACCGGCTTCACGGCGTGCGCGCCGATATCCATCGCGGCGATCCTCGTGGACGCAGCCTTCTGCTGCATCCTACGTGATGACACGTCCGCGTGAATCACAGGTTCAAAGATTTGGTAAATATCGACGTGTTTCGACCGCCGGTGGTGCGGAGGCGTTCAGAACCGGCCTGAGAACGCCACCGGCCCGGGCGCTCGCGGCGGGGGGGCGTGCCGCGCCGGGATACCGTAGGCCTGCGGCCGCGCCTGTTTCGCGACCTCGTCCGCCATCGCGCGTACCAGGCCTTCCGACACGGCCTTCGCGGTCGCGAGCACGGCCTGGTTGCGGAGCGCCGTCGCGTGAAGTCGTGCCTGCGCGGTCCCGAGCAGGGGCAGCAGATCCGGTGCGAGGCGCTTCGCCGCGACCGCGTTCGTCTTCGCGGCCGTGATCGCCGCGAGGTAGGCCCCCGTGAGCTCGGCCTTGGCCCGCTCGCCCACGAGCCCTTGGCCGATGCGGCCCGCCGCGAGGTGCTGCGTCTCCGTCTCGAGCGCCGCCTCCAGGGCCGTGATGGCATGGACCGCGTGGAGGATCAGCGCCTCGGCGTCGGCGCGACCGGTGAGGGTGGCGGGCACGGCGTGATCAGGCTGAGCCACGGGCCGCCCCTTCCTGCATGGTCAGCATCTGACGGTAGACCTGGTCCGCGATGCCGACCCCGCCGCTCTTGGTGATCTGCTGGGCGTACTGGTTCACCAGCATCGAGCGGTGGATGCCGTTCGTGCCATTGTCGCCGAGCGGCCCGTCCTCCCCGCTGGATTGGGTGATGCGGTTCAGCGTCTCCTCCAGGAACATCGATTCGAAGTCGTTCGCGGTCTTGCGCGTCTGGGCGGTGGTCGAGGCCGGGTCGGGCTTCGCGCTCAGCGCGTCGCCGACCGCGCCCACGATGCTCGCCGCCGCCTTGATGCCCATCATCGCGAGAGGAGCCACCATCACATCACCTCGATGTCGGCCTGCAAAGCGCCGGACGCCTTGATGGCCTGGAGAATGGAAATCAGGTCGCGCGGGCCGATGCCGAGCGCGTTCAGGCCGTCCACGACCTCGCGCAGCGATACGCCGTCGCCGACCAGCGCGAGCTTGTTCTTGTCGCCCGTATCCACCTTGACGCTGGTGCGCGGCACGACCACCGCCTCGCCGCCCCCGAAGGGCGTGTCCGGCTGGCTCACCTCGGGCCGCTCCGAGATCGTGACCGTGAGGTTGCCCTGCGCGACCGCGACCTGCGAGACGCGCACGTTGCGCCCCATCACGATGATGCCGGAGCGCTCGTCGATCACGATGCGGGCTGTCTGGTCGGGCTCCACCCGGAGCTGCTCGATCTCGGTCAGCATCTGGATCATGTTCCCCTTGTATTTCGCCGGGATCTGGATCGCGACGGTCGAGGGGTCGGTCGGCTCGGCCGTGTCCGCCCCGAGAAAGTCGTTGATGGAGGCGGCGACCCGCTTCGCGGTCGTGAGGTCGGGGTTGCGCAGCGAGAGCCGCAGGCCCCGCTGCGTGTTCAGCTTGAATTCGACCTCACGCTCGATGATGGCGCCGTTCGCGATGCGCCCGACCGTCGGGACGCCGCGCGTCACCTTCGCGGCCTCGCCCTCCGCCTGGAACCCCGCGATCGCGACCGAGCCCTGGCCGACCGCGTAGACCTCGCCGTCGGCGCCCAGCAGCGGCGTCACGAGGAGCGTGCCGCCTTGCAGCGACTTCGAATCGCCGAGTGCCGAGACCGTGATATCGAGCCGCGTGCCCTGGGTGGCGAAGGCCGGCAGGCCCGCCGTCACCATGACGGCCGCGACGTTCGCGGTGCGGAGCGTCGCGCCGCGCGTGTTGACGCCGAGCCGCTCCAGCATCGCGGTCAGCGACTGCTTGGTGAAGGGCGCGTTGTTCAGCGTGTCGCCCGTACCGTTCAGCCCGACCACGAGCCCGTAGCCGACGAGCTGGTTCTGGCGCACACCCTCGATCTGGGCGAGGTCCTTGATGCGCGACAGCGCGAGCGCGTGCCCCGGGACGATGGTCGGCAGGGCCGAGATCAGCGCCAGCGCGACGCGCAACGCCCGGACGGGACGCCCTGATCTTGAGATAAATGGGTGACGTGTCATGCCCGACGCATCGCCAGGGCCGTGCCACGCGCCGCGGCCGAGTAAGTGATTGATTTCACAGTTCCTCCTCTAACGCTCACTCCGCCGCGAGGACCGGATCTGCCGGTCAGACGTCGTCGTACCCGGCAGGACCTGCCGGGCGCTTCACGGGTCGTTAACCATGTGTGGCGATGGTCGCGCGGTCACATCCGGCCAAGCGAGCCCTCTTGCGCATCGATTCGAGATCTCCGTTGCCGTTCGCCGCCGCCGCGGCGGCCGGCACGCTGCGGCCGGAGAGCGCCGGACAGGCGCGCTTCGAGGTCGCGTCCGGCAAGCCGGGCGCGCGCGCGGCATCGGTCCGGTCGGCCGCACCGCTCGCGACCCTCGACGCGATCCTCGCGCTGCAGCAGGAAGACGATCCGACCGAACGCCGACGCCGCTCCGCCCGGCGGGGTCGCGAGATCCTGGACGGGCTCGACGGGCTGAAGGCGGCGCTGCTGACGGGACAGGTCTCCGCGGGCGAACTCGGCCGTGTGGTGCGCGGCCTCGCCGATCGCCGCGACCCCTCCGGCGATCCCGAACTCGACGGAATCGTGGACGCGATCGAGCTGCGCGCGCGCGTCGAGCTCGCGAAGCTCGGTCGCCCGGATACGTTCTGAGAGCACTCCCTTCGTCGGATTGACCGGGACGGCCAGCCCTGACACGTTCCGGCCAAGACGAGGCGGCGCCGAAGCAGTGCCGCCCGGGACGCGCGATCAACGCGTGCCCACGATCCGTAACGGGTCGCGGAGGACACGACCGGGAGAACCGGCGATCCTGAAACTTGCGGCCGGCCGTAACGTCGCGAGATCGCGACATTCACGTGCCGGCCGTTTCAGGACGCCGATGCGGCGACGGGCGAGCTAATGGCCAGATCCGTCTATAATGACGAGTGGCCCGGCTTCTGCCTCGCGATCGCGGGTGCGAGCGCCCCGCCATGCAATCGCCCGTTTACGACGCCATGTCAGGGTGGTAGCCCGAATGTGACAGGCGTGCCGCTCCCATGGACCTCAGTACAGCCCAGTATGTCGCGGAGATGCGGCGTCTCGAGCGGATCCGCAACGACGCGCTGGGGCGTCATGACGATTCCGCCCTCCGTAATATCGCGGTTCGCCTCGCGAGCGTGAACCGCGTGTTCTGGGGACGGGAGCTCAAAAATGCGGGGTGACGGAATGTGGACGCGCCGGACGCGTAGGATCGGTCTCGTCGTCGCGACGATGGCGCTTCCGTCGATTGGTCTCGCCCAGTCGGACGAGTCGGAACAGAGACAGGCCTGCATGGGCGACGCGTTCAGGTTCTGCGCCTCCTCGATCCCGGATCGTCAACTGGTCGGGCGGTGTCTGGCGTCGAACCGCGATCAGCTCACGCAGGCGTGTCGGAGCATGATCGATAACGGGAAATCCACGCGGGCGAAGAAGGGTTAGTCCGCAAGGCTCGGCGGCCTCTCGTTATGCGGGAGTCCGTGCCCGATCACGATCCTCTGTCACATGAACGCAATACCGGTCGCTTAATCGAAGCGGGTGACGCGTTCAGGACGGGATCGGATATGTCGGATACCATCGCGACCGCGAGGTTCGCCCCTCCCACGCACCCTCAGGCGCGGAGCGGCCCCAAACTCGATGGCAGCTTTCATGCGGGCGGCGTGATCGCGTTCCTGCTCGTCCTGATCGCAGGGCTCGCCTACGCGCTCTACAGTCTCGTCACGGACATGAACGCCGTCGGCCAGACGCCGCTCGCCGTCGGGACATTCGCGTTGCTCGGCCTAGCGCTCCTCATCGCGCTCGCCTTCGAGTTCGTGAACGGCTTCCACGACACGGCGAATGCCGTCGCGACTGTGATCTACACGCATTCCATGCCTCCGCTGGTCGCGGTGATCTGGTCCGGCGCCTTCAACTTCCTCGGCGTGATGCTCTCCTCGGGCGCGGTCGCCTACGCGATTGTCACCCTCCTGCCCGTCGAGCTGGTCCTCCAGGCGGGCTCCGCGGCCGGTTACGCGATGATCTTCGCGCTCCTCATCGCGGCGATCATCTGGAATCTCGGCACCTGGGCGTTCGGGCTGCCGAATTCCTCCTCCCACGCGCTGATCGGTTCCGTGATCGGCGTCGGCCTCGCGAACCAGCTGATGGCGTCCGGAGGTCAGGCGACGTCCGGCGTCGATTGGGGGCAGGCGGTCAGCGTCTTCAAGGCGCTGCTGTTCAGTCCGGTCTGCGGGTTCGTTCTCGCGGCGGCTCTGCTCCTCGTGTTGAAGTCGGTCGTGAAGCGGCCCGATCTCTACGCCGAGCCCAAGGGCGACACGCCCCCGCCTCTCTGGATCCGCGGCCTTCTGATCCTGACCTGCACGCTCGTGTCCTTCTTCCACGGCGGCAACGACGGGCAGAAGGGCATGGGCCTGATCATGCTGATCC
>CAXUHE010000091.1:0-13695 GCA_964250725.1 uncultured Enterovirga sp. | reverse complement strand
CGCAGATCGCCAACGGCATGGCCAAGCTCGGCTGGAAGGTGCCGATGATCACCTCCTGGCCGTCCTCCATGCAGAGCTTCGTGGAGATCGCGGGCAAGAACGGCGACGGCGTGACCATGCCGCAGACCTTCATCGAGGACACGACCAACCCGAAGCGGAAGGCCTTCCTCGACACCTACTACAAGACCTACAACGTGAGCCGCATCCCGACCCCGGTCGCGGGCGCGCAGGGCTATGACTCGATGTTCCTGATCGCGGCCGCGATCAAGCAGGCCGGCTCGACCGACGGGAAGAAGATCCGCGCGGCTCTCGAGAACCTGAACGAGAAGGTCGAGGGCGTGGTGACGACCTACGACCACCCCTTCACCGCCAAGGACCACAACGCCATCACCCGCAACATGGTGGTGTTCGGCAAGGTGCAGGACGGCAAGATCGTCTACGCCCGGGCCGAGGACGCCAAGAACGCGAACGTGGTGCGCGTCAAGGAGAAGGCCTCGAATTGAGGACGGTTCGTCCCTCTCCGCTCATGCCGGCGAAAGCCGGCATCCAGCCTGCCGTGCAGACGGCCCCGGGCTGGATCCCGACTTGCGTCGGGATGAGCGGATGGAGCGCGTGACGATGGGCCGTACGACACTATGACCATCTTCCTCCAGCTCGTCGCGAGCGGCGTCGCGGTCGGCATGATCTACGCCGCGATCGCGTTCGGCTACCAGCTCACCTTCGCGACCTCGAAGACCCTGAACTTCGGGCAGGGCGAGGCGCTGGCGATCGGCGCGCTGTTCGGCCTCACCCTCGTGCCGTTCCTCGGCTACTGGCTGATGGTCCCGCTCGTCCTCGTGTTCGGGCTCGCGGTCGGCGTGGTGGTGGAGCGCCTCGGCGTCCGGCCCGCCGTCAAGATCAAGTCCGAGTACGGGTGGATCATGGCGACGATCGCGCTCGGCATCATCTTCCGCAACCTCGCCGAGAACATCTGGGGCCGCGACGACCTGAAGTTCCCCTCGCCGCTCCCCGAGGAGGCGATCCAGGCGGGCGGCGTGCGCGTGCTGCCGATGGAGATCATGATCGTCGTCGGCGCGCTCCTCATGATGGCGGCGATCGAGCTGTTCAACCGCAAGTCCATCTGGGGCAAGGCGGTCGTCGCGACCTCGAACGACATCGAGGCGGCGGGCCTCATGGGCATCAACACGCGCCGCGTCATCACGCTCTCCTACGCGATCAGCGCGATGACGGCCGCCTTCGCGGGCGTGCTCGTCGCGCCCGTGACGCTGACCGGCGCCACGATGGGTTCGGTGCTCGCGCTCAAGGCCTTCGCGGTCGCGATCATCGGCGGCCTCGAATCCGGGCTCGGCGTGATCGTCGGCGGGCTGATCCTCGGCATCGTGGAGACGCTGACCGGATTCTACATCTCGACGGGCTACAAGGACGTGCCGGGCCTCGTGCTCCTGCTCCTCGTCCTCGCGGTCAGGCCCGTCGGGCTGTTCGGCAAAGCCACGATCAAGAAGGTCTGACGTCATGGCCTCGACCGTGTCCATGCCCGCGCCCCTGCCTGCGCCCTTGCCCGCGCGCTCGGGCGACGCGCCCGCGAGGGCGGGGTCCGGGCTCCTGCGCTTCGGCGGCGCGGCCTGCCTGATCGCGTTCCTGGCCGCCTTCCCGTTCGTCAACGACAGCACCTATTACCTGCACCTCGTGACCATCATCGCGATCTACGCGATCCTGGTGCTCGGCCTCGACATCGTGGTCGGCTACACGGGCCAGGTCAGCCTCGGGCATGCGGGCCTGTTCGGCATCGGGGCCTACGCGGCCGGCATCCTGTTCCTCCACTTCAAGCTGGGCGTCTGGTGGGGGCTGCTCGCCGGCCCGGTCGTGGCGGGCCTGTTCGGCCTCGTGCTCGCGGTCCCGGCTTTGCGCGTCACCGGCCCCTACCTCGCGATGGTGACGCTCGCCTTCGGGACGATCGTCCAGATCCTCATCAACGAGCTGACGCCGCTGACGAACGGGCCGCTCGGCATCCGTCTGCCGCCGCCGCGCGTCCTCGACATCCTGGAGGGTGCGGCCGGGCGGCGGCTCGAGTTCTACTATCTCGTCTGCGCGGCGCTCCTCGTGACGATCGTGGTGGTGAACCGCGTCGTACGCTCGCCCTTCGGCCGCGCCTTCGAGGCGCTCAGGGATTCGCCCGTCGCCTGCGACAGCATGGGCGTCTCGGTCTACCGCTACAAGGTCTACGCCTTCGCGATCTCGGCCGCGCTCGCGGGCCTCGCGGGCGCGCTCTTCACCTGGTCGGAACGCTACGTCTCGCCGAACACCTACGGGTTCGAGCTGACCGTCTTCTTCCTGCTCGCCGTCACGATGGGTGGCCGCAAGTCGCGCGCCGGGCCAATCATCGGCTCGGCGATCATCGTGATGATGCCGAACTTGCTTGCCGATATCGAGATCGTCCGCGTCATGGCGGCGCTGATCGCGGTCGCGGCGCTGGTCGTCGGCGTCACAGCCTTCATCCGCCGCCGGCCGAACCGCTACGCGCTCCTCGTGCCCGTCGTGATCTGCGTGCTGTGCTGCCCGGCGACGCTCGCCCTGCAATCGGTCACGGATTTCCGGCTGACCGTGTTCGGCCTGATGATCCTGTTCGTGGTCTACTACCTGCCGGACGGGATCGTGGGCTTCCTGCGCGGGCTCTTCCCCGTCCTGCGGCCGGCGCATACGGCGGCCCGAACCGGGATCGACGCCTCGCGGAGCGAGGCGCTGATCGCGAAACGGGACGGCGCGGCGGGCGACCTGCTCACGGTCGACGGCGCTGTCATGCAGTTCGGCGGCCTCAAGGCGCTGGCCGGGATCGATCTCGTGGTGCGTCGCGGGTCGATCCACGGGCTGATCGGCCCGAACGGCTCCGGCAAGTCCACCATGATGAACGTGCTGACGGGCATCTACCGGCCGACATCCGGCACGGTGGCGCTCGCGGGCCAGCGCCTCGACGGCGCCTCGCCCTCCCACATCGCGCTCTCCGGCATCGCCCGGACCTTCCAGAACGTGCAGCTCTTCGTCGAGATGACGGCGCTCGAGAACGTGCTGGTCGGGCTCCACCACACCTTCCGGGCGACGCTCGCGGACGCGGTCCTGTCGACGCCGCGCCGCCGCCGCGAGGAGCGGGACGCGCGCGCGCGCGCCGCCGCGATCCTCGACTTCATGGGGCTCGGCGCCTTCGCGCAGACCGAGGCCCGCAACCTGCCCTACGGCAAGCAGCGGCTCCTCGAGATCGGCCGCGCACTGGCGCTCGACCCGGCGCTGCTGCTGCTCGACGAGCCCGCGGCCGGCCTCACGGCGCCCGACATCGCGGAGCTCGTGGCGATCATCCGCAAGATCCGGGATTCCGGGATCACGCTCATCCTGATCGAGCACCACATGGACGTCGTGATGGAGCTCTGCGACCGCGTCAGCGTGCTCGATTTCGGCCACAAGATCTCGGAGGGCGCGCCCGCCGAGGTGCAGTCCGACCCCAAGGTGATCGAGGCCTATCTCGGCTCCAGCGTCACCGAGCCGGCGGTCTGACGCCATGCTGAAGGTCGAGGGATTGTCCGCCGGCTACGGCCAGATCGAGGTGCTGCACGCGCTCGATTTCACGGTCGAGGCGAATCAGGTCGTGACGCTGATCGGCTCGAACGGGGCCGGCAAGACCACCACGATGCGCGCGCTGTCGGGCATGATCGCCCCGAAGGCAGGCTCGATCCGGCTGAAGGGCCGCGAGATCGGCGGGCTGGACAGCCACGAGGTGGCGCGCGCCGGCCTCGCGCATTCGCCGGAGGGGCGGCGCGTGTTCCCGACGCTGTCGGTCGAGGACAACCTCACGGTCGGCGCCTTCCCGCGGCTGACGGGATCGCGGCCGCGCGGCGACGTCGGGGCGGACATCGAGCGCGCCTTCGAGATGTTCCCGCGCCTGAAGGAGCGCCGCACCCAGCTCGCCGGGACGCTGTCCGGCGGCGAGCAGCAGATGCTCGCGATGGGTCGCGCGCTGATGCTGCGGCCCGAGATCCTGCTGCTCGACGAGCCCTCGATGGGGCTCGCGCCGAAGCTCGTCGAGGAGGTGTTCCGCATCATCCGCCGGCTCAAGGCCGAATCGGTCACGATGCTGCTGGTCGAGCAGTTCGCGATGGCGGCCCTTGAGGTCGCGGACTACGCCTACGTGCTCGAGAACGGCCGCATCCGCGCCCACGGCCCGGCCGCCCGGATGAAGAGCGACCCGGCGATCAAGGCTGCGTATCTCGGGGGATGAGGTTCGGTCTGCCTTGCCGGCTGGTCAGGCTCCGACGCTTGGTAGCCGCTTTGAAGATCTGCGGTACGGTGAACGCTATGTCGGCTCGGCCTTTTCCAGTCGCTTGACGACCGCCTCTGCCGAGGCCGCCGCGAGTAACGCCGTCCAGTCGTCGGGCGGGCTGCCCTTATGGAGCATCCCTTTGAACACGCGGTAGGCGTCCGTCTTCGAGCCGTAGGTCCGCAACGTGGTCTCATCGTTGACCCAGGCGAAGATGATGACCTTCGTCCGGCTGTCGTAGCGGAAGAACAGCCGGAACCGGCCATTGCCGAACTTGGCCCGGAACCAATGCGTCCGGGACTGTCCGAGCGTGTCGCCCTGGCGATATTCCGGCCGCGTCGGATCGGCCGGGATCGTCTCGAAGATCAGCCGGGCGAGGATCGCGAGGAGCTTCGCCTGCGCCGTGCACTGATAGCCCTTCGGGTCGGCCGCCCTGGCCGCCTCGACGGCCGCAATCGCCCTCTCGAGCTGATCGAGCAGCAGAGGGTGGGCGAAGATCGTCCAGCCGTCGATGACCATAACTCAGAGCGTCACGGCTCCATCGATCGCCTCGTCGAGATCGACGTTCATCCCGGCCGTGAGGGCGGCCATGCGGTCCGCGAGGCCGGCCGGGAAAGCCGAAATGTGCGACGGGTTGCGGGCCATGTCCCGCGCGAGGAACGCCAGGAACCCGTCGATCACCGGGTCCGTCTCTTCCTCCGCCCCGATCAGGCTCACACGACCGCCCTCGTCGACCAGGTAGGCGATCTCGCCGCCGTAGCTCACGCCGAGCGCCTGGCGCACGGCCTTGGGAACCGTCGTCTGCCCCTTCGCGGTGATCCTGCTCCGCTCGCGAACAAGGGTCGCCATGACATCCTCTACGGCCTTCTTAGTAAGGAAGATTCCTTACTTTCTAACGGGAAGGTTGGCAACAGCGCGAGTCTGCTGAGGTGGTTTGCAGATCAAGCTGGTTCCGCCATGATCACCCGCATGGACGACGTGATCACGACCGCCTTCAGCCCCGTCATAGGCCTGCCTTGCTGGGGTGCGGTCCGAGTGCATGGCAGCATCGTATCGTTGGAGTTCGGAATCCCTCACCTCATTGTGCGCGAGCCACGTGTCTCAACCGCGGCATCCGTCCAGGTTCGGCAGCGGGCGGCCGAGCGACTCGTGAAGCCGGTTGGCGAGTGGAACCTCACCGTCTTCGCCTGTCATTGGCACATCGTCCTGACCGGCGACGAGTTGGCGAACGACGATAGCTCTCACGAACAGATCGAGGCCGCGACGCGGAGGTTGAACGGACAGAAAATGACGATGGTCGCGCTCGATGCTGTCGCACGAAAGACCGCCTTCACCTTTGATCTCGGTGCAACCCTAACAACGTGGCCCTACGAAGCCGACGACGACGAGCAGTGGTCGCTCTATCAGCCGGGCAGACGCGTCCTGACCTATCGCGCTGACGGTTGCTACAGCTCCGGTCGAGGCGACGAGAAGCCCGATCAGGAAGTCTGGCACCCTCTCGCTTGCAGCGTGTGTTTCCGCAGCCAAATATCTGACATGGGTGGAAAGCAGGCGTTAGCACCCCCGCTCTCTTCGTGACCCTCGATATCGAGGCCGTTTGATGATCGACAGGAAAGCACGGACTCGCGCGGCCGAACTGGTCGAAAAATTCTGGAGCGGAGTCATCACTAACCGCGAACTCGAACGCTCGTGGCTGGATAGTCATGACAGCGGCGTCCTTGCCGTCGAAGACATTGTCTGGACGCTTTACGATGACTTCAAGGTCCACACCGCCCACGAGGAAGACAGATCAGACCATAAGTTGAGCGGCATCGTGTCGAACTGCGTCGCATTTCTGCGATCTGACGAGGAGTATACGTGGCCTCATTTCGGAACCTGCCAAGGTGCTGGCACCTATGCGCCTTGGGCGGTCTCAATGTCGCTCGGCTTACTCAATCTCTGGAATCGGGTCGCCAGGGCCCGCGAAGAGCAGTATTGGACCGAGATGCGAGCCCACGGAGATGTGAACGCGTGGCCATTCACTCGGAAGCGGCCGAGCCAATAGTCTGCTTCGGTCGAAAGCGGACCCCCTCTGCCTCGCCTTCCAGGCGTCAGACTTCGACCACTACCCCGCCATCCGGGCCTCGACCGGCTCGCGCAAGATGTAGCCGCGGCCCCACACGGTCTCGATGTAGTTCTTGCCGCCCGACGCGTCGGCGAGCTTCTTGCGGAGCTTGCAGATGAACACGTCGATGATCTTGATCTCGGGCTCGTCCATGCCGCCGTAGAGGTGGTTCAGGAACATCTCCTTGGTGATCGTGGTGCCCTGGCGCGTCGCGAGGAGGTCCAGCATCTGGTACTCCTTGCCCGTCAGGTTCACGACCTTGCCGCCGATCTCGGCCTGCTTCGCCTCGACCCGGATGGTGAGGTCGCCGCAATGGACGACCGCCTCGGCGTGCCCCTTCGAGCGGCGCACGATCGCGTGGATGCGCGCGATCAGCTCGTCGCGGTGGAAGGGCTTCGTCAGGTAGTCGTCCGCCCCGAAGCCCAGCCCCTTCACCTTCTCCTCGGTGGAGGACATGCCCGACAGGATCAGGATCGGGGTCCTGATCTTCGCCTTGCGGAGCGTCTTCAGGACGTCGTAGCCCGACATGTCGGGCAGGTTGAGGTCGAGGAGGATCAGGTCGTAATCGTACAGCTTGCCGAGGTCGACGCCCTCCTCGCCGAGATCGGTCGTATAGACGCCGAAGCTCTCCGATTTGAGCATGAGCTCGATGCTGCGGGAGACGACCGCATCGTCTTCGATCAGGAGGATGCGCATGGGATTGGCAAGCCGGGTTCAGAGTGCGTTGGGGAACGATCGTTCGGGATTGGCTAACAATGAGTGAAGTTTTGGCGCGACATCGAAACTTGGGCCGTCTCTCTGGACCTTATCGGCCGAAAGACCGATCCTGACGCGTCGCGGGCGGACGGGTGCCGGAGCGGATGGTCACGCAATTCATCAACGATCTCGTGCAGAGTCTCGGCGATCGTAGCCGCAGCCTGCTGGGCTGGTCGCGCGACGTCGTGAACCGGGGCGACCTCGCGGGGATCGGCGAGGCGCTCCTGTCGCGCCGGGGCGAGGCGTCGGGCGTCGCGCTCGCGCGCACGTTGCTGGAGAGCTACGCCGGCGCGCCCCCGGCGACCCGCCTCGAATTCCTGACGGCGCTGGCAGATCGCTTCGGCCCCGACCTCGACCGTCTCGCGAGGGCAGTGCAGGATTACGGCCGGGAGCCCGGCCCGGCCTCGGCCCTCGCGCTGCAGGACGCCGCCGAATCGAAGCGGCAGGAGCTCTTCCGCCGCCTCAACCTCGCGCCAGGCGGAACGGCCGCGCTCGTGCGGATGCGGGCGGAACTGCTCGACCACCTGGGGGCCCGTCCTGACCTGCGGCCCATCGATGCCGACTTCACCCACCTGTTCGGCTCCTGGTTCAACCGCGGCTTCCTCGCGCTCCGCCCGATCGACTGGACGACGCCGGCGAACATCCTGGAGCGCATCATCCGCTACGAGGCCGTCCACGAGATCGACGGCTGGGACGATCTGCGCGGGCGGCTGGAGCCGGCGGACCGGCGCTGCTTCGGGTTCTTCCACCCGCAGCTGGCGGACGAGCCGCTGATCTTCGTCGAGGTGGCGCTGACCTCGGAGATGCCGGGCGCCATCGCGCCGCTGCTGGCGCCCGACCGGCGCCCCATCGCGCCGGGCGAGGCCACGACGGCCGTGTTCTACTCCATCTCGAACACGCAGCGCGGCCTCGCGGGCGTGTCCTTCGGGCACTTCCTCATCAAGCAGGTCGCGGAGGACCTGAAGCGCGACCTGCCGAACCTGCGCCAATTCGTGACGCTCTCGCCCGTGCCGGGCTTCGCGCGCTGGCTCGACCAGGAGCGCTCGAAGGACGGCCGCCATCTCGATGCCGCGACCCGCGAGGCCTTGTTGGTGCTGGACGAGCCTGGCTGGCGCGACGATCCGGCGCGGGGGGACCCGACGCGGGCGGACGCGGTGCGGCGCGCGCTGATGCCGGCCGCCGCGACCTACATGCTGCGCGCGAAGACGCCGGCCGGCCGGCCGCTCGACCCGGTCGCGCGCTTCCACCTCGGCAACGGCGCCCGTCTGGAGCGTCTGAACATATTCGGCGACACGTCACCCAAAGGAATGAAGCAATCCTACGGGCTGATGGTGAATTACGGCTACGATCTCGGCGAGATCGAGCGTAACCACGAGATCTACGCGGAGCGCGGCGAAGTCATCGCCGTGCCCGCGATCCGCAAACTCGCCAAGGCCGACGCGAAGGCCGACACCTCTGCCCGGGAGCTCGCCACAGCCTCATGAACGCGAACCTGTTCCAGCACATCTCCGACGCCGTCGCGGACACGTCCAAGATCGCCATCGAGACCGCGGCCGGCCGCCGCTACGCCTACGAAGACGTGATCCTCGAATCGGGCCGGATCGCGAACGCCTTCGCGGGGCGGGGCGTGAAGCCGGGCGACCGCATCGCCGTCCAGGTCGAGAAATCCGTCCAGGCTCTCATCCTGACGCTCGCCTGCATGCGTTTCGGGGCCGTGTTCCTCCCACTGAACACGGCCTACACGCTGGCCGAGATCGAGTATTTCGTGGGCGACGCCGAGCCGTCCCTGATCGTGCTCGATCCCGCGAAGCGCGAGGGCGCCGCACCCTTGGCCGAGCGCGTCGGGGCGGCTCTCGAGACCATGGACCGCGACGGCGCGGGCTCGCTCAGCGACCTCGCGGCGGCCGAGTCGCACGCCTTCCCGACCGCTGTCGTGGAGGAGGACGACCTCGCGGCGATCCTCTACACGTCCGGCACGACCGGGCGCTCGAAGGGCGCCATGCTGACTCACGGCAACCTCGTGTCGAACGCCGTGACGCTCCGGGACGCGTGGCGCTTCACCTCCGAGGACGTTCTCATCCACGCGCTCCCGATCTACCACACGCATGGTCTGTTCGTGGCGTCCAACGTCGCCCTCATGGCGGACGCCACGATGCTGTTCTGCCCCAGATTCGACGCCGACGAGGTGATGGGCCTGATGCCGCGCGCGACGGCGTTCATGGGCGTCCCGACCTTCTACACGCGGCTCCTCAAGCATCCGGGCCTGAGCGCGGACTCGACCCGCCACATGCGGCTCTTCGTGTCGGGCTCGGCGCCTCTGCTCGCCGAGACGCACCGCGAGTTCGAGTCGCGGACCGGCCACACGATCCTCGAACGCTACGGCATGACCGAGACCGGCATGAACACCTCGAACCCCTACGAGGGCCGTCGCGTCGCGGGCACCGTCGGGTTCCCGCTGCCCGAGGTCGACCTGCGGATCGTCGATCCGCAGACCGACACGGAACTCGGCACCGACGAGGTCGGGGTGATCGAGGTGCGGGGGCCGAACGTCTTCAAGGGCTACTGGCGCATGCCGGAGAAGACCGCGGCCGAGATCCGGTCCGACGGGTTCTTCATCACGGGCGACCTCGGCAAGATCGACCCGGAGGGCTACGTCCACATCGTGGGGCGGGGCAAGGACCTCATCATCTCGGGTGGGTTCAACGTCTACCCGAAGGAGGTCGAGACCGAGATCGACCTCGTGCCGGGCGTCGCCGAGAGCGCGGTGATCGGGCTGGCCCATCCCGACCTGGGCGAAGGCGTGACGGCAATGGTGGTGCGGGCCGAGGGCGCGACCTTGGACGAGCGCGCGATCCTGGACGCGCTGGCCGACAAGCTCGCGAAGTTCAAGCAGCCCAAACGCGTGCTCTTCGTCGACGACCTGCCGCGCAACACGATGGGCAAGGTGCAGAAGAACGTCCTGCGCGACCAGAATACGGGCCTTTACAGCTCTTGAGCGGTCGAGACGGCCGCCTGGTACCTGTTGATCGTGGCCGCTTGGGACTTCAGAGAGACGTCGGCCAAAGCGATCAACCGCGCGTTCGGCGCGCGAATGTCGTAGAGCGACGGCCCGGGCCTGTTCGCCCGCACTGAACGGCTCGGCACCTTGTCATTCCTCTCCAGCTCCCCCCCGCTGCTGCGCGCGCTCGCACAACGCAACTACGCCGAGCCGACCCCCGTGCAGGCGGCGGTGCTGGACCCGGATGCGGCCGAACGCGATCTCCTGGTCTCCGCGCAGACCGGCTCCGGCAAGACGGTCGCGTACGGACTGGCGCTCGCCTCGACGCTGATCGGGGAGGCCGAGCGGTTCGAGCGCGCGGCCGAGCCGCTGGCGCTCGTCATCGCGCCGACACGGGAGCTCGCCCTCCAGGTCCAGGCCGAGCTGTCCTGGCTCTACGCCGAGGCGGGTGCGCGCGTCGTCTCCTGCGTCGGCGGGATGGACCCGCGGCGCGAGCAGCGCCAGCTCGCCGAGGGCGCCCATATCGTGATCGGGACGCCGGGGCGGCTGCGCGACCACCTGGAGCGGGGCCGGCTCGACCTCTCGGTACTGCGCGCCGTCGTGCTCGACGAGGCGGACGAGATGCTCGATCTCGGTTTCCGGGACGACCTGGAATTCATCCTCCAGGCGACCCCGACCGAGCGCCGCACGCTCCTCTTCTCCGCGACACTTCCCCGCGCCATCGTGACGCTGGCACGCAGCTTTCAGCGCGACTCGATGCGCATCGAGGTGGCGGGGCGCGACGGCGGCCACGCCGACATCGAGTACCGGGCCGTGCGCGTGCATCCGCGCGAGGTGTCGCACGCGGTCGTCAACACGCTGCGACACGCGGAGGCCCCGACCGCGCTCGTCTTCTGCAACACGCGCGAGGCGGTGCGCCACCTGCAATCCTCGCTCGCCGAGCGGGGCTTCTCGGTCGTTGCGCTCTCGGGGGAGCTCAGCCAGAGCGAGCGCAACCAGGCTCTCCAGGCGCTGCGCGACCGGCGCGCGCGGGTCTGCGTCGCGACCGACGTGGCGGCGCGCGGCATCGACCTGCCAGGCCTCGACCTCGTGATCCACGCCGACCTGCCGCACGACGCGGAGGCGCTCCAGCATCGCAGCGGCCGCACCGGCCGGGCCGGGCGCAAGGGCGTCAGCGTGATCCTGGTGCCGGCCTCGCGCCGCCGCCGCGCCGAGCAGATGATGGCGGTGGCCGGCATCGTGCCCCACTGGAGCGGGCCGCCGCCGGCCGACGAGATCCGCCGGCTCGACCAGGAGCGGCTGCTCGGCGACCCGCTCTTCACCGAGGAGGCGGGCGAGGAGGACACGGCGCTGGCCGGCGTGCTGCTTGGCAGTCACTCGGCCGAGAGCGTGGCGGTCGCGCTGGCGCGGCTCTACCGCGTGCGGCTTCCCGCCCCCGAAGACGTCTCGGATCCGGGCTTCGCGCCGCCGCGGCGCGGGCCCCGCGCCGAGCCCGGACGCCGCGTCGAGCCCAGATCCGGCCCGGAACCCAGATCCGGCCCGGAGCCAAGATCCGGCCCGGAGCCGGGACGACGCGAGGTGGACGAGGGCGGGGCGTGGTTCCGCCTCAATGTCGGGCGCGCCACCAAGGCCGACCCGAAATGGCTCCTGCCGATGCTGTGCCGGCGCGGCGGTGTGACGAAGCAGGAGATCGGACCGATCCGCATCTTCGAGCGCGAGACGAAGGTGCAGATCCGCGAGGACGCTGCGCCCCGGTTCGCGAAGCTCGTGCGCGGGACCGAGATCGCGGGCATCCGCATCGAGCCGGTCGGCGCGCCGGACGCGGCTCTCCCGGCCACGCGGCTGCCGAGGCGCGAGCGGGGACGCAAGGGAAAGGGCGCGTAGCGCTACCGCCGCGCCTCGCTCGTCGGGGTCGTGGAGAGGGCAGGAGCCGTGCGGCCGATCACCGCCCAGAGCGGGTCGCCCGGAGGCCTCAACGTGTCCCGGACCTCCACCTGCGCGAACCCGGCCGAGGTGAGATAGAGGCCGACGAGCTCCGCCTGCTCGCGTCCATGCAGGCTCGTCCAGATCGCCACGGCCTTCGTCGGAAAGCAGCGGTTCGAGAAGGTGATGACAACCGGGGAGCCGGGACGCAGCACCCGCGCGACCTCCGCCAGCACCTCGACGGGGCGTTGCAGGTACTGCACCGACACGCAGATCGAGGCTCCGTCGAAGGCACCGGACGGCAGCGGCAGGTGCGGGTCGCGGTTCAGATCCTGCACGAACCAGCGCGCGAGCCGCGGGTTGGCCGCGAGTTCCTCCGCGTTCATCCCGTGACCCACGACCTCACCGTAGGTCACGTCATCCGGCAAGTGGCTGACCCAGCTCGACATCAGGTCGAGGAGGTCCGCGCCTGGCGTAAATAGTTCGGCGTAAAGCCGGGTCACCGCCGCGACCGCCCGGTCGTCGATGTGGGTGACCAGGCGGGGCGCCCGGTAGAAGAGCGTATCCGGCGTATCGTCCACCTTGGCGAAGGCCGCCTCGGGCAGGGTGAAGCTGTCGGTCATGGTCGCCCTCGTCGCGCGACCTCAACGGGCGACAGGCTCGCGCGTTCGCCGGCTCGCGCCGTCGTGATACGGCCGTGTCGCCCGACATGGTCGCCGTACATCGTCGTGATGCGTGACCGCGATGGCCCGCCCTGACGGCCTGTGCTGTAGTGCCGGGCAATGGACAGACCGCGCGTGCGGGTTCAAACGTCCACGAAGCCACGCGCAACGCCGGGCAGGGAGGATACATGACTGTGCACCAGAGCTTCATCGGCCGCACCTGGATCGGCACGGCGGCGTCTCTCTCCGTCGGAAGCCCGACGATCGAGCACGGCGTCTGAGATGGCGGACGGGATGGCGCGGCGCGATCCGGGCAAGCCCCTCGCGGGGCTTCTCGCGGTGACGCTCGAACAGGCGGTCGCGGCGCCCTACTGCTCGTCGCGTCTGGCTGATGCGGGAGCGCGCGTCATCAAGATCGAGCGGCCGGAGGGCGATTTCGCGCGCGGATACGATGCGGCCGTGAACGGGCTCGCGAGCTATTTCGTGTGGCTGAACCGCGGCAAGGAGAGCCTCGTCGCGGACATCAAGGACCCGGCCGACGCCGCCCTCCTCCACGCGATCCTGGGCCAGGCCGACGTGTTCGTCCAGAACCTCGCGCCGGGCGCGGCCGAGCGGGCCGGGTTCGGGGCGGAGACGCTGCGGCAGCGCCACCCCCGGCTCGTGACGGTGGACATCTCAGGGTACGGCGCGGGCCATTCCTACACCGAGATGAAGGCCTACGACCTCCTGGTGCAGGCCGAGAGCGGGCTCGCGGGCATCACCGGGCACCCGGCCGGGCCGGGGCGGGTCGGCGTCTCGGTGTGCGACATCGCGTGCGGGATGTCCGCCTATGCGGGCGTGCTCGAAGCGCTGCTCGCGCGCGGCCTCACGGGAGAGGGGGCGCGGCTCGAGGTCAGCCTGTTCGACGGGGTGGCGGACTGGATGAACGTGCCGCTCCTCTATTTCGAGG
>CAXUHE010000090.1:2457-13915 GCA_964250725.1 uncultured Enterovirga sp. | reverse complement strand
GCAGAGCCTGCCGGGCGATCACGGTCCGGAACGCGGTGAGGCGGGACAGGCCGAGCGCCGCCGCCGCCTCCCACTGGCCTGGCGGGACGGCGCTCAGCCCCGCCAGGTAGACGCGCGACACGTAGCACGCGTAGTGGAGGGCCAACGCCGAGATGCCGATGAGGTAGGCCGGCAGGGTGACCCCGAAATTCGGCAGGATGAAATACAACGTGTAGATCTGAATGAGCAGGGGCGTGCTGCGGACGAATTCAATGACGCCGGTGGTCAGGCGAGAGGTCCAGCGGGACCCCGCCCTCTCGGCGACGGCGAAGACGAGCCCGAGGCCCAGCGCCAGCGGGAAGGACGCGGCCGTGTAGGCGACGGTCCAGACCGCCCCCCTCAGCAGGTCGGGCAGCACCTCGGCCAGCGCCGTCCAGCTCCAATCCATCACCCGAGGGCCCGAGTGGCCGACGAGCGGCCCGGCACGAGGTGTCGCCAGCGCCCCGCCGCGCGGTCTGCGCGCCGTGTCAGCGCCACGATGGCTTGGGCCGAGATGAAATAGAGCACGAGAACGACGCCGAAGATCGGCCCTGTGCCGGACGTCACCTGGGCGAGCTGGTAGGCACGGAAGGAGAGGTCCGAGATCGTGATCAATGAGGCGAGCGACGTCGCCTTCAACAGTTGGACGGCCAGGACGCCGAGCGGCTGGATGACGATGGGCAGGACCTGAGGCAACGTCACGAGCCGCAACACCCGCCAGGGCGTCAGCCCCAAGGAGCGGGCCGCTTCCGCCTGCCCCTTGTCGACCGACACGAAGGCACCGCGAACCACTTCCGACCCATAGGCACCGTAGTTGAGGCCGATGCCGGCGACCGCTGCCGCGAGCGGGGGAATGTCGATCCCGACGAGCGGGAGAACGTAGTAGAGCCAGAAGAGCTGCAGGAGAAGCGACGTGCCCCTGAACAGCTCGACATAGATCGTGAGCGCGACATCGAGGTATCGTCCGCCCGCCTCACGCAGGATCCCCACGGCGAATGCCAGGACGATCGCGAGGGTCGATGCACCCGAGGCGATCAGCAGCGTGTTGCGGATGCCCCCGAGCAGGAACAGGAGCGGATCGAGCATCCCTCCTTCACTTGCACAGTTCAGCCGTCGACCTGTCCGGCAGGTTCGATTTGTCGAAGCCGAACGGCGCGATTACCGCGACGTGCTTCTCGGTCCCGGTCAGGCCGGACAAGGCCGCGTTGAAGGCCTTGAGAAGGTCGTCATCTTCCCGGCGGAACGCGAAAGCGCCATACCCGCGCGCCGGCTTCCCGTCGATGACGGGATCGGGAAATCCCTCGACGACCTGTACGCCGGATTCCTCGCCCATCGTGGCGACGAGTCTGCGGGCGGGCAGCGCGCTGATCGGAAAGACGTCTACGCGACCACCCTTGATGGCGTTGGCGGCGCTGAGCATGTCGGGCAGCACTGTCACCCGATCGTTCGGTACGCCGAGCTTCTTCAGGTAGCTGGCCTGGACGGCCCCCGCCATCACGGCGACGCGCGCCTTGTCGTCCGAGACGAGGCGGTCGAAGCCCTCGAACTTCAGCGGGTTTCCCTTCGCGACGATCAGGGCTTGGCCGATGCCGTAGATCGGTTCCGAGAACGCGACCTGCTCGCAGCGCTGCGGGTTGACGAACATGGCGAGCACGATGTCGAAGCGGCGCGCCTTCAGGCCGGGAATGAGGGCGGCGAACTCGGTCAGCACGCCTTCCATCTGGGCCACGCCCATTCTCTCGACCACCAGCTTCGCGACCTCCGCGTCGGCGCCCGTGAGTTCGCCCCGCTCGTTGGCGTAGGCGTAGGGGACCTGGTTGGGGAACCCGACCCTGATCACGCCGTCCCGCTTGGCCCGTTCGAGGGCCGTTTCGGCCCGGGCCGGGCCGAACGCCGCGACGCCGAACGCGCCGATCAGGCACAAATGCAACAACGTCCGAAGCATGGAAACATCCCCTTGGAGATCTCAGTTTATTGTATCCAGTTCGATTGTCCATGGAGATCGCGTCGACCATGAACGCTCTACTCCCAGGGCAAAGCCGGTCGCCGTTCGTCCACATGATCCGCCGGCGCGAGCCCATGCGTCGGGAGGGCTTGCTTGACGTCACCAAGACGCTAAGACGCTCTGCTCTCAAGTCCGACCGATCGTTCGGCTTGCAGGACTGAATTCGGACAAAGCATGACGGACAGTCTCGACTTCTCGTTGGTGCCGAGGCGGGTGGCCGAGACGCTGGGGTCCGACATCATCTTCGGCCGCATGGCGCCCGATGCGCGTGTCATCGAAGAAGATATTGCGGAGCGCTTCGGCGTCAGCCGGTCTCCGGTGCGGGAATGCATCCGCCTTCTCGAGCAGGACGGTCTGGTGATCCGGGCGGAGCGCCGTGGAGCGCGGGTCAGTTCGCTCAGCCGACGCGATCTCGACGAGGTGTATTCCTGCCGCCTCGCACTCGAGGGCATCGCGGCCGCCGAAGCTGCTCAACGGCATGAGCCGGACGACGTCAAACGACTTCAGACCGTCCTGTCACAGCTTCGAAAGGCTTTTCAGAAGAGCGACATACCCGGCTATTTCGAAGCGAATGTCGCCTTCACGGATGCCGTCCACAAGGCGGCGGACAACACGACCCTCAAACGCCTTCTCGGAAGCATCCAGAAGCAGGCTCTGCGCTATCGCTTTCTGGCCTACCGCAGCTTTCCGCAACTCATGGAGACCTCTCTCGACGGCAACCGGGAACTCGTCGAAGCGATCAGCAGTCGGAATGGCGGGGAGGCTCGCCTGCAGACCGAGCGTATGATCGAGCGCTCCTGGAATTCCGTCCGGAAATGCGTGCCGGATTAGCTGTGCGAAACGTCGGCTCGGGCCGTATCTAACCGCCCAGATAAGCCGTCCTGACGCGCGCGTCCGTCCTGATCTCGCGTGCCGGTCCCTCGAGGAACTTGCGGCCAAGCTCCATCACCACCGCCGTGTCGGAGATCTCAAGCGCGATGTCGGTGTTCTGCTCGACGATGATCACGGTCAGGCCGCGCGCCCGAATCCCGGACACGATGTCGAAGACCTCGTCCTGCATCACCGGCGAGAGGCCGAGCGAGGGCTCGTCCAGCAGGAGCAGGTCCGGCTCGGCTTCGAGCACCATGGCCATCTCGAGGATCTGCTGTTCCCCGCCCGAGAGATGCCCCGCCTTCACGGCGAGCTTGCTGCGCAGGATCGGGAACAGATCCAGCGCGCCGGCGACCCGCCTCTTCACCTCGGCCGCACGCGCCGTATAGGCGCCGAGCTCCAGGTTCTCCCGCACGGACAGGAGCGGGAAGTTGCAACGGCCCTGCGGCACGAAGCCGATGCCGAGCCGCAACCGCTCCACGGCCGCGAGCGTCTCGATCCGTTGGCCGCGGAAGAGCATGCGTCCGCCGAAATGGCGGGTCAGCCCGTAGATACTACGGAGCAACGTCGATTTGCCGGCGCCGTTCGGGCCGATGAGCGTCGTGATCGTGCCGAACGGCACGCATAGAGAGATGTCGGACACGATCGGGTTGTCGGCGTAGCCGGCAGACACCTGATCGAGCACGAGGGCGAAATCTGGCGGGTTGCCTGCCGCCGCTCCCGACACGCCGAGGACCTCAGGCGACCGCGGCATCGGCGGCTCCACGGCGTCCGAGATAGGCTTCGAGGACGCGCCTGTCGCGCCGGATAAGGGAGGGTTCGCCTTCGGCGATCTTGCGCCCGGACTCCATGACGGCGACTCGCTCGCAGAGCCCCATGATGAAATCGACGTTGTGCTCGACGATCAGGAACGCCACCCCGTCCGCGTTGATCTGGCGGATGACGGTCTTGACCCGCTCGATCATGGTCGGATTGACCCCCGCGACAGGCTCGTCGAGCAGGATGATGCGGGGCCGCGTCATCACGCTCGCCGCGATGGCGAGCAGCTTGCGCTGACCGTAGGACAGGACCTCGGCTGGCGCATCGGCGAGCCGCGCGAGGCCGATCACGTCCAGCAACTCGTCCGCCCGGTCCCGCGCCGCCCGATCGGCTGCCCGGCACCGGCCGTTTCGTCGCAGCGCATCCCAGAGCGACAGGCCGTCCCCCTCCTGCGCCGCCACCATGAGGTTCTCGCGAAGCGAGAGCTCCTCGTAGGATCGCACTGTCTGGAAGGTGCGCGTGAGACCGAGCCCGGACAGGCGCTGGGGCGAGAGCCCGGTGACGTCGGCGCCGGCGAAGACGCACCGGCCTCCATCGCTCTTCTGAAAGCCGCTGACGCAATCGATCGTCGTGCTCTTGCCCGAACCGTTCGGCCCGATCAGCCCGAAGATGCTACCCTGCCTGACGGAAATCGAAAGGTCGTCGACAGCCCTCAGGCCGAAATAGTTGCGGGTGAGCCCCTCGACCGTCAGAATGGCGGGTTCGGGGCTCATGACCGGCCCACCCACCGTGCCAGCCGCCTGCGCCTGAGATAGCCCGCGAACCCCGTCGGGAACAGCATCGCGGCCGCGACGAGCAGGGCGCCGTAGATGACCAGACGCCATTCGGACGAGAGCCGAAGGAGTTCCGGGACGATCGAGAACACGGCCGTCGCGCCGAGTACGCCCCAGAAGCTCCCGGGGCCGCCGGTGATCACCATGATCAGCATGGCTTCAGTATAGTAGAAGTCGAAGATGGAGGGATCGACGAGCGTCAGATAGAAGACGAAGAGTGCGCCCGCCATGCCGGTCGCGAAAGCCGAGACGCCGATCGCGATCAGCTTGTAGCGGAGTGGGCTGATGCCTTGCGACTGCGCGAGCGGCTCGTTGTGCTTGATCGCGATGAGGCAGCGCCCGATCCGCGAGGTCAGGAGCGCATAGAGTGCCCCGAGGACCAGGATGGCGAAGGGCAGGACCACGAGGTAGAGGCGGCTCGATCGATCGAAGACGATCCGTCCGAGCCCGGGCAGGGTCATCTCGGGAGCGGGGAGGCCGGAGATGCCGAGCGATCCCCGCGTGAGTGCGATCCAATCGCGCGCCACGATGGCGCACAGGAGGGCGAAGCTGAGCGAGAGAATGACGAAGGCGTGACGCGACAGCCGCAGGGCCGCATAGGCGACCGCCAGCCCGGCCGCGAGCGCGACCGCGCCGCCGGCCAACAAGCCCGGCCACATCGACACGCCGAGGCGGGTCGCCAGGATCGCGGCCGTATATCCGCCGAGCCCGAAGAACGCGACCTGGGCGAGCGACAGGAGGCCCGCATAACCGAACACGACATTCATGGCGGTCGAGAGCACGGCGAAGATCAGCGCCACGATCAGGATCGTGAAATAGTACTCGGACGAGGTGAAGACCGGAATCGCGACGAAGATCGCGATCAGGGCCGCCGCGAGCCAAGCCTCCCTGGCCCGGGTCATACCCGCATTCCCTTGCCGAACAATCCCTCGGGCCTGACGAGCAGAACGAGCATCATGGCCACGAACGCGATCGCGTCCACGAAGGCGAGCGGCAGCAGCCCCGTGCCGATGGTCTCGATCACGCCGAGCCCGATCGCCGCGATGGCCGCACCCCCGACATTGCCGAGGCCGCCGACGATCACCACGGCGAACGCCTTGAAGATGAAGGACGCTCCCATGGACGGATGGATCGAGTAGACGGGCGCGAGAGCGGCTCCCGCGATCCCCGACAGCCCGACCCCGACGACCACCGCGAGCGCCGAGATCCGGCGCGGATCGATGCCCACCATGAGGGAGGCGGCACGGCTCTGGGCCACCCCGCGCATCGCCTGCCCGGCTCGCGTGCGGTAGAGCACGACGTAGAGGGTCACGAAGGCGCACACCGCGAGCATGAGTGCTTGGAGCCTCACGAGAGGAAGCACGAATTCCCCGATCTCGATCTCGGAATAGGTCGCGCTCGTGACCAGCATGCGAGGCTCCGTCGTGAACAGCAGCATGGCTCCGTTCTGAAGGATCATGGCCAAGCCGAGGGTCAGCAGGATGTTGCGCTCGAAACCCTTCCCGGCCAGCTTGTCCAGCAGAGCGACGTAGAGCAGGTAGCCGAAGGCGAGCGATGTGATCAACACAAACGCGGCCGAGATCCAGTAGCTCATTCCCAGATAGGTGAAGCCGTAGAAGCACAGCATCGCACCAAGCATATAGAACTCGCCATGTGCAAAATTCACGATGCCGATCACACCGAACATCAACGAGAGGCCCATCGCGATCAACGCATAGATGAACCCAAGAACAATCCCATTCATCAGCAGCTGCAGAAATAGGTTAAAGTCCATCTGGATGCAATCCGGACTTAAAACGGACTAATTCTCGAAATAGCCGTCTACAACGAGCTTGTTGCCTTTCATGACGAGGATCACACCGCGGTTGTGGGCGGTGTTGTAATCGTCGAACTTGAACACTCCGCCCGTCAAGGATCCGAAGCTCGCACTCTTTAGCGCATCGCGGACGGCCCGCGGGTCGGAGGAGCCAGCACGCTTCAGGGCATCGAGGCCCACGCGCATCCCTTCGTAATTCGAATAGGCCGAGGCCAGCGGCTCCTTGCCGTATTCCTGCTTGTAGGCCGTCACGAAATGTTTGTTCTCAGGCGTATCGATCTCCGCATCCCAGGATTGGGCGATGGCGGCCCCCTCGAGCCTGCCGCTGTCAACGATCTCTTTCGGTGTCTGCTCGAGCACAAGGCGCGCCGTCAGGGGGATCGTGCGGGCAAAGCTGTACCATTGGCGGATCACGTTCTGGTAATCCGCGCCGTAAGAATAGATGATGAGGCTGTCAGGCTTCTTCGCTCGAATGCGTGTAAAGAGGCCGGCGAAATCAGCCGTCCCGGGCTGGTAGAAGTCGGATGATGCGAAGGACGTCCCCCGCTTCTTGAGCGCCGCCTCGTAGGCGCTCGCCCCACCGCGCGCGAAATCGGAATCGTCGCCCACGAAGGCAATATTCTTGATCTTCCCGTCCTTCTCGAGCCAGCCGACGATCGCGTCGGCGAGCTTGGCTTCACTGTTCTGCGTGACGAAGGTCCACTGCATCCCGCCGATCCCGGCCTTTTCGGGGATCGCCGGGGACAGGGCGGAGCTGCTGATGTAGGGCACCTCGGCCCGCTCGGCGACGGGCATCAGGGCGAGCGCGACGGAACTGCACATCCCGTCCAGGATGAAGCTATACCTCTTCCGCTCCAGCATCTGGCCGACGCCCTTGATCGCCTCGGTCGGGTTGCAGCGGTTGTCCTCGGTATCGAGGACAACCTGACGCCCGCCGATGCCACCCGCTGCGTTCACCTCCTTCACAGCCAGAAGGGCCCCGGAGCGCGCCAAGTCGCCCAGATAGGCGGCGTTCCCGCTGAGGGGAGTGCTCATCGCGACGTAGATCGGCTCTTCGGCCCGCGCCGGTCCACCGGCTGCCACGACCCATCCGGCAACGGCGACGGCGAGCATGGAACGACAAGTCGGGTTCATCATCGCGTGCTTCCTGATTTCGGATCGGGTCACGCGCCGCGCATGGCCTCGCGAACGCGACGCCCCATGTCGGCGGTCTCGGCGCGAACGTACGGGCTCACAGCCATCGCGCGGAAGAATGGTTGCGTGACCTTCGGGACGCGTCGCAAGGTCGTGCGGACGTCCGCCTCCAACAGGCGCGCCGCATACGCTTCGCCCTCGTCGCGCAAGATGTCGCACTCGCACGTCACGACATGCGCGGGCGGAAGGCCGCCGAGGTCCGGCTGCTGCATCGGCACCGCGAGCGGATCGCCCTCCGGCAGGTCGGGTCCGTACCAGTACGTCCAGAACCAGCGAAGGTAGTCCGGATACAGAAGGAGGCCGTCGAACGCAGCGTAGGACGGGCGGGAGAAATCACAATCGGTCAGCGGGTAGATGAGCAGCTGAAAGGACAGTGCCGGTCCGCCGCGATCCCGGGCCATGAACGTGCAGGCGATCGCGATCTGGGCGCCCGTGCTGTCGCCGCTCACCCCGAGGCGATCGGGGTCGGCGCCGAGGGACCCGGCATGGTCGCGCGCCCAGAGCAGCGCCTCGTAGGCATCGTCGAGGCAGGCCGGATAGGGGTGTTCGGGCGCGAGCCGGTAATCGACCGACAGGAAGGCCACTCCGCTCGTCCGCGTCAGCTCGCACACGTAGTCGCTATGCGTGTCGATGCTGCCGATCATCCAGCCTCCGCCGTGGAAGTAGAGGAGCAGGGGCAAGTCGTCGGCCAAGCCCTTCGGACGGTAGAGGCGCGCCCGGATGTGTCGACCGGGAAGCTCGATCACCAGGTCGCGGATCTCGAGATCGGTCGGAGGCGGCCGGGCGCCGTCCAGGGCCAATCGGTCCACTTGAGCCCTGAACACGAAGGGGTCACGACCTTCCAGCGGCGTCTGGGTTGCGAGAAGGCTGTCCACCACGGGCCGGAGTTCGGGGTGGAGTTGGTCGAGCAAGGCGTCGATCATCGCGATGGCCCGAGGGGTCGCGAAGCTCTTCCGTCGGTGGCCAGGGGCCGCCCTGGCGCGGGACACGATCCCTCGCCGAGCCTCGACGCTCCCCCGGGGTAGGCATGACCTGCGTCGATGATCGTCATGGCGGAGCCGGTCGCCTGTCCCAGATGCACTCTCAGGACCGTGTATTGTATTCACTTTGCAGTCAACGGCGGAGTCGTGTCGGCCTCAGTTTAACGCGGGAGCGGCGTCGAGGCGGCGTCCTCGCATGAGGCCGTCCGCCCATCGTTATTGCGAGGCGGGACATCCCGGTTCAATCCTAGGGCGGTGGCTCTCCGGACGGAACACACGAATGCGGTCGGATCGGAGAGCCGTCACCCCGAGGCGGACCATCGCTTGCGTGCAAGCCCATATGGTGATTTGATCCAGTTCGGATACAATATACGGAGCTTCTCTGTGCGGTACGAGGGTTCATCCGTTTCCTACGACTACGCCATCCTGCGCGCCGTCGACGTGCCGATGCGCGATGGAGTGCGCCTGAAGGCGGACCTGTACCTTCCGGCGAGGCACGGCGAGATCGTGGAAGGCAATTGGCCGACCGTGGTGGAGCGGACACCCTATGATCGCCGGCGCGTCTCCCATTCGGTGACTGGCCGCCACTTCGCGCGCCGCGGCTACGTCTGCATGATGCAGGACGTGCGCGGCCGCTGGGGGTCGGAAGGAGAGTTCTACTTCCTGCGCAACGAAGCCGACGACGGTGCCGACACCCTGGCCTGGATCCGCGAGCAAGGCTGGTCGAACGGGCGCATCGGCACGCTCGGCCTGTCCTACACGACCGCGCTCCAGCAGGCGCTCGCCGTCCGGAAGCCGGAGGGCCTCGTCACGCAGCTCCTGTTCGACGGCGGCTACAACTACCATTCCCAGACCATGCGGCATGCGGGCGCCTGCGAGTACGGCATCTTCCTGCAGCTCTGCTTGTGGATGGCGCGGCTCAGCCAGGAGGCTGCGGCTGACCGGGCCATTCGTGACGCGCTCGACGCGATGTGGCGCGACCTGAACAAATGGGTGCGTCGCCTGCCCCTGCGTCCTGGAGCCTCGCCTCTCGCGCTCGTGCCGCGCTACGAGCGCTGGTTCTTCGACATGCTGACGGAGGCCGACTACGGTGATTACTGGAAGAACGTCGGCTACAACCTTGAAGAGTATATCGACGAATACCCGGATATTCCGATCTTCCTGCAGACGTCCTGGTACGGCCACCACATCACCGCGACGTTGACGAAATACGCGGAGTTGAAGGCGCGCCATCGCACGCCGAAGAAGCTTCTCATCGGAACGTGGATCCACGGGCCTGAGAATTTCGGCCAGACCTTTGCCGGGGACATCGATTTCGGGGCCGAGGCCGCGCTGGAGAGCTTCAACGATCTCCGTTCGCGGTGGTGCGACCACACGATCAAGGAGATGGCGACCGGCATCGACGAGGAGACGCCCGTCCGCATCTTCGTCATGGGAGGCGGCACCGGACGACGAAACTCGCTCGGCCGCATGGACCACGGCGGCGCCTGGCGCGACGAGACGCAGTGGCCGCCGGTCGGGATGACCCCCGTGCCGTTCTATCTTCACGGGGATGCGCAACTCTCCCGCGAGACGCCGGCACAAGGCGCCGAGCCGTCGACCTACACCTTCAATCCCAACGATCCCGTTCCGACGATCGGCGGCAACTTCCTGAATCTCGGGACGGCCGGCTTCCTGGAGGGCGGCGGTTGGGATCAGCGAGGACGAGACAGTCTGGCGCTCTGCACCGACACGATGCCGCTGTCGGCTCGCCGCGACGTGCTCGTCTTCCGGACTCCCCCTCTATCCAGCGCACTGGAAGTCACCGGTCCGATCACGGTGCGGCTCTGGATCAGCTCCAGCGCGGTCGACACGGACTTCACCGCCAAGCTCATCGACGAGTACCCGCCGAACGAGGACTACCCCCAGGGCTACGCTTTGAACATCGCGGATTCCATCGCGCGCTGCCGGTACCGGAACTCGCGCGAGCGGGCGGAATTCATGGTGCCCGGCGAGGTCTACGAGATCGTCATCGAGCCCCAGGCGACCAGCAACCTGTTCGCGAGCGGCCATCGCATCCGCATCGACGTCTCGTCGAGCAACTTTCCACATTACGACGTCAACCCGAATACGGGCGAGCCGTTGGGCCGCGAGCGGCGTTTCACGGTCGCTCATCAAACGGTGTTCCACGATGAGTCGCGGCCCTCCCACGTGCTGTTGCCCGTCGTGACGAGACCTTGAACATGAGCCGGACGGCCACAAGGCCGGAACGGTCGGACGCGGCCCGGAGCGTGCTCGAGCTTGAGAGCGCGAGCCGAGCGATCGTCGCTCACGCGGACATCGCGTCCTTGTTCGGGCGAATCGGCGGGCTCGGGGCCCCGGGAGAGGAGCGCGGCGACATGCCGAACGACAAAGGCGAACTCGACCTCGTCGGAGCGGGTTGAGGGATGCCGCGCCGCGAACCCGACCAGACGTTCGACGTGATCGTGATCGGAGGAGGAAGCTCGGGCTGCGTCGTGGCGGCCCGGCTCAGCGAGGATCCGGGCACGCGCGTCCTGCTCCTGGAGGCCGGCTCGCCGGATCGAAATCCCTGGATCCACGTCCCGCTCGGGTATGGCAAGACGCTCGCCAACCCGCGCCTGAACTGGATGTATGAATCGGGGCCTGAGCCCGGGCTCGAGGGACGCCGGCTCAGATGGCCGCGCGGCCGGGGACTGGGCGGGTCGAGTTCCGTGAACGGCCTCCTGCACGTGCGCGGTTCGGCTGCCGATTACGATCGCTGGGCAGCCCTCGGGAACGTCGGCTGGGGCTATGGCGATCTGCTGCCCTTCTTTCGTCGCAGCGAGAGCCACGTCCTGTCAGACGATTTTCACGGCGCAGAGGGTCCGGTCTCGGTCGAGCCGATCGCCCCGACGTACGAGGTCCCCGAGCCGACGGCCGGCCGGCTGGCCCGGCTGCGCAGCCGGCTGTCGCGGTCGCAGACGACGCTCGGGCGCGGCCTGTT
>CAXUHE010000090.1:0-2447 GCA_964250725.1 uncultured Enterovirga sp. | reverse complement strand
TCTCGGTCGAGCCGATCGCTTGGCGCAACGCGCTGAGCGAAGCCTACGTCGCGGCGTCGGTCGAGACCGGCATCCCGCGCAACGACGACTTCAACGGAGCTGTCCAGGAGGGCGTCGGGTACTATCACCAGACGAGTCGCCGCGGGCGCCGCACCTCTGCGACGGCCTATCTGCGGGCCGCCCGGCGCCGACCCAACCTGCAGGTCGCGAGCGACGCCCTGGTGACGCGGATCCTCGTCGAAGGCGGGCGCGCCACCGGCATCGCGTGTTCCCGGAACGGGACGGAGTCCGTCGTGCGGGCCGTTCGGGAGATCGTCCTCTGCGCCGGTGCGGTCGCCTCGCCGCAGATCCTGCAACTGTCGGGTATCGGTCCGGCCGAGGTCGTGTCCCGGGCCGGCATCACGCCGATCCTCGACCGGACGGATGTGGGTCGCAATCTCCAGGACCATTATGCGGTGAACAGCACCTATCGGGCGAGGGGCGCTCCCACGCTGAACGAGATCATGGCGAGCTGGAGCGGGCGGCTTCGGATGGGGCTCGCCTACGGTTTGCGACGCACGGGACCGCTCGCCATGCCGGCCGGGACGGTCGGGGCCTTCACGCGCTCATCGCCCGACCTGCCGGAACCGGACATCCAGATCTCCTACGCACCGTTCACCGCCGATGCCTATGGTGCCAAGCTGCACCCATATCCGGCCTTCCGGTCGAGCGTCTACGTCATGCGGCCGCGCTCACGTGGCGAAGTCATGATCACGAGCCCGCGTCCGGACGCCAAGCCTTCCATCGTCGCAGGCTACATGACGGAGGAGGAGGATCGCCGGAAGACCGTGGCGGCTCTTCGCGTCGTCCGGCGCATCGCGGAGACGGCCGCGCTGGCGGCTTTCCGGGGGGACGAGCTGCGGCCCGGGATAGATGTGCAATCCGACGAGGAGCTTCTCGCCTACGCGATCAGCAACGGTGGCTCGTCCTATCACCCTGTCGGGACGTGCCGCATGGGACAGGATGAGGGCGCTGTGGTCGACGAGACGCTCAAGGTGCGCGGACTCGACGGGCTCAGGATCGCCGATGCGTCGATCATGCCGCTTCTCGTCTCGGGCAACACGAATGCGGCCAGCCTGATGATCGGTGAGAAATGCGCGGATCTACTCCGCCGGGAAACCAAGGCGGTGTGACCTGCGCGCAGTCCGGCACGGCATCGAGGATCGCGCCGGTCTCATCAAGCCTGTGGCGGTCGGCAACGGCTCGACCATCACCGGGGCGAGCAGCACCGTCGGTAACGCCGCGGTGGATGTGCGTGACAATGCTCACGATCAACCAGAATGCGGCCGCGATCAACGCCGCGACCGGCAGGAGCGCCACGAGCGGAACCATCGCGCTCTGAGATCCGACGATGCTGCCGAGAACGGGTATCGTCGAGAGCCACTCGACCGACATTCTCGGGACGATGTCGATGCCGCTGGGAGAAAAGTCGCCGGATGACCTGAGACCATTCTGGAGAATGAGATAGGAAAATCCCGTCGCGAGGAGGTTGAGGGCGACTCCCGCGATGATGAGGTCACAGCGAAGGACGAAAGCGGCGATCGCCTTGCGAGTAGAGCACACCAACGATGACCGCGCTCAATCCGCGCGACGGCCCGGTCGTCGTCCGACGGCATCTCGTCCGCCAAGAACGTGACGTCGATCTAGATCTGCCCGATGAGGAGCGTCTTCATCGCCGGATCGCCGCCCTACTTCACCGACGAGAAGACGGTCGGCGCGAGAAACGCGTTCGAGATCGTGAGCACGATCTGCCCGTCGCGTTCGGTCTCGGCGCGTTTCGCGAGCCAGTCGGGGTCGGACTGGAAGGCGCCCCATTTCTGCTCGCGCTCCGCCATCGACTCCCAGGCGACCAGGTAGGTGAGGTCCTGGTTCGACTCGCCGACGAGCGTCGTCCAGAACCCCGCCTGCCGGATGCCGTGCTTCTCCCACAGCGGCAGCGTGACCGTCTCGAACCGCTTGAGCAGGGCCGGCAGCCGGCCGGGCAGGCAGCGGTAGACGCGCATTTCGTGGATCAAGATGTCCTCCCGAGACGTTGCGTGCAGAACTTGGTGCTCGACGCGGCCCCTTATGCGGGTGCGGTGCGGCCGGGCCAAGTGGCGGGTCAAAGGCGTCTCCGGCTTCCCTTGGTTTCCACACCTCCGGCTGCTATCTCCCGGTCACCATCTTTTCAGCCATCCGTCCCGAGGGCGCCGCCGCGCCGGGCCGGATGCGCGCGCCGCGAGCCGCCATGACCACCCAGTCCATCGACAATATCCGCAATTTCTCGATCGTGGCGCATATCGACCACGGCAAGTCGACACTCGCGGACCGGCTGATCCAGACGACCGGCACCGTCGCGCTGCGCGACATGTCGGAGCAGATGCTCGACTCGATGGACATCGAGAAGGAGCGCGGCATCACCATCAAGG
>CAXUHE010000089.1:0-13987 GCA_964250725.1 uncultured Enterovirga sp. | reverse complement strand
CGCGGGCGCTCCGAGCGGAATGCCGCGATACCCGACAGGATGTTCGTCTCGCGCCGCCGCGCGAAGACCGGATCGTCCTGCCGTGCCAGCGCCAGGACGCTCGCGGCCTCGTTGTTCAGCTCGTTCGCCACCATGAAGCGGGCGAGCCTGTAACGCGACTCGGCTCGCGCCGAGCGGGGCGCCTCGGCGGTCGCCGCCACGAAGTCCTGATAACGCTTGAGCGTTCCGGGCGCGGTGTCGCGCATCCAGATGTCCCGGGGCAGAACGAGGGTGAGCCCATCCGAGACCTCGCCGGCTTCCCGTCCCCGACCGGCCGAGAGCGACAGTCCGGCCTCGCGCCCGATCACCACCCCGCCGCCCCCGAATGCGACCGTGAGATCGTCGGACTTCGCCTCGACCACGACGCCGTGCACGGTCGCGGGCAGCCTGAACTCTACGAAGGAGCGCGCGAGCGGCACGGCCTGGGCGCGTCCGAATGCCGTCACGACCGCGATCCGAGACCCGTCCGGCTCCTTGACCCAATGCGCCTCGGCGCCGCCCGGCAGGCTCACGGTCACGATCCCCTGCCCGCTCTCGTCGACCGCCCGCGCGACCTTGAGAGCATCCGGCGGCAGGTCCCGCCCGTTGCCGAGCGTGAGCCGCCACCCATTACCCTCCGGCACGAGCCGCGGCGGCCCGGATGTGCCGGCAGGAAAGCGCAGCACGACGAACCCGTCTTCGACCGCGATCGTGTCGAGGGGCGGCGCGTCCGCGATGGGATGCGCGAGCGCACCGGTGTCGATCCGGTCGCGCGTGTCGAAGACGACGCTCAGCCGGCCACCCCGCTCGAACGCCGCCGCGGCCGTGCGGAGCGCGAACGGGAACAGGATCGAAGCGCCGTCGGGGCCGGTCTCGACGCGCGGCACAACCGTCCCCGGAGTCGCGCCGGGGCGCAGCTCGTGAGGACGTGGGCCCGGTTCTGCGTGGGTTTCGTCATGGGACGATGCAGCATCCGGAACGCTCGCAGGTGCGGGTGCTTGCGCGGTCGCGACCGGGTGCGCAGGGACGACGGCATGCGCAGCCGCCGCTGCCGGGGTCTCGCGCGGCTTGTCATGTGCGGCCCTCGCGCCCGAGGCGGCCGCGGGCTGCGCCGCTTGTGTGGCCGGCGCGGCGTCCGGCGGCGAGGGACGCGCCAGATCGACCACGAGCGTCTCGCCCTCTCGGAAGCTCTGGATGGCATAGCCGGGCATGGCCGCGAGCTTCACGACGAGCGCGCCGCCGATCACGGTCGATCCGTACGACTTCACCCCGGGGGCGAGCTTGGGCTTGCCGTCGGCGTCGTCGAGCGAGCCCGCACCTTCGAACGCGAGTTCCAGGGCGCTCGGGCTCTCCTTGACTCGCATGGCGGAGCCCGGCTGAGGTTCGAAAACCAGTCGGGTCAGGTTCGCCAGCCGGGCCAACCGAACCGCGACCGGCTTCGGCTCGGGCCGGCGACGACCCGCCTCCTTGACCTTGGCTTCCGCCACGCGGGCGCGCTCCGCGAGTTCCGTCACGACCTCGGGCGGCAGACCGGGCGGCAGGCCCGTCCAATTCGTCGGCAGGAGGTCGATGAAGACCCGCTCGCCCGCCTCCAGCACGTTCGTGCGGAACGGAGCCGCGAGCGCGAGCCGCAGGCCCATCTCGTCCGGGTCGCGCCGGACGGCACCCACGAGTGAGGCGAGTTCTGTCGCGAGCGTCTCCGAGCGGATTTTCGTGGCGGCTCCGAAACCGATCACCAGGACGGCGCCGGACAGCTTGACCTGGATCTTGGTCGGCTGGTCGAATTCGAGCGCGATCCGGGCGAACCTGTCCATCCGGGCGCCCCGGATCGACACCTCGCCGGCCTTCGCCGACGACATGCAGAGACAGGCCGCGACCGCGAGGAGCGCGGCCCAGCGCCCGATGCCCGTCCGGAGACCGGGGACGAGCCCCCGGCCCGCATGCATCATGACGACGTCCCGACCCGACCTGCGTGGCGCCGCTCGAAGAACGCGGCCCGACCGGGACGCTAGCCGTTCATCGTGAATGGCGGCTTAAGAACTGGATCAGCGCTTGGTCGGCACGATCGCGGGCAGCTCGCCCGCCGGGAGTGAACCCGCCTGGGCCGGGACACGCGGGTCCTCCGCCCCGCCGGCCCGACGCGCCAGGGCCACCGTCAGCTTCTGAGCCCCCTCCGGGGTCATGACGGCCAGGACCTCCGCCATCTTGCGCGGGTTCATCTGCGTGACGACGGAGACCAGCACGTCTTGCGGCAGCCGGTCGAAGACTCGGGCCGCCTCCTTGGGCTTCATGGTCTCGTACATCGTCACGAGGTTCTTGAGGCCGCCTCCCTCCGCGTCGGCGCGCTTGGCCGGACCCGCTGCCTGCGCCTTCTCCTCGGAGGCTTTCAGTTCACCGATCCGCTCGTCGAGCTTCTTCTCCTGTTCCTCCAGCAGCCTCTCGCGCGATTCCACCTCGCGCGAGCGCGTCTGCAACTCCTCCCGCCGCTCGCCCAGCCTCTGCAGGATCGCCCGCTCACTCGCGGACGGCATGGGTGGGGGCGGGGGCGCCGCCGGGACCGGTGCCGGCTCGGGCGGCGCGCCGTGGTCCGGCGCGCCATGGTTCGGCGGGGCCCCATGCTCCGGGACGGACCCGGTCTCCGTCGGATCCGCGGGCTCGTAGTTCGAGCGCGCATGCGAGAGCACCCGCGCGAAACCTGGCGCCGTCCCGCCCGAGGACGGCGTCGAGGAGGCGGCGTCGAGCGACGAGAACAGGCCGAGCACGCGCAAGGCCAGCACGGCGACCGCCGCGAGGATGACGCCGTCGACGAGGCGAAACTTCGCGACGGCCGGCCGCCGGATGGCCGGACGGCTGAGCTTCACGCGGCGCGTCCGAGCCGGCGGGCCGCGCGCTCCGCGACCGCGTGGGCGGATGCCGAGGCGGCCGTGAGCGCATCGGCGGCGGGATTGGGCTTCGGCTCGTTGACGAACGCGAAGGCCTTGCGCGAGGCGCTCGCGATCTGTTCGAGCCGGGCGATCACCCCCTCGCCGGCCGCGACTCGTGCGTTCAGATCGCTCGCGCAGCGCTCCGCGGCGCGCAGCCTTTCCGAGACGTTGCGATCGCCTTCACCGACGACGAGGCGCAGGCCCGAGATGGCGCGCTCGGCCGCGTCCGTGGCGATCATCAGCTCGCCGATCGTCGTCCGCATCGCGGTCTCGTCAGCCTTCAGCGCCGCCATACGCCGAGAGAGGCGCAGGCAGGTCAGGATCGTGGCGACGAGCAGGACGGCGATCAGGAGATCGGCCGCCATCGCGATGAACGGGTTCACGGGCTCGCTCCAGGGTTCGAACGCGTTGTGCTCGGGATCGGGACCACGCTACTGGACGACCACTTCCTTGAAGAGCACGGCGTCGACGCGGCTCGGCGCCACCGCGATGTTGACCCGGCGCAGCAGCTCCTCGCGAAGGCGGTGGATGCCGCCCGAACCTTCGAGGTCGCTCGCCCTCAGCTCGCGCACGAACACCTGGAAGATGTCCTGCACCCGCGGCAGGAGCGGCTGAACCTCGGGCACGATCTTGGCATCCTTCACCTCGAGCGCCAGCTTGAAGCGGAGGAAGCGCGGGCGGTCCTGGTTCGGCTCGGACGCGAGATTGACGGTCATCTCCTGGATATCCACGAAGGCGACCGACCCCTTCTTCTCCTCGTGCGCCGCTTCCGCCCCGTGGCCACCACCACCATGTCCGGATCCCGAGCCACCCATCATGAAGTAGCCGCCTGCCCCGCCGCCGAGCAGAACCACCGCGGCCACGATCATGATGAGCTTCTTCTTGCCCCCGCCGCCCTGGGCCGGCGCCTCGCCTTCCGCCTCCGGCGCAGGCTTCTTCTTCTTGGACATGCGGCGGTTCCAGGACGGAAGACGACCGTCCGATCGGCCGAGAGTGTGGGGCGAGGGTTAATCCCGGGTTAAGCCCGGCAGATTCTGCCGGGCCGCGCTTGCCGGGTGCGCGTCGGCGCACGTGATCCACAGGCGGAGCAAATCGCGGCTAGGCCTTTGAAACCGTTCATGATCAGATCGAAGCCGGGACTGGCACGACCCCTGCGGTGACGTCGCTGTCGGGTTCGCGCTGGGGAGCGTCGAGAGCCCGGCGGGGACACATCGCGGGAGCGGCTCCATGGAGAACGCGCTACTCGTCGGCCTGTCGCGCCAGATCGCGCTCGGCCGAGAGCTCGACGTCATCGCCAACAACATGGCGAACGTCACCACCAACGGGTTCAAGGCGCGCGCGTCGCGCTTCGCAGATTTCGTGATGCCGGTCGCGAGCGCCGACCAGTTCAAGCGGCCCGACCGCAAGATCGATTACGTGGTCGATGCCGGCACCCTGCTCGACACCTCGTCAGGCGCGATCGAGATGACGCGCAACCCCCTCGACGTCGCGATCAAGGGCGACGGCTTCTTCACGGTCCAGACGCCGGCGGGCGAGCGCTACACCCGCAACGGCGCCTTCACGCTCGACGCGACCGGGCAGCTCGTCAACTCCGACGGCTTCGTGGTGGCGGGCGACAACGGCCCGATCGTGTTCGGCCAGAACGAGACGGGGTTCTCCATCGCGGCCGACGGCACCGTGTCGAGCGCACAGGCCCAGAAAGGGCACGTCAGGCTCGTGCGCTTCGCTGACCAGCGCAGCCTGAAGAACGAGGGGGCGAACACGTTCTCCTCCGCGACGCCCGCCGAGCCCGCCGGCTCCACCAGCAAGCTCGAATCGGGCGCACTCGAGCGCTCCAACGTGAAGCCGGTGCTGGAGATGAGCCGTCTGATCGAGGTCAACCGCGCCTACACGAACGTCGCCGCGATGATCACCCGGATGGACGAGATGAAACGGACCGCGGTGACGAAGCTCGCCGACGTGTCCCCGAACTAGGAGCCGGACGATGCGCGCCCTTCAGACCGCCGCCACCGGGATGGCGGCCCAGGAACTCAACGTCCAGGTCATCTCGAACAACATCGCGAACCTTCGCACCACCGGGTTCAAGCGCCAGCAGGCGCAGTTCCAGGACCTCCTCTACGACAACCTGAAGCGCCCGGGCAGCGCGACCTCCGACCAGGGCAACGTCATGCCGGCCGGCCTCGTGATCGGGTCCGGCGTGAAGACGGTGTCGACACCGCGCGACATGAGCCAGGGCAACCTGACTTCGACGGGCAAGAACCTGGACCTCGCGATCAGGGGCGAAGGCTACTTCAAGATCCGCATGCCGGACGGCAGCGCCGCCTACACCCGGGACGGCAGCTTCGGCCTCGACCCGACGGGCAACCTCGTGACCCAGGCCGGCTACCAGGTCGAGCCCAGCATCACGGTGCCGACGAACGCGACCGCGGTCACGATCAGCTCGCTCGGGCTCGTCGAGGCGACGATCCCGAACCAGACGGCGGCCTCCCAGCTCGGGACGATCCAGCTCTCGCGCTTCGTGAACAAGACGGGGCTCGCCTCCATCGGCGACAATCTGTTCACCGAGACGACGGCGTCGGGCCAGGCGATCGACGGCACGCCCAGCGCCGAGGGTTTCGGCAACCTCCAGCAGAGCTACCTGGAGGACGCGAACGTGAACGCGGTGACCGAGATCTCGGGCCTGATCGCCGCCCAGCGCGCCTACGAGATGAACTCGAAGGTGATCACGGCCGCCGACCAGATGCTCTCCACGACCAGCCAGATGTTCCGGGCATGAGCGCGATGATCCTTCGATTTTCGGTGTCCGCGATCCTCGTGGCCATCATCGCCGCTCCAGCCTTCGCGGACGGCGTACCGACCTTGCGCGGCGACGTGGTGGCGACGCGCGACGTCATGACCCTCGGCGAACTCGTCGAGAACACGCCGGCCTCCCTCGCCGAGACGCCCGTCTTCCGGACGCCGCCTCTCGGTCAGACGGGTACGATCCAGGTCGCCCGCATCGCGGGCGCAGCCGAGGCGCTGGGTCTCGCGACGATCGAGACGGGGGGACGTCTCCAGATCGTCGTGACCCGGGCGGCCCGCCGCGTCGGGCCGGTCGAGATCGAGACCGCGCTGAAGCGCACGCTCCAGGCCCAGACCGGGCTCGACCCGAACGCCACGGGCGTCACCTTCGACGGCACGGCACCCTCGCTCGTCCTCGCGCCCGACATGGCGGGAGACGTCGTGGCGGGCGATCTCGTGGTCGACCGCCGCTCGCGGCGGCTCTCCGCGACGGTCTGGATCGGCAAATCGTCGTCCGAGCGCGTCGCGTCGCTGCGCGTCACGGGCAGCCTCGTCGACATGGTCGAGGTCGCGGTGACGACCCGCTCGCTGGATCGCGGCGAGACGGTCAGGGCGTCCGACGTCGCGCTGGAACTGAGGCCGCGCGACCTCATGCCGGCGGATGCCGTGCTCGACCAGAAGCCGATGGCGGGCCGCGTCACCCGCCGGCCTCTCGTCGCCGGCACGCTGGTGCGGCCGGGCGACCTCGCCCGCCCGGAGATCGTCGCGCGCGGCGACATCGTGACGGCGCTCTACGAGGCGCCCGGGATCTCGCTCGCGATGCGCCTCAAGGCGCAGGAGGCCGGCGCGCTCGGCGACACCGTGTCGGTCGTCAACCCGACTTCGAAGAAGGTGCTGCAGGCCGTCGTCACCGGCCCCGGCCGCGTCACGGTCGGGTCCGACCGGCCCTCCGCCTCGAGTACCCGCGCCTCCGCGGATCGCGCCCCCGTCACCTCTCTCGCTCAACGCTGATCGGCGCCTCGCGCCCAGAAAGCTGATCCCATGTCCTCGACGCTCACCCGGCCCGGTACGGCCTTCCTCCTTCTCGGGCTCGGCCTGTCGCTCGGCGGCTGCGGCACGCTCGACCGGCTCGCCAATGTGGGCAAGGCGCCCGACCTCTCGGCGATCCAGGACCCGACCGCGCAGCCGGGCTACAAGCCGGTCCGGATGCCGATGCCGAACCCGCAGCCCGTCTCCTACGCGGCGAACTCGCTCTGGCGCACCGGGTCGCGTGCCTTCTTCAAGGACCAGCGCGCCCAGCAGGTCGGCGACATCGTGACCGTGAAGGTCCAGGTGACCGACAAGGCGAACCTCGACAACGAGACGAAGCGCTCCCGCAAGAACAGCGAGAACTTCGGGACGACGAACCTCTTCGGGGCCGAGAGCAAGATCTCGAAGGTCTTGCCCGGCGCGACCGCGGGGGCGCTCGTCAACGCTGATTCGGACGGCTCCTCCGACGGGGCGGGCTCGATCGCCCGCAAGGAAGAGCTCGTGACCAGCGTCGCGGCCGTCGTCACGCAGGTCCTGCCGAACGGCAATCTCGTGATCGAGGGCAAGCAGGAGATCCGGGTCAACTTCGAGGTGCGCGAGATGATCGTCGCGGGCGTCATCCGGCCCGAGGACATCGAGGCCGGCAACACGATCGACTCGGCCAAGATCGCGGAGGCGCGGATCGCCTATGGCGGGCGCGGCCAGATCACGGACGTGCAGCAGCCCCGCTACGGGCAGCAGGTCATGGACATCGTGCTTCCGTTCTGAGTGTCCTGTCGGTTTCCCCGGCAGGTCGGCACGCTCCCCACGTCAGCCGACCTTCCACCACGGCCCCGGCGCTCCCGCCGGGGCCGTTCCTCTCGCTGAATGTCTCCTGCCATATTCATGACCGAGAAGGTCCCCAATCGGACGGTTTGCCCATGCCCCTTTCACTTTGATGGCATATTGCTGTTTCGGTCGTCCTGAAGGGCGGACTCAGATGGCGAACCTGCAAGCGACCCGATGACGATCGTCGCGACCCACGTTGGAGGCACCCCGACGGAGCTCAGTCCGGCGCGCAAGCTTGGTCTGTCTTCGCGCCTGATCATCCTGACGCTTCTCGTCATGATGATCGCCGAGATCCTGATCTACCTGCCGGCCGCCGCGAGCTTCCGCAGGGGCTGGCTCAGCGATCGGCTCATGGGCGCGCAGATGATCGCTCTCACATTGAGCGTGGCTCCGCGTGAGTCCCTGCCTGCCGACCTGGAGACCCGTCTCCTCGGCGCCATCAAGGGCGCGCAGGCCATCGGAGTGCGCGGCCCCGGAACGCGATGGCTGCTCACCACGCAGAGCAACGTCGAGCCTGCGATCGAGCGCGAGATCGACCTGCGGCAGGTCCCCTGGTGGGGACCGATCCGCGGTCTCGTGCACACGCTGGTGTCGCCGCCGACGGGCAACACGCGCGTCATCGGGGACGGTTCGCCCGGCATCCCGGCGGTCGAATGGGTCGAGCTCATCATCGACGAGCAGCCTCTGCGCGACGCGGTGCTCGCCTTCACGCGCAGCTTCCTCCTCGTATCGCTCATCATCTCGGGCGCGACGGCCGCCCTCATGTATCTCGCGCTGCATTTCCTCGTCGTGCGTCCCGTCCAGCGTCTCTCGACGAACATCGCGGCCTTCGCGGCCCATCCCGAGGAGGGAGACCGGGTCATCGTGCCGTCGGGGCGCACCGACGAGATCGGCATCGCCGAGAAGGCGCTGTCGCAGATGCAGGTCATTCTGGCGACGGAGCTGAAGCAGAAACGCCGGCTCGCGGATCTCGGCCTCGCGGTCAGCAAGATCAATCACGAGCTGCGCAACATGCTGACGACCGCGCAACTGCTCGGCGACCGCCTGTCCTCGCTCAGCGATCCGGCGGTCAAGCGCATCGCGCCGCGCCTGATCCGCACGCTCGATCGCGCGATCGAGTTTTGCGGCGCGACCCTCGCGTATGGCCGCGCCGGCGAGGCCGCGCCGAAACGGCAGCGCGTGCCGCTCTTGCCGATCGTCATGGACCAGCTCGACCTGACGAAGCTGGCGGACGGCTACTCGATCCGGGTCGACATCGACGTACCAGAGAAGGTGGAGATCGACGTCGATCCCGAACAGCTCGGTCGTATCCTCTTGAACCTCATGCGCAATTCCGTCCAGGCGCTCGCCCAGTCGAAGACTCCGGATGCCTGCATCTCCGTCTCCGGGGAGCGACGGAACGGGCACGTCACCGTCACCGTCCGCGACAACGGGCCGGGCGTCCCGGAGCGCATCCGCACCCGCATTTTCAGCGCGTTCCAGGCCTCCGAGCGGAGCGGCGGGACCGGACTCGGGCTGCCGGTCGCGGAGGAGCTGGCGCGCCTTCACGGCGGCTCGCTCGTGCTGTGTCCGAGTCCGGTCGGCGCCTGCTTCCAGATCACAATCCCCGATCGCGGGACGGCCTGACCAGGCATCAACGCGTTACGAGCCCGATGATGATCGGCGCGAGAATCGCGGTCAGGAGCGCGTTCAGTGCCATCGCGAGCCCTGCGAAGAGGCCCGCGCTCTCGCTGACCTGGAAGGCGCGCGCCGTCCCGATCCCGTGGGCCGCGAGCCCGGCCGCAAACCCCCTCGCCTCGCGCGAGCGGATGCCCAGCCCGTCGAGGAAGGGCGTTACCACGATCGCCCCGAGGACGCCCGTCGCGATGACGAGCACCGCCGTGAGCGAGGGCTCGCCACCGAGCTGGAGCGTGATCGCCATCGCGACCGCGGTCGTGACGGATTTCGGAGCGAGCGCGATCGTCACCTCGCGCGGCGCCCCCATCGCCATCGCGATCCCGACCGCTGAGGCGATCGCGGTCACGGAGCCCGCGACCAGCGCCAGCGCCATCGGGACGAGCATGCGGGTGACGGCCGCGAGATTGCGCACGAGCGGCACGGCGAGCGCGACCGTCGCCGGGCCGAGGAGGAAATGCACGAACTGCGCGCCGTCGAAGTAGGTCCGGTACCCGGTTCCGGTCGCCAGCAGCACCGCGCCGATCAGCGCGACCGCGATCACCACGGGGTTCACGAGCGGGTTGCGCCCGCTTTGCGCTGAGAGAACGTCGGCCACCGCATAGGCCGCGACCGTCACGGTCAGCCAGAGGAGCGGGCCGCCGGAGAGGTAGACCCAGAGGTCGACGAAATCGATTGGGGCGCTCACAGGCGCGCCTCGGGCTTTGCGACGAACCGGAGCGCCCAGACGAAGACGCCCGCCGTGACCGCCAGGGTCAGTACCGTCGAGGCGACGAGCGCGATCGCGATCGTCGCACCGCTGCGCGCCAGAACCGCGCCCTGCTGCACGATCCCGACCGCGGCCGGCACGAAGAGCAGAGAGAGATGACCGAGAAGACCGTTCGCAGCCCGCGACAGCGGAGCGTCCGCGCCGGCCGGTCGCGTCCGCTCGCGCCAGACGAGCCCGATCGCCAGAAGCACGAGTCCGATCACCGGTCCCGGCACGGGGACGCCCGTCGCGTGGACGACCCCTTCCCCGGCGAGCTGGCAGAGGAGAAGGATCGCGAAGGCCTGGACCATGCTGTTTCCGACGTGCTGATCGGCGCACCATAATCGCAGCCGAACCGGACCGCGACCGCTTGACCGCATGGGGCGGAGCGACTAACGCCAGCGCATCGTCTTTGGGGCGGCACGTGGCCAGAATCATTATCGTATCGGAGGCGCCATCGACGGCACGGGCTTGACGCTCGTGACATCCGGATGATGGCGCATGCAGGGTCCCTCGGGGCCCTTTTTTGTTGCCTCGAGCGCCGGCAGGGACCGGCGGCATCGGCGGGAGGGGATCATGACCGAGACGATGACGGGCGCCGAGATGGTGGTGCGGGCGATGCGCGACCAGGGCGTCGACCACGTGTTCGGCTATCCGGGCGGCGCGGTGCTGCCGATCTACGACGCGCTGTTCCACGAGCCCGCGCTCCAGCACATCCTGGTGCGCCACGAGCAGGGCGCCGTCCACGCGGCCGAGGGCTACGCGCGATCGTCCGGCCGAGTCGGCTGCGTGATCGTGACCTCGGGACCGGGCGCCACGAACGCCGTCACCGGCCTGACGGACGCGCTGATGGATTCGATCCCGCTCGTGTGCATCACCGGGCAGGTCCCGACGCATCTCATCGGCACCGACGCCTTCCAGGAGGCGGACACGATCGGCATCACGCGTCACTGCACCAAGCACAACTACCTCGTGAAATCGATCGAGGACCTGCCGCGCATCCTGCACGAAGCCTTCTACGTGGCGTCGCACGGCCGGCCCGGCCCCGTCGTGATCGACCTGCCGAAGGACATCCAGTTCAAGTCGGGCGATTACGAGCGGCCGACGCAGAACGGCCACAAGACCTACAAGCCCGCCTACGAGGGCGACCGGGCGAAGATCCGCGCCGCGGTCGAGCTCTTCGCCTCGGCCAAGCGCCCGATCTTCTACACGGGGGGCGGCGTCATCAATTCCGGGCCCCGCGCCTCGGCGGCTCTGCGCGAGCTGGCGCGGCTCACCGGCTACCCGGTCACCTCGACCCTGATGGGACTCGGCGCGTTCCCCGCCTCCGACCGCCAGTTCCTCGGCATGCTCGGCATGCACGGCACCTACGAGGCGAACCACGCCATGCACGATTGCGACGTGATGATCGCGATAGGTGCGCGGTTCGACGACCGCATCACGGGGCGGCTCGACGCGTTCTCGCCGGGCTCGCGCAAGATCCACGTCGACATCGACCCCTCCTCGATCTCCAAGAATGTGAAGGTCGAGATCGGCATCGTGGGCGATTGCACGGACGTGCTGGAGGAGATGGTCCGGGTCTGGCGCGAGACTCGGGCCCAGACCGACCATACGGCGCTTGCCGAATGGTGGCGGGCGATCGAGGGCTGGCGCGGGCGCGACTGCCTGCGCTACCGCCCGTCCGAGACGGTCATCAAGCCGCAATACGCGATCCAGCGCCTCTTCGCGGCGTCCCGCGGGCGCGAGACCTACGTGACGACCGAGGTCGGCCAGCACCAGATGTGGGCCGCGCAGTATTTCGGCTTCGACGAGCCGAACCGCTGGATGACGTCCGGCGGCCTCGGCACGATGGGCTACGGGCTGCCGGCCGCGATCGGCACGCAGCTCGCCCATCCGGGCGCGCTCGTGGTCGACATCGCCGGGGAGGCGTCGATCCTGATGAACATGCAGGAGATGTCGACCGCCGTGCAGTACCGGCTGCCGGTCAAGGTCTTCATCCTGAACAACCAGTACATGGGCATGGTGCGTCAGTGGCAGGAGCTGCTGCACGGCAGCCGCTACTCGCAGAGCTACTCGGAATCTCTGCCCGACTTCGTGAAGCTGGCGGACGCCTACGGGGGTGTCGGCATGCGGTGCTCGGACCCGGACGCGCTCGACGACGCCATCGCCGAGATGATCGCTGTCGACCGTCCGGTGATCTTCGACTGCGTGGTCGACAAGACGGAGAACTGCTTCCCGATGATCCCCTCGGGCAAGGCGCATAACGAGATGCTGCTGAACGACTATCTCGGCGAGACGGGCGCCGGGGACCTCGGCTCGGTCATCTCGGCCGAGGGCAAGATGCTGGTGTAAGCCGATCCACCCGGCTCCCGGCCGACCTACCGGATCGGGAGGCGGCTCGCGCTGCGCACCAGCTCGGACGTGACGTTGCTGGTCGCCACCAGCCGGCCGAGGTCGAGATGGACCTTGCCGATTCCCTCCTTGGCCTGGACGAGTTCGCCCTGGCTGCCGACCGCGAGGCGCTGAAGCTCCGAGATCGTGCCGATGAGGAGCCCGAGCCGGTTGTAGATCCCGAGCGCCACGCAGACGAGCGCCGTCCCGATGATGGCGAGAACGAGGAGCGCGAACGGGATCACGGACGGGAACATGGCTCTGAGAATGCCTGCGTCGCGCCCCTTCGACAAGGCGCAACCGCGATGTAGCGGGCTTTTTTGACGGCCGGACGACGCCGGTCGAGGGCGTTCGCGGCGTCTCGTCGCGGACCGGCTTGGTCGGGCCTCGCGTCCACTGCCGCTACCCTCATGGTCAAAACGTCAGCGGCTTGACCTGCCGGACGCCCGGCAGCCCCTGGATCGCGGTGAGCACCGCGTCCGGCACCTTGCCGTCGACCTCCACCAGCGCGATGGCCTGCCCGCCCGGATGGTCGCGCCCGAGCGCGAAGGTCGCGATGTTGACGCCCGCGTCGCCGAGCGTCGTGGCGAAACGTCCGACGAAGCCCGGCTTGTCCTCGTTCGCCACGTAGATCATCGAGGGCGCAAATTCTGCGTCGACCTTGAGGCCCTTCACGTCGACGATGCGCGGCTTGCCGTCCGAGAACACGGTGCCCGAGACGGAGCGCTCGCCGCGCCCGGTCTCGACCGTCACAGTGACGAGCGAATCGTAGTCGCCCTCCGCCTCGCGGGTCATCTCCTCGACCACGATGCCGCGCTCGCGCGCGACGGAGGGCGCGGACACGACGTTGACGTCGGCGAGCATCGGCCGCAGCAGGCCCGCGACCGCCGCGCTCGTCAGCGCCTTCGTCTTCATGCCCGCGACCTCGCCCTGGTAAGTGACGCGCACGCTGGTGAGGCCGGTCTCGGTGAGCTGGCCCGCGAAGGAGCCGAGGCGTTCGGCCAGCGCGATGTAGGGCCGCAGCCGCGGCGCCTCCTCGGCGGTGATCGACGGGAAATTTACGGCGTTCGAGATCGCGCCCTTGAGCAGGTAATCCGACATCTGCTCGGCGACCTGGAGCGCGACGTTCTCCTGCGCTTCGCTCGTCGCGGCGCCGAGATGGGGCGTGCAGATGACATGCGGGTGCCCGAAGAGCGGGTTCTGCGTCGCGGGCTCCGTCGTGAAGACGTCGAAGGCCGCGCCCGCGACGTGGCCCGAATCGAGCGCCGCGCGGAGCGCCGCCTCGTCCACGAGGCCGCCGCGCGCGCAGTTGACGATTCGCAGGCCGGGTTTGGCGCGCGCGAGGCTCTCGGCCGAGAGGATGTTGCGCGTGCGCTCCGTCAGCGGCGTGTGCAGCGTCACGATGTCGGCGCGCGCGAGCAGTTCGTCGAGCTCGACCTTCTCCACCCCGAGGTCGAGCGCGCGCTCGGGCGACAGGAACGGATCGAAGGCCACGACGCGCATCTTGAGGCCGAGCGCGCGGTCGGCCACGATCGCCCCGATATTGCCGCAGCCGATGATGCCCAGCGTCTTGCCGGTGATCTCGACGCCCATG
>CAXUHE010000088.1:3766-13994 GCA_964250725.1 uncultured Enterovirga sp. | reverse complement strand
GGGCTCGGTCGCGGTCGGCAAGTCGACGACCGCACGCATTCTTCAGGCGCTGCTCGCGCGCTGGCCGAACACCCCGAAGGTCGATCTCGTGACGACCGACGGCTTCCTCTGGTCGAACGCGGAGCTGGAGCGCATCGCGTCCATGGACCGCAAGGGCTTCCCCGAGAGCTACGACACCGCGAAGCTCCTGCGCTTTCTCGCCGACATCAAGGCGGGCAAGCGCGCGGTCCACGCACCGCTCTACTCGCACCTCGTCTACGACGTGGTGCCGGGCGAGGAGACAGTCGTCGACCGGCCGGACATCCTGATCGTCGAGGGGTTGAACGTGCTCCAGCCGGCCCGCCTGCCGCGCGACGGGGCCGCGATCCCATTCGTGTCGGACTATTTCGACTTCTCGATCTATCTCGACGCGGACGAGGAGGACCTGCATCGCTGGTATCTCAACCGCTTCCTGAAGCTCAGGAACACGGCGTTCCGCGACCCGCTCTCCTATTTCCGCAAATATGCGGACTGGTCGGAGGCGGACGCGATCACCCTTGCGGAGGGCCTGTGGAGCCGCATCAATCTCGCGAATCTGCGCGAGAACATCCTGCCGACGCGCCAGCGCGCCAGCCTCATCCTGCGCAAGGGCGCGAGCCACCGTATCGAGCAGGTCTCGCTGCGCCGGCTGTGACTCCCGCGCGCTCGCCCACCCTCGGTCGCAGGCTCAGTACTGCGTGCCGGGGATGAGGTTCGAGAACACCGCGTGGTCGCTGAGGTCGAGAGAGGGCGACCAGCGGAAGGCGGCGGCGTTGCGGGCGAAGCGGGAGAGGAGGAACGAGAGGATCATCGGAGGGGCCTTTCAAGCTTGTCCGTATATACACCTGCGCGACGCGCAGAGCAGGCGCCGAGATCCGGGTTCAGCCATGCGTTCCGCACATGAATGCGTAACGATCCTGCAAGCCATGCGCCTTAGGCTCGTGCGGCGGGCGCTGGCCGCCGTGGCGCTCGCGAGCCGCCCGCTGACACTCGGCGTCCGGGCGGCGATCTTCGACGCCCAGGGTCGGGTCTGTCTCGTTCGGCACGGCTACGTGCCGGGCTGGTCCATGCCGGGCGGCGGCGTCGAGCCCGGTGAGGACGCCCTCGCGGCGATGATCCGCGAGGTGCGCGAGGAAACCGCGCTCGCGGTCCACGGCCGTCCGGTCCTGCACGGCATCTTCCGCGCGACCCGGCGCGATCACGTGCTCGTCTACGTGGTGCGCGAGTTCGAGGTGCTCGGCCTCCGCCTGCCCGATCGCGAGATCGTCGAGTCCGGCTTCTTCCCGCCCGACGCGCTGCCGGTCGCGACCACGCGGGCGACGCGCGCGCGGCTCGGCGAGATCGCGTCCGGCTCGGAGCCGGCCGCGACCTGGTGAGGCGCTCCTGACCCTCCGCCCTGCCGAAGGTTCACGGCTATGACCGGGACCGACCGATCATGGCCGTCCCGCCCTCAAGCGGTCGGCCATCCGCTCGGCGATCGCGACGGTCGTCAGGTGCGTGTTGGCGCGCGGCACCTCCGGCATGATCGAGGCGTCGACGACGCGCAGCCCCGTGCAGCCGATGACGCGGCAGTCCGGGTCCACGACCGCGAGCGGGTCGTCCGCCGCACCCATGCGGCAGGTGCCGCTCGCGTGCTGCGCGTCCGAGCATTCCGCGAAGAGCCAATCATCGAGGGCGTCGTCATCCCACGCCTCCTCCATCGAGCGGCCGGTCGTACCGTAATCGGCGCGGTGTGCCACGTCCGTTATGCCCGGCTGACGAACGATCTCGCGCAGCCGCCGCACCCCGTCGCGCAGCCGCACGAGGTCGCGCGGGTCCGACAGCATGCGCTCCTCCACCGCGGGATCGACCATCGGGTCGCTCGTGGTGATGCGGACATGGCCCTGGCTGAAGGCCTGGTAGACCGAGACCGCGATCCGCCCGAAGGCGGCGTCGGGCGGGCTGTTCGGCATCGCGCTGCCCGCGAGGTTCCCGGCGATCATGATCATGTCGTTCTCGCCCGCCCCCGCGAGGCCCGAGCCGTAGCGCAGGCAGCAATTCGTGTGGCGGTGCATGGGCGTGCCGACCCGGGCGTGGTCCCGGATGTGCAGCAGCGCGCCGACCATCGGGTGGTCGAGCAGGTTCAAGCCCACTGGCAGGTCCGCCCGGACCGCGATGCCGAGGTCGCCCAGCAGCGCCGCCGGCCCGATGCCGGACCGCTGGAGGATCGCCGGGGAATGGATCGCGCCCGCGCACAGGATCACCTCCCGGCCGGCCCGGGGGTTGTGGGTTCGACCGTCGACCCGCACCGTGACGCCGCTCGCGTGCGGCCGGTTGCCCTCCAGCGTGATCGCCTCGACGAGCGCATGGCCGACGATCGCGAGGTTCGGCCGGTCCCGGACCGGCTCCAGGTAGGCGTCGTTGGTGGAGACGCGCCGCCCGCCCGAGCTGTTGATCGCGTAGGGCGAGACGCCCGTGCCGTCCGGCGCGTTGTGGTCCTCGCACCAGCCGTAGCCGAGCGCCAGTGCCGCCTCGCGCAGGCCGCGGTCGACGCTGCCCCAGTCAGGGATCGGCGCGCGGTAGACCGGGATCGGCCCGGCATCGCCGTGATAGGGCGCGTCGGGGAAGTTCCGGTCGGTCTCGAGCTTGCGGAAATAGGGCAGCATCGCGTCCCAGCCCCAGCCGTCGCAGCCCATCGCGGCCCAACGGTCGAGATCGTCCGGCACGGCCCGGATCGCGATCTGGCCGTTGATGGTGGAACTGCCGCCCATCGCGCGGCCGCGCCAGAGCAGCCGCGGCTCCTGCCGCTCGGTGCGCCGCGCCATGAGGCCGGGCCAGCGGAACGCGTCGTCCCCGATGGCGCGCATCGGGTTCGGGATCCGGATGTGCTCCGGCGTGTCGGCTGTACGCAGGTCCTGGCCGGCTTCGAGGAGCAGAACCCGCAGATCCGGGTCCTCGCTGAGCCGGGCGGCCAGCGTCGCGCCCGCCGACCCACCGCCGATCACAATGTAATCGTACTCGTCGTCCATCATGCGTGACGCGAAGCCCTCGTCAGATCATCAGTGAGCCGGCCTTCGCGGCCTCGTAGCGCTCCTCGATCCGCGGCCAGTTCAGCACCCCCCACCAGGCCGCCAGGTAGTCCGGCCGGCGGTTCTGGTACTTCAGGTAATAGGCGTGCTCCCACACGTCGTTGCCGAACAGGACCGGGCCGGCGTCCATCAGGGGCGAATCCTGGTTCGGCCGCGACACGAGCGAGAGCTTGCCCGCGCGGTCGACGATGACGAAGGCCCAGCCCGAGCCGAAGACGCGGGTCGCGGCCGCGTTGAAGTCCGTCTTGAGCTTCTCGAAGGATCCGAAATCGCGCATGATCGCGGCCGCCACGCCCCCCGACGGTTCGCCGCCGGGCCCGCCCATGATCTGCCAATACATCGTGTGGTTGGCGTGTCCGCCCGCGTTGTTTCGCACCGTCGTGCGGATCGTCTCCGGGACATCGCCGAGATGAGCGAGCAGCGCCGGCAACGGCTGTTTCTGCAACTCGCCGTAATCCCTCAGCGCGGCGTTCAGGTTCGACACGTAGGCCGCGTGGTGGCGATCGTGATGAAGCTGCATCGTGAGCGTGTCGATCGACGGCTCGTTCTTGTCGTAGGCGTACGGGAGCGGTGGGAGCGCGTAGGGATAGGACGTGGGCGAGCCCGCGGAAGCGGGCGGTAGGGGGACCGGTGCGGTCTGGGCCTGCGCGGCGAATCGGGACCCAGCGAGCGCGAGTGCTCCCGCCCCGAGCAGGAGGGTGCGGCGTGTTGCGACTGTCATCGGTCTCTCCTTCGACGTCTCCGCCGATCGTATCACGATCCCGGCCGCGACGCGCTGGTAGCTCGCGTCACGCCGGTCAACCGGACAAGAGCGCCCCGCCCAGCGCGTCCGCGATGAGGCGGCGGGTCTCGGCGACGCCGTAGAGCGCGATGAAGGATCCGAAGCGCGGACCTTGCGCCTCGCCGAGCAGCACCGCGTAGATCGACCCGAACCAGGCCCGCGACACGCCGGGCCGCCCGTCCGGGCTTTTCGCCTTGCCGGACTTGTCCGGGAAATGCTGACGCCCGACATCGTAGACGACGCCCTGCAGCGCCTCGGCGTCCGTCGAGCCATCATGCACCGCGAGGGCCTGTTCGAGTTCCGCGAGCGCGTCCCGCTCCTCCCCGGTGGGGGCGCGGTACACCTTCGCGGGCCGCACGAAGTCCCGGTAATAGGCGAGCGCGAGGTGGACGAGCCGGTCGAGCCGCGGGTTCGCGGCCGGCGAGGCGTCCGGCGCGTAGCGGCGAATGAAGCCCCAGAGCACGGCCGCATCCTGCGTGTTCGCGACCGAGACCAGGTTGAGCAGCATGGCGAAGGACGGCGCCGGGCCGTCGCCCACGCGCTCGGGCACAGGCGGCACGCCCGAGTGGATGTGCCAGACGGGGTTGCCGAGCCGGGTCCTGTCGTCTTGGCCCGCATACCTGTCGAGGAAAGCCGCATAGTCGTCGACCTGGCGCGGGATCACGTCGAAATGCAGCTTCTTCGCCTCGCGCGGTCGGTTGTACATGAACAGCGAGAGGCTCTCGGGCGTGCCGTATGTCAGCCAGTCGTCGATTGTGAGGCCGTTGCCCTTGGACTTCGAGATCTTGCCGCCGCCCTCGTCGAGGAAGAGCTCGTAGTTGAAGCCCTCCGGCGGCTCCCCGCCCAGCGCCCTGACGATCTGCGAGGACAGCTTGACCGAGTCGATCAGGTCCTTGCCGGCCATCTCGTAATCGACGCCGAGCGCCACCCAGCGCAGAGCCCAGTCGGCCTTCCACTGACACTTGACGGCGCCGCCCGTGACGCTCGTCCAGACGATCTCCCCCGTGTCCGGGTCGCGATACGCGACGCGGCCGCCCGCGACGTCGCGCTCCAGCATCGGAACCTGGAGCACGATGCCGGTCGCCGGGCTGACCGGCAGGAAGGGCGAGTAGGTGGCGCGGCGATCGGGACCGAGCGTCGGCAGGATGATATCCATCACGTCGTCGTAGGCGGCAAGCATCGCCAGCAGCGTCGCGTCGAACCGGCCCGACGCGTAGGCGTCGGTCGCGGAGGCGAACGCGTAGTCGAAGCCGAACCGGTCGAGGAAGGCGCGCAGGCGGGCGTTGTTCGCCGCCCCGAAGGAGGCGTGCCCGCTCCCGAACGGGTCCGGGACGCGCGACAGCGGTTGCCCGAGATACGCCGCCATCGCGTCGCGGTTCGGCACGTTGTCCGGCACCTTCCTGAGCCCGTCCATGTCGTCCGAGAACGCGACGAGCCGGGTCGGCACACGGTCTTGCGTCAAGAGCCGGAAGGCGTGACGCACCATCGAGGTCCGGGCGACCTCGCCGAAGGTGCCGATATGCGGCAGGCCGGAGGGACCGTAGCCGGTCTCGAACAGGATCTCGGGCTTCGGCCGGCGCTCGAGCCGCGCGACCAGCTTGCGCGCCTCCTCGAACGGCCAGGCGGTCGAGGTCGCGGCAGCGTCGAGGAGGGCGGGATCGGGCGACATGGAGCGGTCCGGCGGGTCGGGGACCCTGAGGCGGGGTCGGACCCAGTGCATGTCGGCAAATGCCCGCAAGTTCAACATCGTGGGCGCGTTTTGACCCGCCGGCACGCTTCACTCCGGTCTCGCGATCCGCTTTGATGGAGCTAGTCACCCGGGAGTTGCGTATGGGGGGTTGGCGCGAGACAGCCGGCCATCGAGTGGCGCTGCCGCCGGAGATCGCGTTCTTGGCGCGGCACGGCGTGCCGGCCGCGACGCTCGGCCGGGCGGCCGCCCTCGCGGGCCGATGCGGCGTCACGGCCGATGTCGCGCTGATCCGCGAAGGCCTGCTCGACGCCGGTGCCTTTTACAAGGCGCTGGCGCGCGAGGCGGGGCTGCCCTTCCAGGAGACTCTGCGCGTCCATGCCTTCGCGCGCTTCCCGCAGGCCGTGCTGACGGGGCTCGTGCCGCTCGGGTCCGACGAGCCTTACGCCTTCGCGTTCGCCCCGCAGGGCGGCCAGATCGTCCAGTTGCTCGCCATGGGCTCTCCCCCGTCACATCTCGCGATCACCACGCCTGCGTCGATCCGCTCCCACGTCATGACCGCCCGTGCGGGCACGATCGCGGCCGCGGCCGCCGACGGATTGCCGCGCGCGAGCCCGCATCTCAGCTTTCACGGCGGGATCACGGTCGGGCAGCTCTGGGGCATGCTGGCCGCGAGCTTCGCGCTGGGATCCGGGTCGGTCGCGTGGCCGGCGACGGTCTGGCAGGCGGCCTGGATCGTGCTCGGCCTCGTGTTCCTCGCCGGCACGATCCCGCGCCTCGCGTCGGTGCTGGAGCGCGTCCCGACCGGACCCGAGCGCCCATTGCCACGGACGCGCGAGCGCGATCTTCCGGTCTACACGGTCATCGTGCCGCTCTACCGCGAGGGCCGGGTCGTGCCGCGCCTGCTGCGGGCTCTGTCGGCGCTCGACTATCCACGCGCGAAGCTCGACATCAAGCTTGCGGTCGAGAGCGACGATTCCGAGACCGCCGCGGCCCTGGCGGCGGCCGACATCCCGGCCCACGTGGAGGTGGTCGTGGTGCCGCCGGGCGAGCCGCGCACCAAGCCCCGCGCGCTGAACGTCGCGCTCGCCCTCGCGCTCGGCGAGTACGTGGTGGTCTACGACGCCGAGGACGTGCCCGACCCCGGGCAACTCCGGTTGGCAGTCTCGATCTTCGCGCGATCGCCGCCGGACGTCGCCTGCCTCCAGGCGCGGCTCGCCATCGACAACACGCGCGACGGGATCCTCACCCGCTTCTTCACGATCGAGTACGCGGCACTCTTCGACGTGCTGAACCCGGCGCTCGCCCGGTTCGACCTGCCGGTCATGCTGGGTGGGACCTCGAACCACCTGCGGAGCGACATCCTGCGCGGGCTCGGCGGGTGGGATGCCTGGAACGTCACGGAGGACGCGGATCTCGGGCTCCGCCTCGCGGCGGCCGGGTACCGCGTCGCCGACCTGCCTTCGACCACGCTGGAGGAGGCGCCGCGCCGGCTCGGCGCCTGGATGCACCAGCGCACGCGCTGGATGAAGGGCTTCGTGCAGGTGGCGATCGTGCATTCGCGCCGCCCGCTCGCGGGCTTGCGCGGCTTCGGTCCGCTGCGCTTCCTGGCGGCCGGCGCGCTGACGGTCGGGGCGGTCGTCTCGGCGCTCGTGTTCCCGTTCCTGTGCACGCTCGCGGGCTTCGAGGTCGCGACGGGACGCTGGCTGGAGGCCGCGAGCGTCGGGGACGTCGCCGGCGCGGCGATGGGCTCCGTCGTGTTCGCGTCGGGGCTGCTCGCGCTGACCTTGCCGCCCGCAGCCGCGCTCGCGCGACGGCGCCTGTGGTGGCTGATGCCGCTCGTGCCCCTGATGCCGCTCTACTTCGTGCTCGTCAGCCTTGCGGCGTGGCGCGGCTGCCTCGAACTGCTGCTCGACCCGCAGCGCTGGAACAAGACCGAGCACGGCCTCTCCCGGACCTCGCGCACGGGGCGCATCGAGGTGGACCTCTCGTGATTACAGCCGCTTCAGCAGGTCGGCCGCCGCCTCGGCGGGCGGGCGGTCGAGGTTGAAGGAGCCGACGAAGCGGTCGTCCTTGTCCATCAGGTACACCAGCGCCGTGTGCTCCATCGTGTAGTCGCCGTCCTTGAGCGGCACCTTCTTGGCGTAGGCGCGGTACGATTTGATGGCCGCGTCGATCCCGGGCCGATCGCCCGTAAGCCCGACGATGCGGTCGTCGAAGCTCGACACGTACTGCTTCATCGAGTCGGGCGTATCGCGCTCGGGATCGACCGTGATGAAGAGCGCCTTCACGCCCCGCCCCTTGTCGCCCATCGCGCGGAACACCTCGGAGATCTCGAAGAGCTTCGTCGGGCACACGTCCGGGCAGCGCGTGAAGCCGAAGAACACGAGGTGCGGAGCGCCCATGTAGTCGCGCTCGGTCACGACCTTGCCGTCCGGCCCGGTCAGCCGGAAGGGTCCTCCGACCGAGACCGACGAGCCGCCCTGCGTGGCCGGTGCGAGCGTCAGGTACGACGCGGTGCCGAGCGCCACGAGCCCGACCGCGAGGACGAGCATCGGCGCGGCGTATCGGCGGGCGGGGGAAGGACTGGACATGGCGTCGAGATCCGGCGGAGGTCGCCCACATATGGCGGAGGTCGCCCGATGTAGCAGAATGCGCCCCTGCCGGGCCGGCATTTCGGTTGACAGGTTGTCGCCCCGTCCGTATCGACGCCGGACATGCGTGGGCATCCGTGCCCGCGCCTTCGCCGTTTGGGTGGCCTGCATTGGGCAGTCCCGAACATCCGCAGCTGCAAAGAAGCCGGGCCCGCGTCTCGCGGAGATCCGGATCGAACACGGAGACAACGATGTTCGCAGTGATCAAGACCGGCGGGAAGCAGTTCCGCGTCACGTCCGACGACGTCATCACCATCCCCAAGCTCGACCTGGAGGCCGGCGCCGCCGTGACCTTCGACGAGGTCCTGACGCTCTCGCACGAGGGCGGCGTCGAGATCGGCCTGCCGGGCGTCGCGGGCGCGACGATCGCCGCCGAGGTCGTCGAGCAGACGCGCGGCCCCAAGGTCATCGCGTTCAAGAAGCGCCGCCGCAAGAACTCGCGCCGCAAGCGCGGCCATCGCCAGGACCTGACGATCGTCCGGATCGGCGCGTTCACCTTCAACGGCACGACGCTGAGCGCCCCCGCGAAGGCCGCGGCTGCCCCGGAGCCTGTGGCCGAATCGGCCTCGGCCGAGTAAGAACGACGAAGCTCAGGAAAACGTCATGGCACACAAGAAAGCAGGCGGGTCGTCCCGCAACGGTCGCGATTCCGACGGGCGTCGTCTGGGCGTCAAGAAGTTCGGCGACGAGCGCGTCGTGCCGGGCAACATCATCATCCGCCAGCGCGGCACGCGGGTTCATCCCGGCGTGAACGTCGGCATGGGCAAGGACCACACCCTTTTCGCGACGGCGGAGGGCCGCGTCCGATTTCTCACGAGAGCCGGTCGCGCCTTCGTGTCGATCGTACCGGCCCAAGACATCGTAGGCGCCAGGGACACGGCTTCGGCCGTGAAAATGGCCGCAGAGTAACGGCGGAGACCCCACGAAGGAGCCTCCGCCGGTCCCACGGGACCGAAGGCGAGGGGCTCCAAGAGGCCGAACAGGCCAAGCTCCGATCCCGAAGGTCCGATGGGCGCCATCCTCCTTCGTCAGATACGGGCCGACCCGGCGAGGACGCCGGGCGCCCGAAGGATCGGAGCTGAGACGATGTTTCCCGACCTGACCCGCGACGACGTATTCCGCCTCGAGACCCGGCGGCTGTGGCTGCGATGGCCGCGCCAGGCCGACGTAGCGACCATCGTGCGGCAGGCCGGCGAGAAAGCCGTCGCGGAGATGACGGGCGTCGTGCCCCATCCCTATGCCCGGTCCGACGGCGAGCGCTTCGTCATCGAGGCCCGCCTCGCGAACACGGAGGGGCGCCGTCTCACGATGGCGATCACTCCGCGCGCGAAGCCCTCCGAGCCGGTCGGCATCGTGGGAATCGCGTATGATCGCGACACCTCGCCGGTGCTCGGCTACTGGCTCGGCGTGCCGGCCTGGGGGCAGGGCATCGCGACCGAGGCCGCGCGGGCGCTGATCGACGCCTTCTTCGCCTATACGGAGGGGCGGGAGCTCACGGCCTCGGTCCGGGTCGTCAACCCGGGATCGCGGCGCGTTCTCGAGAAGTGCGGGTTCACACAGACAGGGTCCGGCCTGAAGCCGTTCCCGGTGCGCGGCGCGGTGCTGCCGGTCGACGATTTCAGGCTGGACCGCCGCAAGTGGGACAGCCTGAAGGATTGGAGCCGCACGGGCTTCGTCCCGCAGCGGCGCCACGACGAGACGGGCGCGGCGCTCGCTGCCTGCCACTGAAACCAGGACGGCGTCCGCCGTCGCGAATACGGGGACGGCCTTCGGGCCGTCCCCGCCGGACTTGAACGATGAAGTTTCTCGACGAGGCCAAGGTCTATATCCGCTCCGGCGACGGGGGGAACGGCTGCGTGGCGTTCCGCCGCGAGAAGTTCATCGAGTTCGGCGGGCCGAACGGCGGCGACGGCGGGCGGGGCGGCGACGTCTGGGTCGAGGGCGTCGACGGGCTGAACACGCTGATCGACTACCGCTACCAGCAGCATTTCAAGGCGGCCCGCGGCCAGCACGGCATGGG
>CAXUHE010000088.1:0-3666 GCA_964250725.1 uncultured Enterovirga sp. | reverse complement strand
TCGACTACCGCTACCAGCAGCATTTCAAGGCGGCCCGCGGCCAGCACGGCATGGGGCAGAACCGCGCCGGCATCGGGGGCGACGACAAGATCCTGCGCGTCCCGGCCGGGACCGAGATCCTGGACGACGACGGCGAGACGCTGATCGCCGACGTGACGGCCGTCGGCCAGCGTTTCCTCCTCGCCAAGGGCGGCAACGGCGGCTTCGGCAACACGCATTTCAAGTCGTCCACGAACCGCGCGCCGCGCCGCGCCAACCCGGGCCAGGAAGGCCAGGAGCGCTGGATCCGCCTGCGGCTGAAGCTGATCGCGGATGCGGGGCTCGTCGGGCTGCCGAACGCCGGCAAGTCGACCTTCCTGTCGGCCGTCACCTCCGCGAAGCCCAAGATCGCGGACTACCCCTTCACGACGCTCCATCCCGGGCTCGGCGTCGTGCGCAGCGACACGCGCGAGTTCGTGCTGGCCGACCTGCCGGGCCTGATCGAGGGCGCGCACGAGGGCGCGGGGCTCGGCGACCGCTTCCTCGGCCATATCGAGCGCTGCCGCGTGATCCTCCACCTCGTCGACGGGACGGCCGAGGACCCGGGCGAGGCCTACGCGACGGTGCGCGGCGAGCTCGACGCCTACGGGGGCGGCCTGCTGGACAAGACCGAGATCGTCGCCCTGTCGAAGACGGACGCGCTCGACCCCGAGACCCGCGCCGAGCGCGCGGCGCTCTTGGCGGAGGCGTCCGGCCAGGCGCCGCTCCTCCTGTCCTCCGCGTCCGGCGAGGGCGTGACGGAGGCTTTGCGCCTCCTCGCCGACGAGATCGGCGGCATGAGGCGGGAGGCGGCCGAGGCCGTGCCGGAGCCCGAGTGGCGGCCCTGACCCGGCCATGCTAGCACATCGGTGCACGGAGCTAGCACCATGGGCCAGAGACAGTTGAACATCCGCAGCGACGAGGCGGCGGGGCGGGCCTCCACGCTCGCGAAGCGCCTCGGCAAGACCACGACCGAGGTGGTCGAGGAGGCGTTGCGCCAGTACGAGGACAGCGTCGTTCCGCGCGACGAGCGGGGACTGACGCCGGAGCAGCGCAAGCGATTCGACGCCATCATGGAACTGACCGCGAAATTCAGTCTGCACACACCGCCCGACATGTCGTCGGATGATTCCTGGATGTACGACGAGTACGGACTCCCGAAATGATCGCCGTCGATACATCGGCGCTGGTGGCGATCGCCCTCAAGGAAGCCGAACATCTCGACTATTCGACGCTGCTCGCCGAGCGTCGGGGACTGATCGGGGCGCCGTCGATCGTCGAGACAAAGCTTGTCCTCTCCAGAGTGTCTGCGGTCGAGGTCGACGACTTTCTGGGCGGGCTCATCCGGCGAGTGAACCTGTCGGTCGTGCCATTCTCACCCGAGATGGCGGAGATCGCGGTCGCAGCCTTCCGCCGCTACGGCAAGGGCCAGGGGCATCCGGCCCAGCTCAATTTCGGCGATTGCATGAGCTACGCGGTCGCCAAGGTCCACGACGTCCCGCTCCTCTTCAAGGGCAACGACTTCTCCGCCACCGACCTCCGCCCGGCCCACCGGCCGTGACCTCCACCGCGATCCCACTTCTCGGCAATTTCCGCCGCGTCGTGCTCAAGGTCGGCTCGGCGCTGCTGGTCGACCGCGCGCGCGGGCGGCTGAACCACGCGTGGCTCGCCTCGCTGGCCGAGGACATCGCGCGGCTGCACGAGCGGGGCGCGGACGTGCTCGTCGTGTCGTCGGGCGCGATCGCGATGGGCCGCTCGGTCCTGGGCCTCGGGACCGGAGCGCTGAAGCTGGAGGAGAGCCAGGCCGCGGCTGCCGTCGGGCAGATCGCGCTCGCGCGCACCTGGTCGGAGGTGCTGGCGCATCACGGGCTGACCGCCGGGCAGATCCTCCTGACGCTCGCGGACACCGAGGAGCGGCGGCGCTACCTCAACGCCCGCGCGACCGTCACGAAGCTCCTCGAGCTGCGCGCGGTGCCGGTCGTCAACGAGAACGACACGGTCGCGACGAGCGAGATCCGCTACGGCGACAACGACCGGCTGGGCGCGCGCGTCGCCACGATGATCGGGGCGGACCTCCTGGTGCTGTTCTCGGACGTGGACGGCCTCTACACCGCGCCGCCCGCCTCCGACCCGGACGCGCGCCACATCCCGGTCGTCGAGCGCATCACGCCCGAGATCGACGCGATGGCGGGCGAAGCCGCCTCCAGCCTCTCGCGCGGCGGCATGCGCACCAAGGTCGAGGCCGCGAAGATCGCGTGTGCCGGCGGCACCCACATGCTGATCGCGGATGGGCGGGCGAAGAACCCGCTCGGCCGCGTGGCGGAGGGCGCGCGCTGCACCTGGTTCCTGACCGCCTCCTCCCCGGCGACCGCGCGCAAGACCTGGATCGCGGGCGCGCTGGAGCCGCGCGGCGTGCTGGAGGTGGATGCCGGGGCCGCGAAGGCGCTGCGCGGCGGTGCGAGCCTGCTGCCGATCGGCGTCCGGGCCGTCGAGGGCGCGTTCACGCGCGGCGACGCGGTCGTGATCCGGGACCGCGCGGGCGCGGTCCTCGGCCGGGGGCTCGTCGCCTACGATGCCGCCCAGGCGGCCCGGATCATGGGCCGCTCCAGCCGCGAGATCGAGGCCGTGCTGGGGCTGACCGGCCGGGCCGAGATGATCCACCGCGACGATCTCGCGCTCGCGGCCGAATCGGCTGCGTGATTCGTAGCGTCGCGGCCGCGTCGGCTGTATGAGGCTGCCGGAATGACGTCGTCGGACGCGAGGTTGGCATGAGTGCGGAGCGGGTCGCGAGCCCGGACCAGGGTTCGCCGGACGAGACGATCCGCGACCTCATGCGGGCGATAGGCACCCGGGCGCGGGCCGCAGCACGGGTCGTCGCGCTCGCGGGCGAGCGGCGCAAGCGCGACGCGCTCCTCGCGGGTGCGGCCGCGATCCGCGCCGGGTCCGGCACCATCCTGGCGCAGAACGCGCTCGACCTCGCGGACGCGAAGGCGGCCGGACGTCCCGCGGCTTTCCTCGACCGGCTGGTCCTCGATCCGGCCCGCCTCGACGCGATGGCGCGCGGCGTCGCGGAGATCGCCGACCTGCCCGACCCCGTCGGTCGCGTGACGGCGCGGTTCGAGCGCCCGAACGGCCTCGTGATCGAGCGGGTCGCGACGCCGCTCGGCGTCGTCGGCGTGATCTTCGAGAGCCGCCCCAACGTCACCGCGGATGCGGGCGCGCTCTGCCTCAAGGCCGGCAACGCGGTGATCCTGCGCGCGGGCTCCGAGACCTTCCGGACCGCCTCCGCGATCGCGGCGGCGCTCGCGCGCGGGCTCGCTGAGACCGACCTGCCGGCGGACGCGATCCAGCTCGTGCCGACGCGCGACCGCGAGGCGGTCGGCCTCATGCTCGGCGGACTCGACGGCGCGATCGACGTCATCGTGCCGCGCGGCGGGCGCAGCCTCGTGGCGCGCGTGCAGGCGGACGCGCGGGTGCCGGTCTTCGCGCATCTGGAGGGCATGAACCACGTCTATGTCCACGCGGACGCGGACCTCGCGATGGCGCGCGCGGTCGTGCTCAACTCCAAGATGCGCCGGACGAGCACCTGTCCGGCGGCCGAGACGCTCCTCGTCGACCGCGCCTGCCAGGACACGCATCTGGGCCCGC
>CAXUHE010000087.1:0-14236 GCA_964250725.1 uncultured Enterovirga sp. | reverse complement strand
GGCTCTTCGAGCCCTTGTCGACCAGCGTCTCCACGAAGGCGTAGAGGTTGCGCGCGTAGAGGCTCGACGCGGTGGCGGCGAGACGCCCCACATTCGAGTAGCCGACGATCTTCGCGCCGTTCGGCGTCGTGACGGTCTCGTCCGCCCGCGCGCCCTCGACGTTGCCGCCGCGCTCGACCGCGAGGTCGATCAGCACGGAGCCGGGCTTCATGGACGCCACCATGCCGGCGGTCACGAGCCTCGGGGCGGGCCGGCCCGGGATCAGCGCCGTCGTCACCACGATGTCCTGCTTGGCGATGTGCGAGGCGGTCAGCGCCGCCTGCTTCGCCTGGTACTCGGCCGACATCTGCTTCGCGTAGCCGCCGGCCGTCTCGGCCTGCTTGAACTCGTCGTCCTCGACCGCCACGAACTTCGCGCCGAGGGACTCGACCTGCTCCTTCGCGGCAGGCCTGACGTCGTTCGCGGTGACGACCGCACCCAGCCGCCGCGCGGTCGCGATGGCCTGGAGGCCCGCCACGCCCGCCCCCATCACGAAGACGCGCGCGGCCGGGACCGTGCCGGCGGCCGTCATCATCATCGGGAAGGCGCGCCCGTATTCCGCCGCGCCGTCGATCACCGCGCGGTAGCCCGCGAGGTTCGCCTGTGAGGACAGCACGTCCATCACCTGGGCGCGGGTGATGCGCGGCATCAGCTCCATCGCGAAGGCAGAGACCCGTGCCTCGGCGAGCTGCCTGATCGCGTCCTCGTGGCCGTGCGGGTCCATGATCGCGATCGCGAGCGCGCCGGGCTTCGCGCCGGGCAGCGCCGGCGGGCGGCGGACCGTCAGGACGATGTCGGCGTCGCGGATCGCGTCGCCCGCGCTGCCCGCGACGGTCGCGCCCGCGGCCGTGAACTCGCCGTCCGGGAATCCGGCCGCGATACCGGCTCCCGCCACCACCACGATCTCGGCGCCCAGCGCCATGTATTTCTTGACCGTCTCGGGCGTCGCCGCCACCCGGGTCTCGGGGGACGCGTCGGACAGGACCGCGATCCGCATCTCGCCTCGTTCCTCTTCTGAAGCTTGTCGGCGCGAGCTTGCGGCCTAGTAGAAGACCATCATCAGGAAGAGCAGGCCGAGCACCACGGCCGGCGGCCGCCACGCGAGGCGCGGCGAGCTCAACCCGATCGCGGTCGTCACGATGTTGAGGAGGATCATCACCAGCGACGACACCCAGGCGTGCTTGACGCCCCCCACCGCGAGCGCGACCACGCACGACACCACGAACACGGCCCCGACGGTCGCGAAATGGGTGAAGCTCACGTAGGTCGTCTCGTGCGCCTCCTCGTCCATATCTGGGTGGTAGGCGCCACCCGTCGACGTCCCGCCGCTCTCAGCCATCACGGATCCTCGTGCAAATCTCATCCGCGATCTAGCGGATGCGCCCTGATCCCGCAACGGCGGCACTTAAGCCGCGGGCGAGAGCCCCGCGGCGGCGAGCGCCGCGCCCTGCCGGGCCGAGATCGCGTCGAGCGAGAACCCGTCGATCTGCTCCTGGAACATGCGGTGGAAATTCAGCTCCGCGTCGAGATGGAGGAACACGGCCCCGAGCCCGACCGCGGCGCGGTCCATGAAGACGAACTCGCGCGGCACCGTCACCGGACCCTTGCGCTTCAAGGCCTGATGCACCTCGAAGGCCTGCCGGCGACCGTACTCGCCGGGCTTGACGCCGTCCGCGATGGTGCGGACCCGGTCCTCCAGCAGCGGCCCGTAGATGAAGCGCGCCCAGATGTTCAGCGTGTCGATGAGGTCGGCCGTGAGATTCTTGAAACCCCAGGTCTCGTAGGCGTGCACGACCCGGTCGCGCTCGTCGCGCAGAAGCCCGTAATAGAGGTCGACGACGCCCGCGAGGAACGAGGGCGGGAAGATCCGGATGCAGCCGTAATCGAGGAGGTTGATGCCCTGCGGCTCGCCGCCTTCCTGGAACACCGTGTAGTTGCCGAGGTGCGGGTCGCCGTGGATGACGCCGATCTCCGCCACGGGATGCCACCAGGCCTTGAACATCGCGACCGCGAGCCTGTTGCGGATCTCGACCGATGCGTCCTTGAAGGCGAGGATCTTCTCGCCCTCGAGCCACGTCAGCGTGAGCAGCCGGCGCGTCGAGAGATCTGGGTGGACGCGGGGCACACGCACCTCGGGCGTGCCCGCGAGCACGCCCGCGTAGAGCGCCGCGTTCCTCGCCTCGTGCTCGTAGTCGAGCTCCTCGCGCAGCCGGGCGCTGATCTCCTCGGCGATCTCGCGGGTGTCGATGATCGGGTCGAAGCGCCGGTGCAGCGCGAAGGCGAAGTCAAGCTGCTTCAGGTCGGCCTCGACGGCCGATTGCATGTCCGGGTACTGGAGCTTGCAGGCGAGCGCCGCGCCGTCCTTCGTGGTCGCCCGGTGCACCTGCCCGAGGGAGGCCGCGGCCGCGGGCTTGAGGTCGAACGAGCCGAAGCGCGAGCGCCAGTCGGCCCCGAGCTCGCTCATCATGCGGCGCGTCACGAAGGCCGCGCCCATAGGCGGCGCCTCGCTCTGGAGCTTCGACAACTCGGCCGCGTATTCCGGCGGCACGAGGTCCGGCACGGTCGAGAGGAGCTGCGCGACCTTCATGATCGGGCCCTTGAGCCCGCCCAGAGCCGATGCCAGGGCGGCGGCGTTCGATGCGTCGCCCCCGCGCCCGAAGAGGCGCTGGCCGGCGATCTTCGCCGCGACCCCGCCCACATTGGCCCCGACCTTCGCGTAGCGCGCGGCGCGGGCGGAGAAGCGGTTGGCTTCGCGGTCGAGTTCGGTCATGCGGTCCTGCGGCGTTCGGCTGGCATCGTAGATGGGCAGCCGGGGCGCTCCGCGGGAGGTGAGCGCGCGGGACAAAACGTCCGGCCTGGCGCCGTGATCGGCCGCTCAGGCCCGGATGTTGTCCCGGATCCAGCGCGCCAGCCCGTCCTCGTCGAGCTCGCCTGCCGCGAGGGCGAGCATCGCGGCCGTGGCATCGGCCAGCGACGGCCGGAAGGCGAGGCCGTTCAGACCAAGAAACACGATGATTGCCGTGAATGCGGTCCGCTTATTTCCATCCACGAACGGGTGATTGCGCGAGACGCCGAACCCATACGCGGCGGCGAGAACCGTGAGATCCTCTTCGCCATAGGCCCACTTGTTTCGCGGACGATCCAGGCCAGAATCGAGTAGCCCGGCATCGCGAACGCCGCTTCCGCCGCCGAATATCGAGAGCTGCTCGTCATGCAGGTCAAGGACGATCCGCGCATCGAGCCAGCGCGGCTCCCTCACTTTGCGAGTTCGCGGTACGTGTCCGCGTAATCCCGGAAGGCCTTTCGCGCGAGGCTCATCGCCTCGGCGTGCTTGGGATCATAAGGGCTCAGCCTCATCCCCCGGTCGGTTTCCTCGACGACGTGGAGGACGTCGCCTTCCTGCAACCGCAGCCGGTGCAGCAACTCCTTCGGCAATATGACACCGATCGAGTTGCCGATCTTGCGCACATTCAACGTGAAGCCTTCATCCGCCCGCAGATCGCCCATAATCACTCTCCGTTATACGTTTCGTATAACATGAGCCGTGTCGAACGAACAGCCCTACCCCTCCATGCCCTCCAGCTCCGCGATCATGCCCTCGATCATCGAGAGCCCGATCTGCCAGAAGCCCGGATCCTTCGCGTCGAGTCCGAAGGGCGCGAGGAGCTCCGCGTAGGGCTTGGTGCCGCCGGCCGAGAGCAGCGCGAAATAGCGCTCGGCAAAGCCGTCCTGCGCGCGCTCGTAGACGCCGTAGAGCGAGTTCACGAGGCAATCGCCGAACGCGTAGGCGTAGACGTAGAAGGGCGAGTGGATGAAGTGCGGAATGTAGGTCCAGTAGGTCTCGTAACCCGGACCCAGCCGGATCGACGGCCCCAGGCTCTCGGACTGGACCGACATCCAGGTCGCGCAGATCTCGTCCGGCGTCAGCTCGCCGCGACGGCGCTCCAGGTGCAGCTTGCGCTCGAAGGCGTAGAACGCGATCTGGCGCACCACCGTGTTGATCATGTCCTCGACCTTGGCGGCCAGCATGGCGCGGCGCTGACGCGCATCCCGCGTCTGTGCCAGCAGACGCCGGAAGGTCAGCATCTCGCCGAACACGCTCGCGGTCTCGGCCAAGGTCAGCGGCGTCGGGGCCATGAGCGCCCCGTTCGGGGCGGCCAGAACCTGGTGCACGCCGTGCCCGAGCTCGTGCGCGAGGGTCATCACGTCGCGCGGCTTGCCCTGGTAGTTCAGCAGCACGTAGGGATGCGCGGACGGGACGGTCGGGTGCGCGAAGGCGCCGGGCGCCTTGCCGGGCCTGACGGGCGCGTCGATCCAGCGCTCGTCGAAGAAGCGTCGCGCGATGTCGGCCATCTTCGGCGCGAACCCCGCATAGGCGTCGAGCACGGTGTCGCGCGCCTCGCCCCACGGGATCATGCGGCTCTCGACCTTGGGGAGCGGCGCGTTGCGATCCCAGAAGTCGAGCGCGTCGCGCCCGAACCAGCGCGCCTTCAGCGCGTAGTAGCGGTGCGACAGGCGCGGATAGGCCTCCGTCACCGCCGCCACGAGGGCGTCCACGACCTCGCGCTCGACGCGGTTCGCGAGGTGGCGCGAATCCGCCACGTCCTCGAAGCCGCGCCAGCGGTCGGAGATCTCCTTGTCCTTGGAGAGCGTGTTCGTGATGAGCGCGAAGGTGCGCAGGTTCGCCTTGAACACGACGCCCAGCGCCTCCGCGGCCTCCCGGCGCAGCGCCCCGTCACTGTCCTGGAGCTTGTTCAGCGCGGGCTCGATCGCCAGGTCCTCGCCGCGGATCCTGAAGCGCAGCCCGGCCATCGTCTCGTCGAAGAGGCGGTTCCAGGCGCCCCGTCCCGTCACCGACTTCTCGTGGAAGAGCTGCTCGATCCGGTCCTCGAGCTGGTAGGGCTTGTCGCGGCGCAGGTCTTCGATCCAGGGGCGGTAGCGGGCGAGCGGTCCGCTCGCGAGCGCGGCGTCGATCACCGCGTCCTCGACCCGGTTCAGCTCCAGCGTGAAGAACAGGAGGTCGCTCGACGCCGAGGTCAGCCGCTCCTGCGTGTCGCCGTAGAACTTGGCGCGGTTCGGGTCGGTCGTGTCGCCCGAATAGACCAGCCCCGCATAGGACATCAGCCGGCCGAGCCGGTCCTCGATCGTCTCGTAGGCGACCACCACCTCGGCGAGCGCCGCGGACCCGGCGCGCGCGACCTCGTCGAGCCGGCCGCGATGGCTCTCCGCGAACGCGTGACACTCGGCTTCCGCCCGCGCGAGGTCCTGCAGGAACGCCTCGCTCCCCATGCCGGGATAGAGATCGGACAGGTCCCATTCGGGCAGGGTGCCGATCTCGGCCTGGGCCGCCTCCGCGTCGGCCGTGCGGGAGTGCGGGGCGCGCGCGGGCGGGCGCACGAACGTGACGGCCGGGAACATGCGGCGGCAAACCTTATGATGGCAGCGAGGCCGATATATCGGGCCGCCCGGCCGCGGGATCAACGCCACCGAAGACAGGAACGTATGCGGCCGATTAAGTGCGGCTTTACCGTTCGCGATCATGGTGTGCCGATCCCGAGACCGGTCCGGACGCCCGCGAGCCTGATGTCACAGACCGTTCTCATCGTCGACGACGACCCCGTGCAGCGCCGCTTGCTCGAGGCGACGGTGCGGCGGTTCGGCTTCGCGACGATCCTGGCCGAGAGCGGCGCGGCGGGGCTGGCGCTCCTGCGGGCCGGCGAGGCGGTCGACGTCCTGATCCTCGACCTCATGATGCCCGATCTCGACGGCTACGGCGTGCTGGAGGCTCTGCGCGAGGCCGGGATCGCGGTGCCGACCATCGTGCAGACCGCGAACGGTTCGATCGAGACCGTCGTCAACGCCATGCGGGCGGGCGCGGTCGATTTCGTCGTGAAGCCGGTCGGCGCCGAGCGCCTTCAGGTCTCGATCAAGAACGCGCTGCGGCTGGGCTCGCTCGAGAACGAGGTCCGGCGCATGCGCCGCCGCGTCGACGGCACGCTCTCGTTCCGCGACCTCGTGACCCGTTCGCCCGACATGGCGCGCGTGATCCGCTTGGCGGAGCGTGCCGCGAAATCCTCGATCCCCGTGCTGATCGAGGGCGAGTCCGGCGTCGGCAAGGAGGTGCTGGCGCGGGCGATCCAAGGCTCCGGCGAACGCAAGGGCCGGCCCTTCGTGACGGTGAATTGCGGGGCGATCCCGGAGAACCTCGTCGAATCGACCTTGTTCGGCCACGAGAAGGGCGCCTTCACGGGCGCGACCGAGAAGCACGCGGGCAAGTTCGTCGAGGCGTCGGGCGGCACGCTCTTCCTCGACGAGATCGGCGAGCTGCCGCAATCCGCACAGGTGAAGCTGCTGCGCGCGATCCAGGAGGGCGAGGTCGACCCGGTCGGCGCCAAGCGCCCGGTGCGGGTCGACATCCGGCTCATCACGGCGACGAACCGCAGCCTGCTCGACCTGGTGAAGGAGGGGCGTTTCCGCGAGGACCTCTACTACCGCGTCAACGTGTTCCCGATGACGCTGCCGCCGCTCCGCGCCAGGCGCGAGGACATCCCGGAGCTCGCGCGCTCGTTCCTGTCGCGGATCGCCGCCGAAGAGGGCAAGCGGTTGCGCGGCCTTTCGGCAGAGGCCCTGTCGCTGATCTCGCATTACGATTGGCCGGGCAACGTGCGCCAGCTCGAGAACGCCATGTTCCGTGCCGTCGTGCTGGCGGACGGCGACGAGCTGACGGTCGCGGAGTTCCCGCAGATTGCCCATCAGTCCGCGGGCTACGACGTGCGCATCCCGGCCGCCCCGCCGAGCTCCGCGCCCCACGCGGTCGCGCCCGTGCGCGAGATCGTCCGGGTCGAGGTCCGCGACCCGCATGCGACCTCGCTCGTCGACGAGGCCGGGGAGGTGAAGCGGCTCGAATCGCTTGAGTACGAGATCATCCGCTTCGCGCTCGGGCACTATCGCGGGCATATGTCCGAGGTGTCGCGCCGGCTCGGGATCGGGCGCTCGACGCTCTATCGCAAGCTGAAGGAGCTCGGTCTGGAGGAGGGCGCCGAGGAGGCGGCCTAACCCGGACCCCGAGTGTTGCATCCCGGTCCTTGCGCCGGGTGGGGTCGCGGCCGACAAGCCGCCGGCACGTGTCACGTGTGATGAAGGCTGACAGCATGGGCGCGCGGCGGGCCGTTTGGCTCCTCGGTTTGGGTCTCGCGGCGCTGGCGCCGGCCGGGACTGCGATCGTCGTCGGTGAGGCTGTCGCGCAGACGCGAGAGAGTCCCACCGACATGACGCCGACGGACCTGACGTCGATGGACCTGATGTCGACGAATGTAGCCGCGCGCCGCCGCTCCGCGATGCCGAGCTTCGATTACGACGCGAGCCTGGTCGACCTGCAATCGCGGCGCGAAGGGCGGGTCGCGGACCGGCCGGCGGTGGTTCCCGACGTCAAGGGATTTGCCGAGGTGGAGCACGGCACCTCCGTGTTCGGCCGCCCGGCTCCCGTCCAGGCCGACACCTCGCAGGCCCTCCCGCCCGCTCCAACGATCGCCGCGGAGCCCGTGCCCGCAGCTCCCATGACGGTCTCCACGCCGGCCGCATCGCCGGCCCCCGCGTCTCCCGCGACCCCGCCTGCCGCCACCGTCACCACCGCGGCGACGCCCGACGAGGCCTTCGCGGGCGCGATCGCGGCGCGGCTCGCCGACGGGCGCGGCCTGTGGCCGGCCCGCTTCCCCAAGCGCGAGCACGATGCCGTCGCGGCCTTCTACGCGGCGCGCGCAGGCCGCCCGCTCTGGCTGGCTGACGGAGCCTGGAACCCGGCCGCGACCTCGCTGATCGCCGCCCTCGGCCGGGCCGCCGAGGACGCGCTCGACCCGGCCGACTACCCGGCGCCCCGCCTCGCGCCCGGCCTGCGCCCCGACCCGACGGCCGAATTCGCGGACGCGGAGCTGAGGCTCTCCGCGGTCGCGATCCTCTATGCCCGCGACGCGCGAGGCGGCCGGATCGACCCCGTGCGCCTCTCGGCGCTGATCACCCCCAAGCTCGACCTGCCGGGCGCGGATGCGGTGCTCGCGGCCCTCTCGTCCGCGCCTGATCCCGGCGCGGCCCTCGCGCGCTACAACCCGGTCTACCCGGGCTATCTCGCGCTGAAGGCGAAGCTCGCCGAGACCCGCGCCCGCCAGCCCTCGCCGCCGATGGCCAGGGCCTCGCGCCGGCAGGCGGCGGCCCCTCAAGCCGTCAACCGGCAGATCATCGCGACGCTCGACGACTTGCCCCCGCCGGTAACGCGCGGGCTCTACGCCAACCCCCGGCTGGAGGGCGACATCGCGGCCAACATGGAGCGCTGGCGCTGGCTGCCGGCCGAGGTCGCGTCCCGTTACATCTTCGTCAACGTGCCCGAGTTCCGGCTGCGCCTGATGGACGAGGGCCGGGTCGTGCACGAGACGCGCGTCATCACGGGCAAGCCCGACACGCCGACGCCGATCTTCTCGGGCTCGATGGAATACGCGATCGTCAACCCGTCCTGGTACATTCCGCCCTCGATCATGAAGAAGGAGATCCTGCCGGGCCTCGCGGCGGACCCTTCCTACGCGGCCCGGCGCGGCTACGAGGTCATCCGGCGCGGCAACCAGATCTCGGTCCGCCAGCCGCCGGGCGAGCGCAACGCGCTCGGCTTCATCAAGTTCATGTTCCCGAACCAGCACGCGGTCTACCTGCACGACACGCCGAACCGGAGCCTGTTCGGCTCCTCGCGGCGCGCCTTCAGCCACGGCTGCGTGCGCGTCGAGAACCCGTTCGGGCTGGCGGATTTCGTGCTCGGCCATGACTGGCCGGAGGCACGGCTGAAGAAGCTGATCGGCCGGGGCGAGCGCACGGTCCGGACCCCGCAACCGCTGCCCGTCCACCTCGCGTATTTCACGCTCTCGGTCGACGAACTCGGCGAGATGCAGGCCTTCGAGGACATCTACGGCTACAACCAGCGCGTCCGAGCCGCGCTGGGCTACGGCGGGTGATCGTGTTAAAGTGTTCGGCATGGAAAATGTCGATGCCGAACATGACGCCCCGGCGTTTCGCTCCGCGGTGGATGAGGGCGTGAAGCAGGCCGAGGCCGGACTCACGCTCCCCTACGACGACGTGCGCCGTTGGGTCCTGTCATGGGGAACGGACGACGAGTTGATGCCACCTGCGGAGTGAGCCGGCGCGTTCAGGGCGAGGTGCAACCACCCGGTCGGGTCGGTCGAATGAAGCGATATCCGGTTACCCTCACACGTGCGGCTATTGCTGATCTTCGCCGCATTCGAGAGCGTATCGGTCTCGATCACCCGAGGGCCGCACGCCGGGTCGCGATCGGCATCGTGACGGCCGTGCGATCAGCTCGATGCCTTTCCTGAGCGGGGTCGGCCGGGATCTGCTCCGGGCACACGCGAGCTAGTCTCGTGCCGGCCCTACGTCATCGTGTATCGTCTGAGCGTCGATCGCGTCGAGATCCTCCGCGTCTGGCACGGTGCTCAAGATCGCGAAGACGAACGCTGAGCACGAATCTCGACTTGAACCCGAACGCCCCCGGCACGTTGAACCATCTCGACCGGAGATGGGAATGCCGCGTTCAGACGACGAGCCCGGGGTGGTGAAGCCGAATGTGGCGCTCTCGTCCGAGGTGCGCGAGCATCTGGGCCAGAAGCTGCGCGCGACCTTGCGGCAGACCGCGGACAAGCCGGCCTTCCTCGGCGACGAGTCGCTGCCGCCGGAATTCGAGGGCGCGATCCGGCGATTGCAGGGGCAGGACAGGACGTCGCGGAGCGGTCTCGACGCGGTGCGCAACGCGCTGGGTCTGAACGAGGCGGAGAACCGCGAGGCGCGCCGCCCGCGGATCGAACCCATCGCCGACGATCATCAGGTCTGAGACATCAGGCGTCCAGCTCGACCCAGATCCGGCCGCCCTCAGCTCGTACGGGGTAGGTCGTGAGGTCGCGCGTGACCGGCGCGCCGGCCGCCTTGCCGGTCGCGATCTCGAAGAGCCCAAAATGGAGCGGGCATTCGATATAGCCCTCCACGACCTCGCCGTCGGAGAGGCAAGCCTGCCCATGCGTGCAGAGGTCTTGCGTCGCGTAGAGCGCGCCATCGAGCCGGTAGACCGCGACGCGCCGGCCTTCGACCTCGCGGCCGATCACGTCACGGCCGTCGAGTTCGGCCGCGTCCGCGACCTCCACCCAGGCCACGGTCATTCAGCGTCCGGCTGGCGCGCCGGATGCGCGGCCGCGAAGGCGGGATGCGCCTCGCAGAGCGCGTCGACCCGGGCGATCTTCGAATAGGGGCCGAGCGGCACGGCGAAGCGCTTCGCCGCGTAGAGCTGCGGCGCGAGGTACACGTCCGCCATGCCGGGCTGCGGCCCGAAGCAGAATCCGTGCTCGCCGATCAGCGCCTCGATCGCCGCGAACCCGTCCCCGATCCACCGCGCGATCCAGGCCTGGACGCCCGGCTCCGCGATCCCGAGATCGCCACGCAGGTGGTTCAGCGGCCCCGAATTGTGCAGCGGGTGGATGTCGCAGCCGACGATCGCGGCGACCGCCCGGACGCGCGCCCGCGCCACGGCATCAGCCGGCAGAAGCGGCGGGTCGGGGTAGCGCTCCTCCAGGTATTCGAGGATCGCGGGCGACTGGGTCAGGACCGTGCCGTCGTCGAGCACGAGGCTCGGCAGCCGTGCCTGCGGGTTGATCGCCCGGTAGGCGGGTCGCAACTGCTCCCCGCCGCCCCGCACGAGGTGGACCGGAACCTGCTCGACCGCGACGCCCTTCAGCGCCAGCGCGATCCGCACCCGGTAGGAGGAGGTGGAGCGCCAGTAGCCGTAGAGCTTCACGCCGTGATCCCGTCCGCTATGGTGGCGCGGCACGCGCCGAAGCCGATCGGCGCGAAGCCGTCGCGATGGCAGCGCCCCGCGAACGCGACCTCGTCGCCGTCCTCCAGGAAGCGCCGCGTCTCGCCCGACGGCAGCTCGATCGGCTGGCGGCCGCCGTTCGTCGTCTCGAGCAGGCTGCCGAACCCGCTCTCGTCCGGCGCCGAGATGGTGCCGGTGCCGAAGAGGTCGCCGGGCCGGAGATTGCAGCCGCCGCTCGCGTGATGCGCGACCATCTGGGCGGCCGTCCAGTAGAGGTGGCGCGCGTTCGACAGCGAGAGGCGATGCGGCGCGGTGCCGGCCTCCCGCATGGCGCGCGTCGCGATCGTGACCTCGAGCGCGATGTCGTAGGCGCCCTGCGCCTGGTCGCCCTCGTCGAGCAGGTAGGCCAGCGGCTCGGGATCGCCCTCGGGCCGGGGCGCTTGCGCGATGCGGAACGGCGCCAGCGCCTCCGGGGTCACGATCCAGGGCGAGACCGTGGAGGCGAAGTTCTTCGCGAGGAACGGCCCGAGCGGCTGGTACTCCCAGCCCTGGATGTCGCGCGCCGACCAGTCGTTGAGGAGGCACAGCCCCGCGATGTGGCGCTCCGCCTCGGCGATCGGGATCGGGGCGCCGAGCTCGTTGCCCGGCCCGATCCAGATGCCGAGCTCCAGCTCGTAATCGAGGTTGCGGCACGGGCCGAAGCTCGGCACCGTCTCGGTCGCGGGCTTGCGCTGGCCGCTCGGCCGCCTGACCGTCCCGCCCGAGATGCCGATCGAGGAGGCGCGGCCGTGATAGCCGATCGGCACGTATTTGTAGTTCGGGAGCAGCGGGTTGTCCGGCCGGAACTGCCGGCCGACATTGTTTGCATGGTGGATGCCGGCGTAGAAATCCGTGTAGTCGCCGATGGTGGCCGGCAGGTGCATCGTGCAGGACGCCGCCTCGTGAAGGTGCGGCTCGATCGTGGCCCGCTCGGCCGCGCCCTCGCGCAGCAGCCCCGAGAGCCGCGCCCGCAAGGCCCTGCGCGGGCCCGCGCCCAGCGCCAGGAACTCGTTCAGCGTTGCGCCCGCAGGGCCGTCCGGGACCACCGCGAGATCGAGGATCATGTTCCCGATCGCGACGCCCGGGCGTGGCGCCCCGCCCGCGGGCGAGAACACCCCGAGCGGCAGGTTCTGGACGGGGAAGTCCGGGTGGCCGTTCGCGGACGCGACCCAGCTCCGGAGGTGTTCGTCGTGCGTGCTGTCGAGCATGGAGGTGGTCATCTGGTTGATGGTCGGAAGCGCGGGTCTCTTCTCCCCGTCTCGACGGGGAGAAGTCGAGTCGCGCGTCAGCGCGACCGGATGGGGGGCATCGGAACCTCGACGCGGATCGCGAGCCGGCCCCTCACCCGGCCGACGCCTCGCGTCGCTCGACCTCTCCCCGCTCTCGCGGGGAGAGGAGAACGCGTTGTTACGGCCGCGTCGGGTCGAAATGCTTCGTGAGCTTCCGCCCATACGAGCCGTAATCGCTCTGCAGGGCCGGGCTGCCGGCCGCGTAGGCCGAGACCTTCTGGGGGAAGCGCGTCTCGAACATGAAGGCGAGCGTGCCGGTGAGCTTGTGGGGCGCGAGCTCGGCGTTGGACGCCTTCTCGAACGCGTCCCGGTCCGGCCCGTGCGGCAGCATGGTGTTGTGCAGCGAGACGCCGCCCGGCGCGAAGCCGCCGCCGGTCTTGGCATCGTAGACGCCGTAGACGAGCCCCATGAACTCGCTCATCACGTTCATGTGGTACCAGGGCGGCCGGAACGTGTTCTCGGCGACGAGCCAGCGGTCCGAGAAGATGACGAAGTCGATGTTCGCGGTGCCGGGCGTCTCCGACGGCGAGGTCAGCACCGTGAAGATCGACGGGTCGGCGTGGTCGAACAGGATCGGCCCGACGGGCGCGTACTTGCGCAGGTCGTACTTGTAGGGGGCGTAGTTGCCGTGCCAGGCGACGACGTCGAGCGGCGAATGGTCGAGGTCGCAGGCCCAGAGCTGGCCGCCCCACTTCACGTACATTGTCGAGGCGACGTCGCGGTCCTCGTAGGCGGCGACGGGCGTCAGGAAATCGCGCTGGTTCGCCAGGCAGTTGGCGCCGATCGGCCCGCGTTCCGGCAGCGTCAGGGCGCCGCCGTAGTTCTCGCACAAATAGCCGCGGGCCGGGCCGCCCAGGAGCTCGACCCGGACCTTCACGCCGCGCGGGATCACGGCGATCTCGCCCGGCTCGATGTCGATGATCCCGAACTCCGTCGCGAGCCGCAGCTCCCCCTCCTGCGGCACGACGAGCAGCTCGCCGTCGGCGTCATAGAAGTACTCGTCCACCATCGAGCGGGTGACGAAGTAGAGGTGGGCCCCCATCCCGGCCTGCGATCCGGCGTCGCCCGCCGTGGTCATGGTCCTGATGCCCTCGACGAAGGACATCGGCTCGACCGGGATCGCGATCGGGTCCCAGCGCATCGGCGCGATCGGCAGGTCGACCTCGTGCGCCGGCGCCGTGCGCCACAGGCCGATCTCGGCCCTCCTGAAAGCGCCGAAATGCACGACCGTCGGCCGGATGCGGTAGAGCCAGGTGCGCTCGTTCGTGGTGCGCGGGGCGGTGAAGGGCGAGCCCGAGAGCTGCTCGGCGTAGAGCCCGTAGGAACAGCGCTGCGGCGAGTTCCGGCCGACCGGCAGCGCGCCGCGCAGCGCCTCCGTCTCGAAGCCGTTGCCGAAGCCCGACATGTAGCCCGGCGTGATCCCCGATCCCGAGGCGAGATGGCCGAAGGCGGACGGCGTCTGGACGTTCATGGCGCTTGCCCTTTCCTGCCCTGGTGATAGTTTCGTATGTAACGAATTGGGTAGAGCCGCTTGAAACCGCTGTCAATCGTCGCGACGGGTTCGCCGGACGGCATGCCGGCCGATGGTCCGTCCCTGACGCTCGCCGCGTTCCTGCCCTACCGGCTCAGCGTCATGTCGGCCGTCGTGAGCCGGGGGCTCGCCCGGGTCTATGGCGAGCGGTTCGGCATCGGCATCCCGGAATGGCGTGTGCTCGCGACGGTCGGCGAGTTCCGGTCGATCACCGCCAAGGCGGTCGGCATCCACGCGCATATGGGCAAGGTGAAGGTGAGCCGTGCGGCCGCGTCGCTGGAGGCGCGCGGCCTGATCCGGCGCCGGCCTAACGAGGCCGACCTCCGCGAGGCGTTCCTGGTCCTCACGGCGGCGGGCGAGGCGGTCCACGGCGAGATCGTGCCGCTCGCCCTCGCCTATGTCGCGCAGCTCACGGTCGGGCTGTCGGCGAGCGAGGAGGTTGCGCTCGACCGCCTGATCGACAAGCTCCTGCGCCGCGCGCGC
>CAXUHE010000086.1:0-14354 GCA_964250725.1 uncultured Enterovirga sp. | reverse complement strand
TTGAACGCCGGGTGGCCGCTCTCGCCGATGCCGACGACGCAGAGGACCGGATCCAATTCGTTGTAGAGCTTCGTGTAGCGGGCGAGCTCCTCCTCGACTGGAACATGGTCGCCCCTCATGGGGAAGAACGCCTTCGGCTTGACGCGATCGAGAAGGTACATGCGCTTCCCTGACGCTCATACAGGTGTCGACGTGAAGCACGGCGATCCTCGACCATGCGATGTCGTCCCGCCCGCGCAGGGCGGCGTAAAAGGCGCTCTGCGCGGCCCCGAGCACCATGATGATGGCGATCTCGTCCTACATCTCATCATCACTATGCTTTGACCAGTAGATCAGTGACGTTCGTACAGCTTCTTCGATCTCATCGATTGACAGCGGATTGGGAGCACGAGTGGGTGCGCGGCGGCCCGGGCGGCGCAGGCGCAGAGGGAGTTCGATCCCGATGGGCAGATTCGGGCACCGCCGCTGGAGAATCGCGGCGATCGTGGGATAATCGAGCGAGCCCTCGCCGATCGGCGTGAAACGCCACTCGTCGGGGAGGGCCAGGACATCTTTGATATGAGCATGCGCCATGAACGGAAGGGCATCGCTCACGTCGATGTCGGGGTGAACGAGGCCGTCGCTGGCGGTGAACACGTTTCCGAAGTCGTAGTTGAGCCTCAACCACGGGGACTGAAATGCGCTCACGAGCGCAACCCCGTCCGCCGCCGAAGCGATGACCAAATCCTGCCCCTGCCCCGGGTTCTCCAGAGCGAGTACGATGCCGAGGTCCCCGCAGATCGGCAGCGTGGCCTCGATCGTCCGGGAGAGACCGTCGCGGCGCTCATGCGTGGTCGTGTTCGTGATCAGGATGCCGGCCCCGATCCGGCGAGCGAAGTGCAGCCGGCACGCCAGCCGCTCCGCCGCATCGGCATCGCCCATGTCGAGATGGGCCGACACCGCCCGGGCGATCACTCCTTCGCGCGCCAGTGCCTTCGCGACCGTCGCGGCGTTCGCCTCGCTGAAGGCACCCTCGTCGAAATCGGCGTAGCCTTCGATATAGGCCGGCTCGACGGCCCGTCCGCCCGCGCGCGCGATCAGCGCGAAGGCGAGCTCCAGGGGATAGCCGTCACAGACGACTGTGGAGACGGCGACCGTCACGCTACGATCGCACGATCAGTTGTGAAGCTTCCAGGACCTTCGCCGGCGTGAGCGCCTCGCGCCAATCATCCCGGACCACGACGCCCTTGGCGAACCGCATGAGACGGAGGGCGGCGTCCGAGGGGACCTTCGGCGAGAACCCGAACCACATTGCGATCTCGACATTCAGATGCCCGATCAGGAAATCGAGCGCGGCCTCCCGCGGGATGCCGTATCGTTTCTCGCATTCGTCCACCGCCTCGACCATCGTGTCGACGAAGGGCATCGCCACCATTTCCGACAGGCCGGGTTCGAGGATCGCGAGTTGCTCGACCGAAACCCGGTGACTCCGAATGATCGGAGACCACATCGCTTTGCAGATGTCCTCCCCGAGTCGATAGTCCGACTCCGGTCCCTGCATCAGCGCGCAAACGATCGATTGCTTGGCGACGCCACCGTGGTAGTCCCGTCTCGCCGCCCATTCGGTCTCGTCCCCGTAGAGTGGCGGATGACAGGGATGCCCGACGAAGAAGGTGAGGTCGGAGCGGTCCTTGGGCAGCACATCTGCGTAAGGCGCTGCCGCATCGAGGATCATCACCATGGTTCCGGACTTCAACCGGGGTGAAAGCTCGGCCGCGACCTTGCCGATGATGTTGTCGGGCAGCGCCATGATCACGACGTCGGCGCCGCCGATCCCGTCTTCGACGTCGAAGGACGCGATACCCGCTTCGGCCAGTCGAGCTTGGCCGACGTCGCCGATCTCGATCGCGCGGACATCGTAGCTCGTTCCGACGAGTTTCTTCGTGATGCGCAACCCCATTTTCCCGCCTGCGCCCAGGATCGCAACGGATGTCATCGGCATGCTCCTTTGTGTGACTTCGGTCCGAGAGACCCTCTCGACGGGTGCTCACGCCTCGTGGCAGGACGAGGCTCGCGCCCCAAACCACCGCCTGCGCCCGGTCGAGGGTTCGGAAGGCCTGGCAGCGCGTGAGGATGGCGATCCGGCACGCCTATGAACTGCACCGTCGCCATCCCCGCCCGGGTGAGCGTGTCGGAAAGGTCGCTTGCGCCGGTGTCGTCATCTGCGATGCAGCCAGACAGCAAGGGCCGATCCTTTCCCCATCGAACAGATGAACTTCGCTTCGTCAGCTCAGCCGGCACACCGCATAGGCATCGAGCCGAAGGGGGCCATCCGGCAGTGCCGCCTCCGAAGAATCGATGGTCGGCGCGGTTGCCCAGCGCGTGGCATCCAGCATCGCGACCCTCGTCAGAGCGGGCCCGTCGAGATGGACCTCGAAAGCCTCACCCGTCAGATTCGCGAGGCAGAGTGTCGGTCCGTCGACACTTCGCGCGGCGAATGCAGCGAGCCGATGCGGTGCGTCGTGTTCGGCCGCAAGACGCGGCGAGCCTGCGAGGCGCGCCGCCATGGCGAAAGCTGCCCCCACCGGCCGGATCTGCCCGGAAGGTTCGAGCAGCCCGATGTCGCCGATCGGGGCGCCCAGCGTGAGCGCATCGACTCCACGGGTCGCAGCCACGATGCCGAGCAGGAAAGCCGCCGCGAACAGGCCGCGCTGCCGTGGGTCGCAGTCGCTGATGGCGCTCCGTCGCGATCCGTCCGTCCGAATGGGGGGCGCCGCCGCGGCCGAGGGGGGCAGGCCGATGCTGGCCGGCCCGAGACGATAGGGGACGGCGCCTGCGAAGCCACGCGCGGTGGCGATCACATGCGGCAGGGCTTCCAATGTTTCCATGATGGATCGGTCGTCGGCCGCGTGCACGATCGCCTGGCTCGCGTGCGCCAGCATGTCCAGGCTGCGCGGCGGACGGTTGCGGTTGAGCTCGGGAAATCCGACCGGCATCCCGGCCACCATCGGTAAGCCTGGGAAGAGCGCCCGCGCAGCCGAAAGCATGTCGTCCAGGGCGGCCTCGCCGGCAGGAAGGTGGGCAGGCGGGCGGCTCTTGAGATCGCGAGCTGGTATGACGAACAACCGGTCCACCGGTGGATGCCCGGCGACCCATTCGGCGAGCGCGCTCAGTTCCGCCGGCGTATCGAGCGCGGCGATGATCACGTCGAGTTGCAACGCACAACCCGCATGGCTTGCTAGAAGGCGCGCGGCTGCGGCCCGCGACGCCCAGCTGTCATCCCGCAGATCGAGGCGTGCCTGAAGATAGCTCGGCGTCAGCGACGCGATCTCCGCGAAGGGCAGCGCGGGGCGATCGAGAAGGGCTGCATCGGCGTAGAGGCCGATCGCGGGCATCGGACCTAAGTCAGCTTTCCCCCACCATACGCTCGGCGTGGACTCAGCGCGTGGCACGGCCGCGGCGATCCCGCTCACCGACAGGTCGATCTCCTGGGCGAGCCTTTCGCCGGCCACGATGGCGTAGGAATAGCCGCGCGATAGCGGCCGGGAATAGGTTTTGAAGGAGGCGTCGGTCCAGTTGCGATGGTCCTCCATCTCGAAGATATCGCCGCGGAAGGCGAGCGCGAGGCTCAGGTCCGGCGCCGGGTCGTAGTGCAGGCCGACGATGTCGAGGGCTGGTTGGTCGGGCTGAACGAGGGTGGGAAATGCCGTGCGCGTGCGCGTGCCGTCGGCGTGCTCGACCAGCAGGGGGCGACCGACGGTGCCGGCCAGGGGATGCAACACGACGAAGCCCGTCCGATTGGTCTTGAAGCCGTTCGGCGAGGTCCCGGTCGCCTTCAAATGGAGGCGACCACTCGCCTGCCCCACGATGGTCAGGGTATAGTCGAAACGTCCCCCCGCGCCTTCGACGCCGGCGCGACAGTCGATCGCGAAACTCTCGCTATCCTGGGTCACGCGGAGATCGACGATCGACGGGGTGAGGGTTCCCCACCGCGTATCGCGGATCACGAACGCGACGGCGCGCACGATCTCCACCCCGTGCCAGCGCACGTAGCGGAGCGCAGTCCCATCGAGCGTCGTCGACAACGCGCCTGCGGTGAGGACGCGCGGTTCGTCCACCGGCTCGTCCGTCCCGAACAGCAGCTGCGCGCGGCTCTGGCTATTCGGCATGGTCGTGGGCCCGCAGCTGCTGAACAGACTCGCTGACGAGGAAGGGCGCGTATGTCTCATCGAAGGTATGGGAACGGGGGCTGGCCAAGTATTCGTCTAAGGACGCCCCGTCCGAGCAGAGTTCGTCGACAAGGATTCTGTCGTCTTCATCGCTCACGGGCAGGCCGAGGCGCAAGCCGTCAGGCTCCGGGACCATCGAGGCCGCAGCATTGGCCCGAACGAACGGTAGAAACATGGTCCGGGCGCCGTCTCGCGGCGTGAAACGGACGACGACTCGGAAGTGCGGGGCAGTCGCGGTCACAGCGCCGGCTCCACAGCGAGGCCGGTCGCCGCCGATTCATATGCCGCTTCCACCAGCGCGTAGGTTTGAAGATTATCCGCGATCGCGGTCGGCGCGGGGACGCCGGACCGGAGACTGTGGAGCAGGCGGCTACATGTGGTGCGGACACTCGCCTGAAACACGTCATCCTCCTCGGCCGCGACCCGATGGAAGGTCACCCCTTCGCGCGCCTTCACGAGCAGGGCGCGTCCGCCCGCAGGCGCCGACAGAGTGCCGTCGACGGCCTCGACGACGACTTCGAGTTCTGGACCATTCGGCTTGGCGGCGCGATCCTCGTAGGTGCAGTCGATCGTCGAGACTGCACCCGAGCGGTGCCTCAGCACCATGGTGGCCGTGTCCTCGGCCCGGTTGGCAGGATCGCGGCGCTGGGTTTCGCAGAAGACGCGCTCGACCGGGCCCAGGAGGACCCGTGCCAGATCGAGCAGGTGGATGCCGAGATCGAGGATGATGAGACGCCCCTCGTCTCGGAAATACGGTTGATTGCCGTAGACGTAGGGCCCGAGGCGGTAGCTGAACCGCGCCCAGGTGGGTGCACCGATCATGCCCGCGTGCAGCAGGTCCGAGGCCTGCACCATCGCAGGCTGAAAGCGGAAGTTCTCGTGTACCGCACACCACGTGCCGCTGGCCGACGCGGCCGCGGCGATCGCTCGGGCCCCCGCGAAATCGGGTGCGACCGGCTTCTGGACGATGACCGGCACCCCCGCCTCGAAAGCCTGCTCGGCCAGCGCGCGATGCGCGTCCATCTGCGTCGCGATGTCGATCAAGCCGAGCGGCACCCTCGCGAGCATGTCGCCCGCATCGGTGAACCACTGCTCGACACCGAAGCGGGCCGCCGCGTCGCGCGCCCTGACCGGGTCTCGGTCGCACACCGCCGCGAGCCGCGCGCCCTCCGGCCCAAGCTCGCTCCAGGCCTGCAGGTGACGCTGTGCCCAATACCCGCAGCCGATGACCCCCACCGCCACCGTCATGGCGCGGGCGTCACATGGTTGCGGAGCACGCCGATCCCGTCCCCCTCGATCTCGATGACATCGCCAGGATGCATGAAGACCTGCGGGTTCTGGAACAGCCCGACCCCTGCCGGCGTCCCGGTGGTCACGATGTCGCCCGGGATCAGCGTCATCACCTCGCTCAACGAGGCGATCAGCCGAGGCAGCGAGAACAGCCAGTCTGCGGTCGAGCCGTCCTGGAGCGTTCGCCCGTTCAGCCGGGTCCGCAGACGGACGGATTCGGGGCGCGTCATCTGGTCGGCGGTGACGATGCAGGGGCCGATCGGCGCAAAGGCATCGAAGTTCTTGCCCAGCGTGATCTGGTTGTCTTTGAACTGCACGTCGCGGGCCGAGATGTCGTTGAGCAGTGTATAGCCGAAGATGGCCGGCATCACGTCTTCTTCGCGGGCCCGCGAAAGGCGCGCCCCGATCACGACAGCAAATTCGACCTCGTAGTCGAGCTGGCGCGTCCGAAGAGGGTAGGGAATAGGCGCGTCCGGCCCGACGACGCTCGACGGCAGCTTCGCGAAGAAGAAGGGCTCCTCGGGCATCTTGGCATTGGGGTTCTCTGCCGCATGCCCGCGATAGTTGATGCCCGAGCAGAGAACCTTTGATGGATCCGGTATCGGGGCCAGCAGACGGACCTCGCTCGCCCTGACGGTGGGAGCCGCACCGAGCGCGTCACGGGCGCGGGCGAGCAGCGAGGGCCCACCCTCGATCAGCCCGCGCATGGTCGGGGCGATGCCCGCGGCGGTCAGGTCGGCAAGCGCGTCACCGACCAGGGCGCCGACGCGAGGCTGAGCGCCCGCGAGAAAGGTGAAGAGCTTCATGCATCCGCCCTCATGAAAACGGCCTTCTGGATCACGGCAGGATCGGCCGCGAGTTCGGCGAACAGGGGCGGCGCGTCGGAAAGGTGATACGAGGTCGCGACCTCGGGATATCGGATCGCTCCGCCAGCGAGCAGGGCGAGGCTTTCGGGAAAACAGGCCGTGCTGGCCCGTGAGCCGACGATGGTCATCTCCTTGCGGGTGAGGTCGAGACCGGGCCAGGGCACGGCGATGCTCTGCTTGACGAGCCCGAGGATGACGACGCGCCCGCCGGCTGCCACGAGGTCGGTCGTCTGGACCATGGCCTGCACGTTGCCGGTCGCCTCGATGACGACCGGCATACCCTCGCCGTGGGTCATGGCCATGACCTCGGCGGGGAAGCCTGCGCCGGCTTCGAGCGGCACACCGCCGAGCCGGGCGGCGGTGTCGAGACGATCGCGGGAAAGGTCCGTGATGTAGGCTGTGGCACCGCGAGCGCGGACCACCTCCAGCGTCGCGAGCCCGATTGGCCCGGCGCCGAGGATCAGCACGGCATCGGCGGCGGTCACTTGTCCCCGGCGACACGCCTGCACCCCGATCGCGACCGGTTCGGCGAAGCTCGCCTGAAACGGCGTGAGGCTCTCGGGCACGAGGTGGAGCCGGTCGACCGGTGCACAAACTTCTTCGGCGAACCCGCCGTCGCGATGCACGCCGATGATGTCGAGGTTGGCGCAACAGTTCGGCTTGCCGATGCGGCAGGGGTAGCAGCAGCCGCAGCCGATGAACGGCTCGATGACGACGCGCGTGCCGTCGGCGGGACCTTCAGTCTCGGGACCGAGCGCGATCACGCGCCCCGCGATCTCGTGTCCGCCGACGCGGGGGTAGGTCACGTAGGGGTTTTTGCCGAGGTAGATATAGACGTCGCCCGCGCACAACCCGACGGCGTCGACCTGCACCAGCGCTTCGCCTCGCCCTGGCGGCCGGCGGGCGACCTCCCGCATCGCGAGTGAGAAAGGTGCGTCGAAGACCGCGGCCCGCATGCCCGGAGCGCTCATGCGACCAATCGGGCCGGGCCGCCCCCCGCGGGCACTTCGAGCGTATCGCCGGGCCGCATCACGATCGACCGGGGGATCGGCCCCTTGTCCGCCAGCGCGGCGAGGTGACGCTCGAACTCCGCGACCTCGGGGTCGTCTGCATCGCAGTAATGACAGGGCAGCACGGTCTCGAGCGCCAGCCATTGGGCGGCGAGCGCTCCCTCGTAGGGCGACATCTCGGCCGTCAGCATGCGGCCAGGCATGGGAAAGCGGTGCAGGATCTGCTGCGGGTTGGCGATGCCGATGCAGCCGAGCGTCGGACGGTAGAGCTCCGCCTGCAACTTCAGGTCCGAGAAGATCGCAGTGTCACCGTAGTGATAGAAGCGCACGCCCTCGTCGGCGTAGACGATGAAAGCCATGGGGACGCCGGACGCGAAGGAACCGTCCGGCATGCGGATCTGCGACCAGTGGTGACATTCGACCGGCTGAACCTCGATGCCCGCGACCTCGACCCGGATGCCCCAGGTCGTGGCGCGCAACGTGTTGGCCGCGATCCCCTTGGCGACCAGATAGGCCTTGACCTCGCCGCCACAGATCACGGGGCAGCCGTAGCGCCGGGCGATCGCCTCCGTGTCGCCGAGGTGATCGATCGCGGCGTGACTGACGACCACAAGGTCCACCTGCTCGAAACTGTCGTGTTTGATCGGCGAGGCCGGGTTCTCGTCGAGGAACGGGTCGAGCAGGATGCGCAGGCCGGCCCGCGTGATGATCTCGTAGGCGGCGACGCCGAAGAAGCGGATGCGTGTCGAGGCGGCGGACGCCATGGCCGGACCTTTGCGCGATATGTCCGGGGCGCCGCTCGTCGGCCCCCCGGATCGGACGATGTCAGGACTTCTTGGCGAGGGCCGCGAGCACGCTGTCGACATTCGCCTTGGTGACCGAGAGCACGCCCGTGTCGAGTGTCGGTGGGATCGGCACGCCGCCCTGCGCCACCGTGAGGCCGGATGTCTTCAGGCCGTTGTGGTTGAAGTCGTAGAGCATCTTGATGGCATAGTAGATGAACAGTTCGCGGTTCTGGACGATGATCGCCGAGGTCCAGCCGTCCTTGGCCGTCTTGAAAAAGTCCGGGGTCTGTTCCATCGCGGTGACGATGATGTCGCCGGGCTTCTTGCCCGCTTCCTGCAGCGCCCGCACGATCCCAGCGCCTGACTCCGAGTCGAAGCCGGCGATCGCATTGAGGTCAGGGTGCGCGGCCAGCAGGGACGCGGTCACCTCGGCCGCCTTCGCCTGGTCGCCCGCATCGTCCTCGCTCGACACGATCGTATATTTGCCGGCGCCCTTGTCCTTGATATAGGCGGTGAAGCCGGCGACGGCTTCCCGCATGTTGCCGGCGTTGATGATCGAGGTCACGGCGATCTTGCCGCCGCTCGGCAGCCTGTCCATGATCGCCTGGGCTTGAGCCTCGCCGATCTTGGTCCAATTGGTTCCGATGTAAGCGAGGCGACCGGAGCCGGGCAGGTCGCCGTCATCGACGACCGTCGGCACGCCGTTGGCGATGCACTTCTTGACCGACTCGGTCAGGGACGGGTCCCATCCGCCCACCACCGAAACGCCGGCCGGCTTCTGCGCGCAGACCTGGTCGACCGCCGCGATATAGCCCGGCAGGTCGAAATCGGTCGGACCGGCGACACGCACCTGCACATGCAGTTCATCAGCGATCCTCTTCATGCCGACGTAGTCGTACTGGACGAACAGAGGCAGATTGGCCTTGTTGGAAACCCAGTAGTAAACCTCCTTGGCATCGCTTGGGCCGAAGCTCGACTGTTGAGCGACGGCCGGGGTTGCCATGGCGAGGGCGCCGAGACCTATCAGTGATACGGTGGCCCACTTCATCGTCCTTCTCCCTTAAACGCCCGTTTGTCGGGCTGGTCGCGTGTCGGGTCAGGCCCGGTGGCTGCGCTTGAAGCGGTCGAGGGAAACCGCGAGCAAGAGAACGGCACCCACGATGATGGGCTGCCAGAAGATGCCGATCCCGTTGATGATCATCGCGTTCTGAACGAGTGCGATGAACAGCACGCCCAGCACGCCGCCGAGCACCGTCCCCTCGCCACCCTTGAGGCTGGCGCCGCCGAGCACGGTGGCGGTGATGACGCTGAGCTCGACGCCGATCCCCGCCGAAACGACCGCGGAGTTGAGGCGGGCGGCGCCCAGAACACCGGCGAGCCCGGCCAAGCCGCCCGTGATGGTGAAGCCGATCAACGTCAGGCGCTCGACGCGGATGCCGGACAGTTTGGCCGCTCGCGCGTTGCCGCCGATGAAGTAGAACTGCCGGAAGAAACGCGTGCGCGCCACGGCCCAGCCGCCGACGCAGACCAACACGAACATCACCCAGAACGGTGTCTGGATCCCGAAGAACACGGCTTGGCCGTAGAGCTTGAAACCGTCGCCGATCGGCGTGACGCCGGTGCCGGCCGTGAGATAGGTCAGCCCGCGGTAGATGGCCATGGTGGCCAATGTGGCGATCAGCGCGTTGATGCCGATGCGCGTGACGATCAGGCCGTTGATGAGCCCGGCGATCACGCCGACGGCGATGCCGGCCAGCAGGCCCGCCTCGGGTGGCCAGTTCCACCAGCCGACCGAGACCCCTGCCCACACGCCCGATAAGGCGAGGGTGGACCCGATGGACAGATCGAAAAAGCCGGCGATCATCAGCAGCATCATGCCCGCGACCAGGATGCCGTTCTGCGCGGCGTTCAGCAGGACGGCTGAAATATTGTACGAAGTGGGGAAGTTATGCGGGTAGACGACCGTCATGGTGCCGGCCAGCAGGACGATGAGGACGAACAGCATCAGCGGGCGCGACTCGGCGAGGCGGAACACGGCCCTCATCGGTCCCGAGCGGATCGGCGGCCCCTTGTCTTCGAGGAGGTCGGGAGCGGTGTTGGCCGTGGACGTCGTCATGCGGCCTCCGAAAGGTCACCGCGCGTCGCGAGCTGGAGCACGCCCTCCTCCGTAGCGGTCGCGCCGTCGAGTTCGCCGACGGTGCGGCCGTCCGCCATCACGACGATGCGGTCGGCCAGGGTCAGCACCTCCGGCAGATCGGACGACACCACGAGCAAGGCGAGCCCGCTCGCCTTCAGCGATCGCAGGATCCGATAGATTTCAGAGCGGGCACCGACATCGACACCGCGCGTCGGCTCGTCCACGATCAGCAGGCGGGGCTCGGGAGCCAGCCACTTCGCGAGCAGCACTTTCTGCTGATTGCCGCCTGAAAGGTTGCCGACGAGTTGGCCCGGCGAGGGGGTGGCGATCTGCAGGTCCTTGATGAAGCGGGCGGCGAGGGCAGAGGCCGCGGCGTCCAGGACGATCCCGCAGCGCACGACGCGGCCGAACACCGTCACGGCGACGTTGTCGGTGATCGACTTGTCGAGGAACAAGCCGGCCATCTTACGGTCCTCTGGGACCATGCCGATCCCCGCGGACATGGCGTCCCACGGGCCGGTGAAGACCGCGGGGCTGCCATCGAGGAGCACGCGCCCGCTGGTCCGGGCACGGGCCCCGAATATCACCTCGCAGAGTTCCGATCGGCCAGCACCGACGAGTCCGGCGAGGCACACGATCTCACCCGCGCGCACGGTCAGGCTCGCATCGCGGACGAAGGGCGGGGCACCGACGCCCTCGACCGCCAGCACGACCTCGCCGGGGGAGGTCACCGCGGCCGTCTCGCGGGCGAACAGCACATCGCGTCCGACCATCAGCCGGATCAGCTCCGCCTCGCGGGTTTCGGCGACGATCCGCGTTCCCGTGACGCGCCCGTCTTTCAGCACCGTGACGCGGTCGCACAGCTCGAAGATCTCGGACAAGCGATGCGACACGTAGATCACGGAGGTGCCCGCGGAGCGGAGCCGACGGATCACATCGAACAGGCGCCTGGTCTCGGTCGACGTCAGCGCCGATGTCGGCTCGTCCAGGATCAGCAGCTTCAGGTCGCGCGAGAGCGCCTTGGCGATCTCGACGACCTGAGCCTGCGCCGTCGAAAGCTGGCTGACGCGCTGGGCGGGGTCGAGCGGCACTCCAAGCTCGCCGAGAAGCGCAGCGGTCTGTCGGCGCATCAGGGTGCGATCGATGCGCCCCGGCCAGCGGGTCGGCTGGCGTCCGACGAAGACGTTCTCGGCGATCGAAAGCTGCGGGACGAGCGAGCCCTCTTGGTGGACGATGCCGATGCCGAGAGCGCCGGCCGCGGCCTCGTCGATCCGGCCGAGCGGGACGCCGTCGAGGGCGATCCGCCCGTCCTCGGCCGCATAGACGCCGCCGATCAGCTTCCCGAGCGTCGACTTGCCAGCTCCGTTCTCCCCGAGGAGCGCATGGATCTCGCCCGGCCGCACCTCCATCGACACGCCCTTCAAAGCGAGCACGCCCGGGAACGACTTGCGCAGATCTTCGACAAGGAGGCGCGGAACAGCGCTCGTCACGACCGATGCTCCGGAGCGAGATACCGGCCTTGAAGGCTGCTGATCAGCCCGACCATGGTGTCGTTGACCGGTGTCGCGATGCCATGCTGGCGACCTGCCGACACGATGGCCCCGTTGATCACATCGATCTCGGTCGGACGTCTGGCATCAACGTCCTGGACCATCGAGCCCCGGGCTCCCACGGCGCGATCCAGAAGCCCCGTGATCGCGGCCCAACGCTCCTCTTCGTCGAGGCGAATGCCCTGGGCACGGGCGACCGCCGCCGTCTCGGCCAGGAGCGCCCGCATGATCGAGCGCGTGCCTTCGAACCGGTTGAGTTCGTTGGCGAAAAAGCCGAGCAATGCGGCCGTCGGAAGGGTACAGACGTTGAGCGCCAGCTTCTTCCAGATCTCGTCGAGGATCGCGGTCGAGGCGGTCACCTCGATGCCGGCGTCGCGAAGGACTCCGGCTGCCTCCGCGAGACGGTTGGACAGATGTCCGTCGAGCTCGCCTATGTGGGTCATCCCAGCGCCCGGATGCTTGACGTGACCCGGCGCGACCAGCGTACCCGAATGGTAGGTGAGACCGACGATCACCCGCTCGCGGCCCGCGACCGCCGCGATCCGATCCGCGTTTCCCCACCCATTCTGCAACGAAAGAATAGCGGTCTCAGCACCGACCATCGGCATCGCCCCGCGGATGGCGGCCTCTGTATGGTAGCATTTGACGAAGGTGAGGATCAGATCGACAGGGGCGATCTCTGCGGGCCGATCTGTCGCCTCGACTCTGACGGTCGCAAGTGAACCATCCTTCTCCTCGATCGTGAGCCCGTCGCGGTTGATCGCCTCAACCGCCGGCTTCGAGACGTCGATCAGGATCACATCCTGTCCGGCGCGGGCCAGCCAGGCACCGAACATCCCTCCCATGGCGCCACCGCCTCCGAGGACCGCGACTCTCATCGGGAGCCGCTCCCGCCGAGCGACGGGTGCATTCGAAGGAGCACATCGATATGTGAGCTTCGGCCGATCATCTGCGTTTCCCACCAGCGTCATCGGCTACGGCCCCGACGCCTTGTTTCGTTGGTCATGAATCGGTAGATTGGACGAAATTGGTTGTCAAGTATGATGGTATGAAAGGTCACATGGTCGATAGCGTGACGCTCGATCGTCGCAAGCTCTATGAGCAGGTCGCGACGCATCTCGAGAGCGAAATCCTGACCGGCGTGCTGCGCCCGGGAGATCGCCTTCCCGCGGAACGGGACCTTCAACAACGTTTCGGTGTCGGCCGCCCAGCGATCCGGGAGGCCCTCATCACGCTACAGCGCTCCGGCCTGATCGAGATCGGCAATGGAGCCCCGGCGCGTGTCGCCGTGCCCACCGTCGATCGCGTGTTGGCCGGAATGGTGCCTGCAGTGCGGCAGATCCTCAGCAGCCCCGAAGGTCAACGCCATCTTCAAGGGATGCGCCTGTTCATGGAAGTCGGGTTGGTCCGCGAGGCGGCCGCCAAGGCCAGCGAGGCTGAGATCGCCGAGTTGCGGGCGGCCCTCGCCGACAATCGCGCGGCGATCGGCAACCTCGACGCGTTCATCCGCACCGATGTTGCGTTCCATTACGGTCTCGCCCGGATCATGCGGAACCCCGCCTTCCTGGGGCTGCACGATGCCATGTCCACCTGGCTCCTCGAACAGCGCCGCTTCGCGCTGCTGGAACCCGACGAGGACCGCCGCAGTTACGAGGCCCACGCGTCTATTTTCGAAGCGGTCCAACGGCGCGACCCGGATCTGGCCGAGGCGAATATGCGTCGACATCTGGAGCAGGGTTGGGTGGCTTTCTGGCATCAGTACCGGGACATACGCGGCGTTGCCGACGCTCCCGTCTCAACCGGCCCAGGATAGAAGATGAGACTCGGTCGGTAGATAGAGCAAGTGAGGATTTTTAGCAGACGATATCAGATCAACTTGAGACCTGATACGTGCTGTAGAGCCCCCATTTTTCGGCAGAGAGCGGCAAAACTGTCCATTTCGTACGTTCTGAACAGATAGCCGCAGACGGGTCTATGAGCTTGTTGTGAAAAAATCGGACTCGATACGAAACTCGGCAGAAATCCTTCTGCCTTCAACCGCCTCGTCTACTCAATTTCTAGCCTAGAAGTGATTTTGCGCTTCACGGAACGTGATGGGATTTTTGCATACTCCACGCCGGGCTGTGCCGGCGGGGAAGGTTCGCGATGGTCGAGGATGGATACCGGCGACGACTTGGATCGCAGTGAGTGGAGCCGTTCTTGGCGGGCCCGAACCACGCGGCGCGACGGGCGATGTGACCACATTGCGTCGCCGGGCTGATCGAACTCGGCGAGCGCAAAAGCATGCAGCCCTGACGGCGCCCCAGGACGGGGTGAGCTGTGATCACTGACCGCCCTTCATCTCGGTGGGTCGCTGGGACGAGAAGCCCCTCGTCCGGACACTGCTGGTCGAGGCGGATCGCATGCTGGGGAGCTCGATGCCGTGTTGTGCTCGATGATTCGTCGCTGCCCAAAAAGGGTAACTGCTCAGGTCCCTCCGGTTCATGGAAGTGGGTGGCGGTTTCCAGC
>CAXUHE010000085.1:6247-14402 GCA_964250725.1 uncultured Enterovirga sp. | reverse complement strand
CCGAGCGCGTCCCGCAGGGCCGCGAGCCGGTTCGAGCCCTCCTGGGCATTGGCGAACACCGTCTCCTGGCTGGCCTGATCGTCGACGAGCCAGTCCTGCCACTCGCCGCCGCCCTCACCTTCCTCCCGCAGCGGGGCGTTGAGCGACATGTCGCCGCCGAGACGGCGGTTCATGTCGACGACGTCCTGCTCGGTGACGCCGAGCTTGGTGGCGATCTGCTTCACCTGGTCAGGCCGGAGATCGCCCTCGTCGAGCGCGGAGATCTGACCCTTCGCCTTGCGCAGGTTGAAGAACAGCTTCTTCTGGTTCGCGGTCGTGCCCATCTTCACGAGCGACCACGAGCGCAGGATGTATTCTTGTATCGCGGCCTTGATCCACCACATGGCGTAGGTCGCGAGGCGGAACCCCTTGTCGGGATCGAAGCGCTTGACGGCCTGCATGAGGCCGACATTGCCCTCGGACACGACCTCGCTGATCGGCAGGCCGTAGCCGCGATACCCCATGGCGATCTTCGCCACGAGCCGGAGGTGGGACGTGACAAGACGGTGCGCGGCATCCCGATCCTCGGTCTGCTGCCAGCGCTTGGCCAGCATGAACTCCTCCGTCGGTTCCAGCATCGGGAACTTGCGGATCTCGTTCAGGTAGCGTGAAAGTCCCCCCTCGGCGGAGAGGACGGGTAGTGCCGCAGCCATAAAGCCTCCTTGGGCCTCCATCGAGGCAAGCCCGCGCGATCCCGTTCGGCAATCGCGACCACGAGACATGGTAAGCGCGACAATGGCCGAAAAGGGGCGTTCGCGTCCGGCAACTCGCCTCGCGCCTCCCAACAACGCGGCTCGCGCCGATTTGGTGTCAGCCCGGCCTTCAACTTGTCGTGCGGCCCGCGAGCGCGGCGTGGAGCGCCGCGAGGTCGTCGGGCAGGGGACTCTCGAAGCGCATCGTCTCGTCCGTGACAGGGTGCGCGAAGCTGAGCAGCGTCGCGTGCAGCGCCTGCCGGCCGAGCCGCGCGACCGCGTCCTGCGCGCCGAGCGCGAGGAGGCTGCGCTTGGTGCGGAACCCCGAGCCGTAGACCTCGTCGCCGATCAGCGGGTGCCTGATGTGGGCGAGGTGCACGCGGATCTGGTGCGTGCGCCCCGTCTCCAGCGTGCAGCGCACCAGACTCGCGGCGACCTCCCCGGAGCCGGACTCGGCGGCGGCCGCGAAAGTCTCCTCGACCGCGTAGCGGGTGAGCGCGGCCCGGCCGCGGTCTTCGGACACGATCGCCATCTTCTCCCGGTCGCGCGTGCTGCGCGCGAGCGCCGCATCGACGACGCCGCGCGCCGGGTTCAGCTCGCCCCACACGAAGGCGAGGTAGGCGCGCTCCAGCGGACCCGTGCGGCCGTGATCCGCGAACTGGTCCGACAGCCCGCGATGCGCCGCGTCGGTCTTCGCCACGACGAGGAGCCCGCTCGTGTCCTTGTCGAGCCGGTGCACGATGCCCGGCCGGATGACGCCCCCGATGCCCGAGAGGCTGTCGCCGCAATGCGCGAGGAGCGCGTTGACGAGCGTGCCGGTCGGGTTGCCCGCGCCCGGATGGACCACGAGCCCGGCGGGCTTGTCGATGACGAGCAGGTGCGCGTCCTCGTAGACGACGCGCAGCGAGATCGGCTCGGCGCCGGGCTTCCCCTCCGTGGGAGGCGGCTCGGAGAGCTCGACCGTCGCGCCGGGCGCCGCCTTGGCGGAGGGGTCGAGCGCCGTCGCGCCGTCGACGCGCACGTGCCCGCCCCGGATCAGCGCCTGGAGGCGGCTGCGGGAGAGGTCGCCGACGGCGGCCGCCAGCATGCGGTCGAGCCGCTCCGGCGCGTCGGCCGCGAGGGTGAAGGTGCGTGTCTCCATGATGACCAAACCCTAGCACCGATCGTGACGCGATGCGGCCTCAGACCTCGGGCAGCGCCTCGTAGGCCGCGCGCATGTCTTCGTCCGTGACCTCGCTCATCGGCCGGGAAACCTTGAGCGCGCGGGTCGGGGCGCCGGCGCGCATGATGAGGAATACGGTCTCGACGTCCGGGCAGCCGGGCTCGGAGCAGGCGATCTCGTTCACCACGACGCCGTCGTTCTCGGAGAGCCCGAAGATCGCGGCGGCGCGCGTCTTCAACCCGGCGCGGAGTTCGGTCCCCGCGGCCGAGCGGGCGCGCCATTCCTTCAGCGACAGCAGCACGTGCGATCATCCCCGAGATGCGGCGCGCATCTCCGCCACGATCCGGGCGAGAGTGCGGCCGGACGTCGAACGGCTCCGCTTGTCGCCACCCTTGGTCGCCACCCTTGGTCGCCACCCTTGGTCGCCGCCCCCTTGGTCGCATTGACGGCGCGCGCGATATGCTGGTTCTCACCAGCCATCGACCCGCGCCGGCGGGCGCAGACGAGGACGCCCATGACCGCCACCACGATGCCGTCCTCCCGGCCGCCGACTCGTATCCCGAGCCTGTTCGGCGAGGCCCCGGTCACCTGCATCGAGGACCTGCGCCGGCTCGCCGAACGGCGCGTGCCGCGCATGTTCTACGACTACGCGGATTCGGGCTCCTACACGGAGGGCACCTACCGGGCGAACACGGCGGACTTCGCCAAGATCAAGCTGCGCCAGCGCGTCGCGGTCGACATGACGAACCGCACGCTCGCCTCGACCATGATCGGACAGCCCGTCGCGATGCCGGTGGCGCTGGCGCCGACCGGCCTCACGGGCATGCAGCACGCCGACGGCGAGATCCTGGCGGCGCGCGCCGCCGCGAAGGCGGGCGTGCCGTTCACGCTCTCCACCATGTCGATCTGCTCGATCGAGGACGTGGCCGAGAACACCGACCGGCCGTTCTGGTTTCAGCTCTACGTGATGCGCGACCGCGAGTTCATCGGGCGGCTCATCGACCGCGCGAAGGCGGCCGGCTGCTCGGCCCTCGTGCTCACCCTCGACCTGCAGATCCTGGGCCAGCGCCACAAGGACATCAGGAACGGCCTCTCGACGCCCCCGAAGCCGACGCTGCGCAACCTCGTCAACCTCGCCACCAAGCCGAACTGGTGCATCGGCATGCTGGGCACGAAACGCCGCACGTTCCGCAACATCGCGGGCCATGCCAAGGGCGTGACCAACCTCTCCTCCCTCTCCGCCTGGACGGCCGAGCAGTTCGACCCGACGCTGAACTGGGACGACGTGAAGTGGGTCCGCGACCGCTGGGGGGGCAAGCTGATCCTGAAGGGCATCCTCGACCCGGAGGACGTCGAGCCCGCGGTCGCGAGCGGCGCGGAGGCGCTGATCGTATCGAACCACGGCGGCCGCCAGCTCGACGGCGCGCTCTCCTCGATCGAGGCCCTGCCGGCGATCGTGGAGGCGGTGCGCGACCGCATGGAGATCCTGTTCGACGGCGGCATCCGATCCGGCCAGGACGTCATCAAGGCGCTGGCGCTCGGCGCCCACGGCACCTTCATCGGGCGCGCCTTCCTGTACGGGCTCGGGGCGAACGGCGAGGCCGGCGTGACGCAGTGCCTCGACGTCATCCGCAAGGAACTCGACGTCACGATGGCGATGTGCGGCCTGCGCGACGTCCGCCAGGTCACGGACGCCATCCTGGCCGACACGGGCCGTCCGCTGCGGACGGGACGGAACTACTGAGCGCCGGGCGAGGAGTTCGCGAAAGCGGGCGACGAGGTCACGGGCCAGACCTGGACGATGGATGGCGGGCTCACGATGAGCTGGGGCGGGGCGTGAGGCAGGATCAAGCGCGGGGTCACCTATCCCATCGGGAGAGGGTTCCCGCGCCACGTTCGGATCTCGAACGCGAGACACCGTTCCTCAGTTCGTCGGCGACTTGTCCTTGCTTTTGCCGGGATTGGACGCGTTGACGAGCTCGGGCGTCTTCTTGGCCGAGAGCGTCTGCTTCTGGGCGGCGGTGTCGATGCGCCGGGTGCGCGTGAAGGGCGGCAGCGTCTGCGACCGGCCGGTCTTCATGGCCTCGACGGCGGCCTCCAGCACGCGCACGTCCGCGTAGCCCTCCTGGCCGTCCGGCTCCGGATCGCTCCCGTTCAGGATGCAGTCCGAGAAGTATTTCATCTGACCGCCGAAATGGTCGGTGCTCTTGAAGCTCTCGTGGCTCTTCGTCTCGCCGATCGTCACGTATTGCTCGAGCGACATCCCGTACATGTAGGCGGGGTTCATCTGCACGCTGCCCTTCGTGCCGACCGCCAGGTACGTGTCGATGCTGTTGCCGTAATAGGACACGACGAACTGCGCGAGGCGGTTGCCGGGGAAGCGCAACGTGACCGCGACCGTGTCGTCGAGGTCGCCGAGCCCCGCCTCGGGGTGACGCGATCCGATCGCCGACACGACCTCGGTCGGCTCCTCCCCGAAGACGTAGCGCGCGGCGTTGAGCGGGTAGGGTCCCATGTCGAAGAGTGGCCCGGCCTCCACTCCGTTCGTCGCGCGATGGTTCTTCGGCGACACCATCTGGGCGAAGGTGGAGGTGAAGACGGTGACGTCGCCGATCTCGCCGGCCCGGATCTTGTCCAGGAGATCGAGCGTCGCGGGCTCGAAATGCAGCCGGTAGGCGATCATCAGCTTCGCGCCGGACGCGACCTGCGCGTCCAGGATCTCCTGGCACTTGGCGGTCGAGACCTCCATCGGCTTCTCGAGCAGCACGTGGATGCCGGCCCTCAAGGCCGGGACCGCGAATTCGGCATGGCGCCAGTTCGGCGTCGCGAGATAGATCGCGTCCACCTTGCCCGAGCGCAGCATGTCGTCGAACCCGCCGTAGCTGTAGGTGTCGACGACCCCGTAGCGCTCGCCCAGCACCCGCGCCTTCTCCGGGTCGCCCGTCACGAGGGCCGTCACCTCGGAGTTGCCGGTATGAGAAACGCCGGGCAGCATCGCTTCCTGCGAGATGTCGCCGAGCGCCACGATGGCGTAGCGGATCTTCTTTCCGAGTCCGATGGTCGACAGGATGCTCACATTCGTCTCCGCGAGGGTCGGCCGGCGCGGACGCGCGGCTCACGTCTATGTGCAGCCAACGCCCGAAGAGGCGGCGATGTTGCGTTCGCGACAATCGTCACCACACATGCGTGATGACGCACGCTGAGATCCGGCCGGACAATGCCACGAGGCCGGAAGGCGCCGACTTCCCCATCCAGGACTACGCGGCGCTCGGCGACGGGCGCTCGGTCGCGCTGATCGCGCCCGACGGGGCGGTGGCCTGGTGGTGCGTGCCCGAGATGGATTCGCCGCCGCTCTTCGACCGGCTGCTCGACCCGGCGGGCGGCGGGTTCTTCCAGGTGCGGCCCGAGGCGGAGTTCACGCTCGAGCGGCGCTACCGCCCGGACAGCAACGTGCTGGAAACGCTGTTCAAGACCGCGTCCGGCCGGGCGACGATGACGGAATCGCTGAACAGCAGCTTCGCGGGCCGGCTGCCCTGGTGCGAGCTCGCGCGGCGCATCGAGGTGACGTCCGGCACGGTGACGCTGACGATCCGGGCGGTGTTCGGCACGCGGGCCGACACCGCCTCGCCGTGGCTGCAGCAGACCGCGAACGGCTGCATCTTCCATGTCGGGCCGGTGCTCGGCCTCCTGCGGGTCAGCGACAACGTGCGGATCGTCGAGGAGGAGGACCGTACGATCACGGCGACCGTGACGCTGGCGACAGGCGAGCGCGCGACGGTCGCGATCCTGGCGGGCGAGGACGAGCCGCTGGGCGTGCCGCCGATCGGCGAGATCGACGCGCGCATCGACACGAGCGACGAGGCGTGGCGAAGCTGGGCCGGGGGCCTGCATTACGAGGGGCCGCACCGCGAGGTCGTCCGTCGCAGCGCGCTCGCGCTCAAGTTCCTGCTCTACTCGCCCTCGGGCGGGATCGCGGCCGCCGCCACCACCTCGCTGCCCGAGCGGGTCGGCGGACCCAAGACCTGGGACTACCGCTACGCCTGGATCCGCGACGCCGGCTACACGGTGACCGCGTTCCTGCGCGTCGGCGCCATGCCTGAGGCGAAGGCCGCCTTCACCTGGCTCATCCGGCGACTCGACCAGCACGGTCCGCACGTCCTCTACACGCTCAGCGGCGAGCTCGCGCCGGAGGTCGAGGAGCTCGACCTCCCCGGCTATCGCGGCTCGACGCCCGTCAGGACCGGCAACGCCGCCGCCCACCAGCACCAGCACGGCATCTACGGCGACATCTTCCAGACCGCCTCGCGCTTCGTCAGCGACGGCAACATCCTCGACCAGCGCAGCGCCTTCGTGCTGTCCGGCCTCGCGGACCAGTGCGCCGACCGCTGGCGGCAGAAGGATGCGGGCTTGTGGGAGCTGGAGGAGCCGCAGCACTACACGATGTCGAAGATCAGCTGCTGGCAGGCGCTCGCCCGCGCGGTCGAGCTCGCGGAGGCCGGCCACCTCCCGTCGACCTGCGTCCCGCGCTGGACGCGCGAGCGCGACCGGATCGCCGGCTGGGTGCAGGAGCATTGCTGGTCGGAACAACGCGGCGCCTACACCATGTACCCGGGCACCGAGCAGCTGGACGCCGCGGTGATCCTGGCGGCACGGTTCGGCTTCGACGGGCACGAGCGGCTCTCCGCGACGGTCGACGCGGTGCGGGCGGAGCTGGGGCGTGGCCCGTTCCTCTACCGCTATACCGGGGCCGAGGCGGAGGAGGGCGCGTTCCTCGCCTGCTCGTTCTGGCTCGTCGATGCACTCGCGACGCTCGGACGCCGGCCCGAGGCCGAGGAGCTCTTCACGGCGGTCCTGGACGGCATGGCGAAGGGCGTCGGCATCATGAGCGAGATGGTCGACCCTGCGACCGGCGACCACATGGGCAACACGCCCCAGGGCCTGAGCCACCTCTCGCTCATCCACGCGGCCTGCACGCTGCGGGGTTAGGCCGGGCGTCATCCCCGGCTGCTTCGCTCCGGCCGGGGATGACAGTGAAACGGCTGGTTCAGCCGATCGTGCGCTCCAGCACGCGGAGCCAGTTGCGGCTGCCGATCAGGTTGAGGAGCGGCTCGTCGTAGCCGTGCGCCCGGAGCGCCTCCATCAGGGCTTGCAGATTGCTCGCGGGATCGATGGCCCGGGGCACGACCGCGCCGTCGTAGTCGGAGCCGAGCCCCACGCGGGTCTCGCCGACCCGCTCGATCAGCCCGTCGATGTGGCGCACCACGACGTCGAGCTCGGTGTCCGAGCGCATCTGGCCGTCGGGACGCAGGAAGCTCGTCGCGAAGTTCACCCCCACCATGCCGTCGCTCTCGCGGATCGCGTCGAGCTGCCGGTCGGTCAGGTTGCGCGAGGTCGGGCAGATCGCGTGGACGTTCGAGTGGGTCGCGACGAGCGGCGCGTCCGTGATCGCCGCGACGTCCCAGAACCCCTGCTCGGTCAGGTGCGAGAGGTCGACCAGGATCCCGAGACGGTTGCAGGCCCGCACGAGCGCGCGACCGGCCTCCGTCAGGCCACCGCCGATGTCGGGGCTGCTCGGGAATCGCATCGGCACGCCCGCGCCGAAGATGGTGTCGCGGCTCCAGACGGGCCCGAGCGAGCGCAGGCCCGCCGCGTAGAGCACGTCGAGCATGCGCAGGTCCGGATCGATCGCCTCGCAGCCCTCCAGGTGCATGACGACCGCCAGCGCCTCGCGGCCGAACGCCCCGATGATCTCGGAGACGCTGCGGCAGAGCGCGACCCGGCCCTTCGAGCCGCGCACGATGCGCAGGAGCAGCGACGCCTCCTCGATCACGAAGGCCTGGGCCTCCGCCTGCGGCACCTCGGGCGGCAGCGCGAGGTCGTAGCTCTCGCCGCGCAGGGCCCTGAAGTTCAGTCCCGAGCGGGACGGCACGTAGAGCGCGAAGAGGCCGCCCGCGAACCCGCCCGCCTTCGCGCGCGGCAGGTCGAGATGGCCCTTCGCCTCGCCCTCTAGGAAGCGGGCCTCGGCCCCTTCGAGCCCGCCGCGGTGCAGGCGCAACAGGACGTCGTTGTGCCCGTCGAAGACCGGGATGGTGGATGTCACGCGACCGTCACTCGGTCTTCTTGCGGGTGTCGGCGTCCACCACCTTGGCGGGAGCGGCCGGGTCGCCCTTCACCACGCGGACCTTGTCGCCGGTGTTCAGCGTCTCCAGCGGCGAGTCGATGATGCGGTCGGACGGCACGAGGCCCGCCAGCACCTCGACGT
>CAXUHE010000085.1:0-6237 GCA_964250725.1 uncultured Enterovirga sp. | reverse complement strand
GCCCGAGCTGGACGGTCTTCAGCACGACCGCGTCGCCCTCCACGCCCGCGACCCGGATGCCGTGCTCCCCGAACATCAGGGCTGTCGCCGGAACCCGCAGCGCGTCCGGGTTCGGGGCCAGCTCGAAATGCACCTCGGTATAGGTGCCGGGCCAGAGTTTCCCGTCCGGGTTGTCCGCCTGGAGCTGGACGAGCGCGGTGCGGGATTCCTGCGAGATCGCGTTCGAGCTGCGGACGAGCGTCGCCTCGAAGCTCCGGCCGGGATATTGCGGCATGCGCAGCGACGCCCTGGTGCCGGGCTTCAGCTCGCCCGTATAGGCCTGCGGCACGCGCACGTAGACGCGCACGCGGTGGATGTCCGCGATCTGGTAGAGCGCCGCGCCGGTATTGCCGCCCCCGTTGATGAGCGCCCCGACATCGATCGCCCGGGTCGTCACGACACCGTCGAAGGGGGCGGCCAGCGTCTTGAACGCGACCAGCGCCTCCACACGGGCGAGGTTCGCGCGGGCGGCCTCCAGGCTCGCCTGCTTGGCGGTCGCGTCGCCGGCCTTCTCCTCGTCGGTCTGCCTCGACACGATCGATGTCGCGACGAGCTCGTGGTAGCGCTTCGCGGTCGCGGCCGCGAGGGTGGCGTTGGCGAGCGCGTTCGCGACGTCCGCCTTCACCTGCGCGTATTGCTGGTCGAGGTCGGGCGTGTCGATGTCCGCGAGCTTCTCGCCGCGTTTCACCTTGTCGCCGATGTCCTTGTACCAAGCCGTCACGTAGCCGCTGGCGCGCGCGTAGATCGGCGCGCTGGAGAAGGCCTGGATGTCGCCCGGCAGGACGAGCTGCTGTGCGTCCGCGCCGCGCTTCGGGGCGATCAGCTCGACGGAGGGCATCGCCTGCTCGACCGTGCGGCGCGCGACCTCCTGGTCGGTCCTGGCGCGGGTCCTGACCCCGCCGAAGACGAGCGCGCCCGCCCCGACCAGGAGACAGATCGCGACGAGCCACAGGTAGCGGGCCCGGGGCTCCCGGACCTGTTCGGGCGATACACCTTCAGATGACATGCGGGGCTCCGCCGGGGGCCAAGTCAGAGGGTAAGTCGGACGTCGAGTCGGACGTGTCGGGTCGGTGGCTCATTCGGCCGGCACCAGCCCGGCCGGAGCGGCGTGCTCCGGCTCGGCCCGGGCCTTCGTGCGCCCGTGCACGAGGCTGAACAGGGTCGGCACGAAGAGGAGCGTCGCGAAGGTCGCGAAGATCAGTCCGCCGATCACCGCGCGCCCGAGCGGCGCGTTCTGCCCCGGCTCGATCGCCATCGGGGCCATGCCGATGATCATCGCGAGCGCAGTCATGAGGACGGGACGGAATCGGCTCGCGCCGGCGTCCAGCGCCGCCTGGAACGCGTTCGCGCCGGCCGCCAGCCGGTCGCGCGCGAAGCTGATCACCAGGATCGAGTTCGCGGTCGCGACCCCCATGCACATGATCGCGCCGGTGAGCGCCGGGACGGACAGCGTCGTGCCGGTCGCGAACAGCATCCACACGATGCCCGCGAGCGCGGTCGGGAGAGCCAGCACGATGACGAGCGGATCGAGCCACGATTGGAAGTTCACGACGATCAGGAGATAGATCAGGACGATCGCAAACCCGATGCCAATGAAGAGCTGCTGGTAGGCGGACAGCATGGTGGCGACCTGGCCGCGCAGGACCAGCCGCGATCCGCGCGGCAGCTCGGGCGTCATCTCGGCCATGATCTTGCGCACGTCCGTCGCGACCGCGCCGAGGTCGCGGTCGGCCGGCGTCGCGTAGATGTCGATGATCGGCTGGATGTTGTAGTGGCTCAGCACCGCGTGGCTGGCGGTCGGCTCGAAGCCTGCGAGCCCACCGAGAAGCTGCGTCGAGCCGTTCGACGCGAGCGGGATGCTGCGCAGGTCGCCGAGCTTGTCCATGGCGTATTGCGGCGTCTGGATCGAGACCGGGTAGGAGATCTGGTTGTCGGGGTTCAGCCAGTAGATCGGGTTCGTCTGGCTCGATCCGGCGAGCGTCTGCAGCATGGTGGTGGCGGCGTTCTGCTCCGTCAGCCCGACGAGGCTCGCGAAGGTGCGGTCGAAGTTCACGTTCAGCGTCGGCTGCTGGAAGGCCTGCTGCACGCGCGCATCCGCCAGCCCCGGCACGACCCGCAGTTTCGCCAGCATCCTGTTCGCGAGCTCGCGGTTCGCCTCGAGGTTCGGCCCGACGATCTGGAGATCGATCGGGGCGGGCGAGCCGAAGTTCAGGATCTGCGACACGATGTCGGCCGGCAGGAAGGAGAAGACCGTGCCGGGGAAGCGGCGCGGCAGCTCCTCACGCAGCGTGCGCACGTAGTCGGGCGTCGGCCCGTGCTCCTCGTTCAGGCTGATGAGGAGGTCCGCGTCCTCCGGGCCGATCGTGCCCGAGTTCGAGTAGGCGATGTTGATGCCGCTGACCGGCAGGCCGACATTCGCCACCACGCTGCGGAGCTCGTGCTCCGGGATGATGCCGCGGATCACCTCCTCGATGCGGTTGCAGAGCAGCGCCGTGTTCTCGAGCCGGAGCCCGGTCTGGGCGCGCACGTGGAGCTTGATCTCGCCCGAATCCACGTCGGGGAAGAAGTTCGAGCCGAGGTATGGCGCGAGCCCGAAGGACGCGCCTGTCACGACCAGGAAGCCGACGATCAGCCCGGCCCGGCGGCGCAGTCCGAGATGCAGCAGGCCCACATAACCCATCCGGAAGCGCTCGAAGCGCCGCTCGAACCCCTGCTGGAAGCGCGTGAACGGGTTGCGGCTGCGCGCCGCCCCGGGCTCCGCGTGCACGTGCGCGTGCAGCAGGTAGTTCGCCATGGTGGGCACGAGGGTGCGCGACAGGATGTAGGAGGCGACCATAGCGAAGACCACGGCCTCGGCCAATGGCCGGAACAGGTAGCCCGCGACGCCGCCGAGCCCGAACATCGGCACGAACGCGATGCAGATGCACAAGAGCGAGACGGTCGCCGGGACGACGATCTGCTGCGCGCCGTCCAGGATCGCGGTCTGGACCGCTTTGCCCTGCTCCAGGTGCCAGTTGATGTTCTCGATGGTCACCGTCGCGTCGTCGACCAGGATGCCGACCGCGAGCGCGAGGCCGCCGAGCGTCATGACGTTGATCGTCTCGCCGAGCAGCGACAGCGCGGTCACGGACGCCAGGACGGCGAGCGGGATCGACACCGTGATGATGAGCGTCGATCGCCAGGAGCCGAGGAAGACGAGGATCATCAGGCCGGTCAGCGCGGCCGCGATGATGCCCTCGCGGATGACGCCCGAGACCGCCTCCTGCACGAAGAGCGACTGGTCGCCGACCGCCTTCAGGTCGAGCCCGTCCGGCAGGATCTCGCGCACGGCCGGCAGCGCCGCCTTGATGCCCGAGATGATGTCGAGCGTGGAGGCCGATCCCGTCTTGAGGACCGACATCAGCACGCCCTTCTGCCCGTTCAGCTCGACGAGGTTCGCCTGGGGCGGGTTCGAATCGTGGACGTTCGCGACGTCGCGCATGTAGACGACCGTGCCGTTGACGGACTTGATCGGCAGGTCCTTGAATTCGGCCAGCCGCTTCGGGGCGTCGTTCAGGCTGATCGTGTACTCGAACTTGCCGATCTTCTGCGTGCCGACGGGCGTGATCAGGTTCTGCACCGTCAGCGCCTGGACGACGTCCTGCGCGGCAAGCCCGTAGGAGCGCAGCGCCCTCTGGTCGAGGTCGATCTGCATCTGGCGCGTCTTGCCCCCATAGGGGAACGGCAGGGCGGCGCCCGGGATCGTGACGAGCGGCGGGCGGATCGTGTTCTGCGCGAGATCCGCGATGCGCTGCTCGGAGAGCGTGCTGCTGGACAGCGCGAGCTGGAGGATCGGAACGCTCGACGCGCTGAAGTTGAGGATGATCGGCGGCGTGATGCCGGCCGGCATCTGCTTCAGCACCGTCTGGGAGATCGCCGTGACCTGGGCGTTCGCGGTGTTGATGTTGACGTTCGGCTGGAAGAAGATCTTCACGACGCCGTAGCCCGCGAGGGACTGCGACTCGATGTGCTCGATGTCGTTGACGGTGGTGGTGAGCGAGCGCTCGTAGACGGACACGATGCGGCCCGACATCTCGTCCGGCGGCAGCCCCGTGTAGTTCCACACGGCCGCGATGACCGGGATCTTGATGTCGGGGAAGATGTCGGTGGGGGTGCGCAAAGCCGACATGACCCCGAAGATCATGATCAGCACCGCCATGACGACGAACGTGTAAGGCCGGCTCAGCGCCAGCCTGACGATTCCCACCATGGACGGTCGATCTCCGGTCGAGGTCCACTCTAAGCCGAACAGCTCCTTCCGGGGAAGCGCCGCCGGTGTCGCGCCGCTTCACCGTGAGCCGTGCTTCAGGACCGGAGCGTTAGGCGACGCCCGCGCCGCCCGTCACGCCGTAGACCTCGCCCGTGATGTAGCTGCCCTCCTGCGAGGCCAGCAGCACGTAGACGGGCGCGATCTCGACCGGCTGGCCGGGGCGGCCGTACTGGCTCTCCGACCCGAACTTCATGACCTTCTCGGGCGGCTGGCCGCCGCTCGACTGGAGCGCGGTCCAGAACGGGCCCGGGGCGACCACGTTCGCCCGGATGCCCTTCTCGAGGAGCTGCTTCGCGAGCGCCTTCGTGTAGGCGACGATCCCGGCCTTGGTCGTCGCGTAGTCGAGCAGGATCGCGGAGGGCTCGTAGGCCTGGATCGACGCCGTGGTGATGACGGCCGCGCCCGCCTTCATGTGCGGCACGGCCGCCTGCGCGATCCAGTGCATGGCGTAGAGGTTCGTCTTCATGGTGAGGTCGAAATCCTGCGACGTCACCTTGTCGATCGAGGGCCGGTTCTGCTGGCGGCCGGCATTGATCACCAGGATGTCGAGCCCGCCGAGCTCCTTCACGGTGGTCTCGACGAGCTCGCGGCACCAGGCCTCGTCCGTGACGTCGCCCGGGAGCGCCACAGCCTTGCGCCCCTCGCGCTTGATCAGCGTGATGACCTCCAGCGCGTCCGCGTCCTCGCTCGGCAGGTAGGAGATCGCGACATCCGCACCTTCGCGCGCATAGGCGATCGCGGCCGCCCGGCCGATGCCCGAATCGCCGCCCGTGATCAGCGCCTTGCGTCCGGCGAGCTTGCCCGAGCCCGTGTAGCTCGTCTCGCCGTGGTCGGGCTTCGGGTCCATGTCGGCCGCGCTGCCGGGCACGGATTGCGGCTGACGCGGGAAGGGCGGCTGCGGGTACTGCTTGCGGGGGTCTTGCATGGTGAGGCGGTCGGCCAAGGCTCGGCTCCTGCATGTCGGCTGGGTTGCCAAGGCGAATGACGGGATCCGTCTCCGGTTCCCCCAAGGTCGCGGGCGTACGGAGATGGCGTCCGCGAGCCGGTCGCCGGCATCGCGCCCGTCCTCGACTCGGACCGGCCGGCGATCCGACCCGAGCCCCGAAGGTTTCACCTGTGCCGGCACGGATCGCACCGACCGATGCTCTCGGAGGCTGACGCGAGAGCCCGCTTCGCCTATATGAGGTCGCTCACTCACCTCGAGACCTCCACGATGGCGACGGCGTCGCTCGACATCGCCCCGCATTCCGCCGGGCACGTCCGACATGCCCCGGTCCTGCCGACCGTGGGGATCGAGGCGGATCCGCGCCCCTCGCTCGTGGGCCAGACCCGCGTGGGGCTGGCCGAGCGGCTCACGGCGATCGGCGTGCCGGCGCGCGAGGCGCGGATGCGCACGGCGCAGCTCTGGCACTGGATCTACCATCGCGGCATCCGCGACTTCTCCGAGATGACGAATGTCGGCAAGGCCGTGCGGCACGCGCTTGCCGATTCCTACACGCTGGCGCGGCCGGAGGTCGTGGCCGAGCAGGTCTCGCGCGACGGCACGCGCAAATGGCTGATCCGCATGCCGCAGGTCGCGGGGGATCGCGGTGGCCGGCCCGCCGAGATCGAGTGCGTCTATATCCCGGAGAGCGACCGCGGCACGCTCTGCGTCTCGAGCCAGGTCGGCTGCACGCTCACCTGCTCGTTCTGCCACACGGGCACGCAGCGCCTCGTGCGCAACCTGGGGGCGGCCGAGATCGCCGCCCAGGTCGTGGTCGCGCGCGACCGTCTCGGCGACTGGCCGGGCGGCACGCGCCCGACCGACGGGCTGGTCCCGGCAGCCGGCGAGCGCGCGGTCACGAACGTCGTGTTCATGGGCATGGGCGAGCCGCTCTACAATCTCGACG
>CAXUHE010000084.1:0-14453 GCA_964250725.1 uncultured Enterovirga sp. | reverse complement strand
GCTTCGGGCCCGCGAAGAGCATCATCCGGGTCGCGGGCGTCGAGGAGGCGATCCGTGTCGCGAACGACACCGAGTACGGGCTCTCGGCCGCGATCTTCGGGCGCGACGTGACCCGGGCGCTCGCGGTCGCGAAGCGCATCGAGACCGGCATCTGCCACATCAACGGCCCGACGGTCGCGGACGAGGCGCAGATGCCGTTCGGCGGCGTAAAGGGCTCGGGTTACGGCCGCTTCGGCGGCAAGGCCGCGATCGCCGAGTTCACGGACCTGCGCTGGATCACCATCGAGGGCGAGCAGCATTACCCGTTCTGAGCGGAGCACCGGCGTGAGCGCGCGCATCGCGGACCCCGACGACGAGGCGCCGGTCTCGGACGGCGCCCGAATCCCGGCCGCCCTGTCCGACGCGATCGCGTACGCGCTGCGGCTCGCCCAGGAGGCCTCCTTCGCGGCCTACCTCCAGCGGGTCGGCAACCCCGACCTCAAGCCCGGCCGCTACACGGTGCTCATGCTGCTCGCCGACAATCCGGGCCTGACGCCGACCGCGCTCAGCCGATCGTCAGGCCGAGACAAGTCGACGCTCACGAACACGCTGCGGGACCTCGAGGCGCGCGGCTACGTCCTGCGCAGCCGCAAGGAGGATGATCGGCGCAGCTACGCGGTAAGCCTGACGACCACCGGCCGCGACCTGCTGGACCAGCTCCGAGGCCACGCCCGAGCCCACGACGCGATGCTCGACCGGATCGTCGGGGCCGACAAGGCCCGCCTGATGTCGATCCTCGGGCGGATCACGCGGGCGCTGGGCGAGGGCGACGACCAGGACGTCACCCTGCGGACGGCAGAGAGATAGACCATGTACACCGCCAGCACCGCCTTTCTGGAGGCCCTGAACGAGGCGGGCGTGTCCTACGTCTTCGCGAACTGGGGCAGCGACCATCCGGCGATGGTCGAGGCTTTCGCGGAGGCACGCGCGCACGGCCGCCCCGTGCCGGCCGTCATCACCTGCCCGAACGAGATGGTGGCGCTCTCGGCCGCGCACGGCCACGCCTACGTGTCCGGCCGCGCGCAGGCGGTGGTCGTCCATGTCGAGTGCGGCACGCAGGCGCTGGCGGGCGCGGTGCACAACGCCGACAAGGGGCGCGTGCCGGTCCTGATCTTCGCGGGCTCCTCGCCCTACACGCAGGGCGGCGAGATGCGGGGCAGCCGCAACGAGTTCATCCAGTGGATCCAGGACGTGCACGACCAGCGCGGGATCGTGCGGCAATACATGCGCTACGACAACGAGATCCGGTCTGGCCGTAACATCAAGCAGCTCGTCCACCGCGCGCTGCAATTCGCCTACTCGCACCCGCGGGGCCCCGTCTACCTGATGGGCCCGCGCGAGGTGATGGAGGAGGAGGTCGCGCCCGTGTCGATCGACACGGCCGAGTGGAGCCCGATCGCCCCGACGGCCCTGCCGGCCGAGGGCGTCCGGCGGATCGTCGCGGACCTCTGCGCCGCGCGCCGGCCACTCGTCGTCACCTCCTATGTGGGACGCAGCCGGGAGGCGGTCCGCGAGCTCGGGCGCCTGTGCGGGCGGCTCGGCATCGGGGTGCTCGAATCCGTGCCGAACGCGATGAACTTCCCCGCGGACGACCCGCTCTACCTCGGCAACCAGTGGAACCAGCCGCGCCAGAACCCGGCGCTCGCCGAAGCGGACGTGATCCTCGTCATCGATTCCGACGTGCCCTGGATCCCGGCCGTCAGCCGTCCGGCGGAGGGCGCCACGATCCACCACATCGACGTCGACCCGCTGAAGCAGCAGATGCCGCTCTGGTATATCGGCGCCAGGACGAGCTTCCGGGCGGATCCCGCGCTCGCGCTGGCGCAGCTCAACGCGGAACTCGACGCGACGCCCCCGGACCAGGCGGCCGTGGAAGAGCGCCGGGCGCATTACACGGGCCTGCACGAGGCGCGGGATCGCGCGCTCGCCGCGCTGGAGGTGCCCGGGGCGGACGACGCGATCTGCGGCGAGTACCTGGTCGCGTGCGTGCGCCGCCATCTCGACGACGCGACGATCGTGATAAGCGAGGGCATCTCGCATTACCATACGATCGCCGACCACCTTCACCTCTCGAGGCCCGGCAGCCTCTACAACAGTGGCGGCGGCTCGCTCGGCTGGAGCGGCGGCGCGGCGATCGGCGCGAAGCTCGCGGACCCGGACGCGACGGTCGTCGTCCTCTGCGGGGACGGCTCGTACATGTTCTCCGTCCCGTCGAGCGTCCACTGGATCGCGCGCGCCTACGCGACGCCCTTCTTGACCGTCATCTTCAACAACCGCGGCTGGAAGTCGCCGAAGCTCTCGGCGTTGGCCGTCCACCCGGACGGCTACGCGAGCCGCGCCAACGCGCTCGACGTCGCCTTCGACCCGCCGCCCGACTACGCGGGGATCGCGGCCGCGGCCGGCGACGCGCTCGCGATCACGGTCCGCCGGCCCGACGAGCTCGAGGAGGCGGTCGCGCGCGCCTTCCGGACGGTGCGCGAGGACAAGCGCTGCGCGGTGCTCGACGTTTGGGTGCCGCACCTGTGAGGCAAGACTGAACCACGCCGACAACGAACATAACGGGAGGACGTCATGGGACATCATCGAGGACACGCCCGGCTCGCCGCGACGCTCGGCTTCACGGCGCTCGCGGCCGCGATCTCGCCGGCCGCCGCGCAGGACAAGACGATCAACCTGAAGATCTCGCTCTGGGTGCCGCCCGCGCACCCGCTGGTCCAGGCGGCCCGCGACTGGGCGGCCGAGATGACCAAGCAGTCGAACGGCACCATCAAGGCGACGATCTTTCCGTCCGAGCAACTCGGCAAGGCGTTCGACCATTACGACATGGTGCGCGACGGCATCGCGGATGTCGGCTACGTCAGCCCCGGCTATCAGCCCGGCCGTTTCCCGATCATCAACGCGGCCCAGATGCCGTTCACGATCACCAACGGCCACGGTGGCTCCATCGGGGTCGACGCGTGGTACCGCAAGTACGCCGCCCAAGAGATGGGCGACACGCATTTCTGCATGGCCTTCGTGCACGATCCCGGCACGCTCCACTCGCGGCGCAAGATCACGCTGCCGGGCGACATCCGCGGCCTGAAGGTGCGCCCGGCTCAGGGGACGGTCGGCGAGATGGTGACGACGCTCGGCGGCACCAACGTCCAGGCCTCCGCGCCCGAGTCCCGCGACGCGCTCGAGCGCGGCGTCGCGGACGCGATCACCTTCCCGTGGAACTCGATCTTCCTGTTCGGGATCGACAAGGTGACGAAGTTCAGCCTCGACGTGCCGCTCTACGCGACGGTCTATACCTGGTCGATGAACAAGGGCGTGTACGACGGCGCGTCCGCGGGCCAGAAGGCTATCCTGGACGAGCATTGCTCGAACGCCTGGGTCGACAAGCTCGCCGGCTCGTGGGCGGATTTCGAAGCCGCCGGGCGCGAGAAGATGCGCAAGGCGCCGGGCCACGAGGTCGTGGAGCTGACACCCGAGCAACTCGCCGCCTGGAAGGACGCCGTCGCGCCGGTGCGGAAGAACTGGGCCGATACAGTGCGCGCAAAGGGCCTCGATCCCGAGGCCGTCGCGGGCGAGCTGAAGGCGAGCCTCGCGGACCAGAAAGCCGCGTTCTGATCCGGCCGGCGCCGTGAAGCCGAGCATGAGCGAGACTTCATCCGACATCATGCCGGTGCCGCAGCCTTCGCGCCGGAAGAACGCGATGGATCTGTTCATCGACGGGATCGAGTGGATCGCGGCCGGCTTCGTCGGACTGGTCGCGGCCGACATCTTCGTCTCGGTGCTGCTGCGCTACTTCTTCGCCGTCTCGATCCCGGACGGCTACGATTTCGGCCGGATGTTCCTCGGCATCCTGATCTTCTGGGGCATCGCGGCGACGAGCTACCGCGGGGCGCATATCACGGTCGACCTCGTCTGGGAGATGGCGAACCGGTCCTGGCGGCGCATCATCGACATCGTGGCGACGCTGGTCCTGCTCCTCGTCGTCACGGTCCAGACGATCATGCTGTTCGACAAGGTCGTGTCGACGCGCGCACAGAACGTGCTGACCTACGACCTCCACCTGCCGACCTGGCCGTTCTTCCTGGTAGCCTGGCTCGGCGACGCCTCGGCGGTGATCCTGATCGCGGTGCGCACCTTCCGTCTCGTCACGGCGCCGGATCGCGTCAACGAGGCGCATTCCCTCGAACCGGTCGAGTAGGCGCGCGCACGATGGACCAGGACCTCGTCGCCATCCTCGGCTTCGTCACGCTGTTCGTGCTGATGCTCTTGCGCGTGCCGGTCGGCATGGCGATGGGGCTCGTCGGCGTCACCGGGTTCGGGCTGGTCGCAGGCTTCGGGCCGGCGCTGAAACTCATCGGCCAGACCTCGATGCGAACGGTCACGGACTACACGTTCGGGGTCATCCCGATGTTCCTCCTGATGGGCGCCTTCGTATCGAATTCCGGCATGAGCCGGGAGCTGTTCCGGGCGGCGAACACCTTCATCGGGCATCTGCGGGGCGGACTCGGCTTCGCGACCATCATCGCGTGCGCCGGGTTCGCGGCGATCTCGGGCTCCTCGGTCGCGACCGCCGCGACCTTCTCGACCGTCGCCTACCCGGAGATGCGCCGCTTCAAGTATCCGCAATCGCTCGCCGCCGGCACGATCGCGGCCGGCGGGACGCTCGGCGCCATGTTCCCGCCCTCGACCGTGCTCGTCGTCTACGGGATCATCACCGAGCAGGACATCGGCAAGCTGTTCATGGCGGGCGTCGTGCCGGGGCTCGTCGCGGTCCTCATGTACATCCTGACGCTCGCCCTCATCGGGGCGGTCCGGCCGGACCTCCTGCCGCGCGGGCCGACCAGCAGCTGGGCCGAGCGGCGCTCGGCGCTCGGCGACATCTGGGCGCCGCTCCTCCTCTTCGTGTTCGTGATCGGCGGGCTCTACGGAGGGCTGTTCACCCCGACCGAGGCCGGCGGCATGGGGGCGGGCGGCGCCTTCGTCATCGGGGTCCTGCGCCGGCGCCTGTCGCGCGCCGACATCCTGAAGTCGCTTCTTCAGGCAACCCGCACGGCGGCGGCGGTGTTCACGGTGCTGATCGGCGCGCTGCTCTTCGGCTACTTCCTCACCGTCACGGGCACGCCCCAGAAGGTGACCGAGTTCATGACCGGGCTCGGACTTGGCCGCTACGGCGTGCTGGCGCTGATCCTCCTCATGTACCTCGTGCTTGGCTGCCTGATGGACGCGATGGCGATGATCATCCTGACGGTGCCGATCGTCTTCCCCGTCGTCACGACGCTCGGCTTCGATCCGATCTGGTTCGGCGTCATCATCGTGATGACGGTCGAGCTCGGGCTGATCCACCCGCCGGTCGGCATGAACGTCTTCGTGATCAAGAGCGTGGTCGGCGAGTTGAAGTTCTCGACGATCTTCCGCGGCGTCGCGCCGTTCATCGTGACGGACCTCGTCCGGCTCGCGATTCTGGTCGCGATCCCGGCGCTCGCGACCTGGCTGCCCGGACTGATGTGACGGGCGGGTGGATCGCAGCCGCCGGACGCTCTATCGGGGGCGGAACGCTGCCCGACGCGAGATCCCGATGAGCGCCAGACTGTCACCCCGCCCACACGAGGCGACGCAAGAACTGCCGCCCGAGCGCCCGGCCTTCGCACGCTGGCTCGGCACGACCAACGACGTCACGCAGACGTTCCTGTCGGCGGCGGGCGTGCCGGATCTGATCAGCATGGCGGGCGGCCTGCCCGCGCCGGAGCTCTATCCGGCGATGGAACTCGCCGCCCTGGCGCGCCAGGCCGTGGCCGATCATCCGCAGGAGACGCTGGGCTACGGTCCGGTCGCGGGATTGCCGGATCTGCGCGACGCCATCGCGCGGCGTTTTGCGACCCCGGACCTGCGGCTCAACCGGGAGAACGTCCTCGTCACCTCCGGCGGCATGCAGGGGCTCGACCTCGTTGGCAAGGTGCTCGTGGAGAAGGGCGGGCTGATCGCCGGGCAGGCCCCGACCTATCTCGGCGCGCTCGACGCCTGGCGTCCGCGCGAGCCCGCCTTCCGCAACCTCGACCTGGAAGCGCCGGGCTTCGACGCGGTCGCGGCGCTCTCTGGCGCCTGCTTCGCCTACACGGTACCCAACTTCTCCAACCCCACGGGTCGGCTGGTCGGACTGCGCGTGCGGCAGGATCTCGTCGACGCCGCGCACGAGACCGGCACCTGGCTCGTCGAGGACGATCCCTACGGGCAGCTCCACTACGATGCCGATCCGCTCCCGCGCATGTTGGAGCTGTCCGCGCGCATCGGTGGCGGGGCGGGTTATGGCGGGCCGATCGTCTATATGGGGACGCTCTCGAAGGAGCTCGCGCCGGGGCTCAGGGTCGGCTGGGTCGTGGCCGCGCCCGAGATGATCGCCGCGCTGACGGCCGCGAAGCAGGGCTCCGACATGTGCACCAGCGGCATTACCCAGCGCATCGCGCTGGATGCGATCGAAGGGGGCCTGGTCGATCGTGCGCAGCCCGCGATCGTGCGGCTCTACCGCGAGCGCCGCGACGCGCTCTGCGCCGCCCTGGAGGAGCACTTGGCCGAGTGGTTCACATGGGAGTCGCCCGTCGGCGGCATGTTCGTGTGGGCGGTGTCGCGCGATCCCGGGTTCGACACCGACCGGCTCCTGCCGCTCGCCATGGAGGCGGGTGTCTGCATCGCGCCGAGCAGCGTGTTCGATCCGATGGGCCGGGACCGGCGCGCGATGCGGCTGAATTTCACCCTGAACCCGCCCGACCGGCTCGACGAGGGTGTCCGGCGCCTCGCGACGGCGGTCCGGCGGGCGTCGCTCCGCCCCTAAGCCGGGTGGCGGTTTGCGCTCGGGCCGAAATAGTCGATGTAGCGCTGGCTGATCTCTGCGATCGGCATGACGACGAACACGTCCGTCGTGCCGAACTGGCGATCGATCACCGCGCCGTCGCCGAAAGTCGCGCCGACCCTGAGATATGCCTTCACCAAGGGCGGCAACGCCTTCATGGCGCGCTTGCGGTCGAGCGCCTCGCGGCTGAGCCGCGCCATCGGCACGTAGCGCCCGGGCTGCGCGCGGACTCGCCACGGCTCGGGCGATGACGCGACATGGTGGAGGTAGCTCAGCGGCTCGGCGAGTCGGTCCGGGTCGGTCCCCTCCAGGCTCGCGCAGCCGATCATCGCGCCGATGCGGTGGCGCTGGACGTAGGCCCAGATCCCTTGCCAGAGAAGCTCGATCGTGCGGCGGTTGCGGTAGGGCCTCAGCACGCATGAGCGGCCGAGCTCGACGAAGTCCGTGTCTGGATGCGCCGCCAGCAGGGGCGCGATCTCGTACTCGCCCGCCGAGTAGAAGCCCGAATGGGCGTCCGCGACCGATTGCCGGAGAAGCCGGTAGGTGCCGACGACCTTGGGCTTCGGCGTCCGGAAAGCCTTGCGCTTGGCGTCGTGGTCGAGGACCAGGAGGTGGTCGCACACGGCGTCGTAAGGGTCGACGTCGCGCCGCTTGAGCCCCGCCAGCCCGACCGGCACCGCGGCCATCTCCTCGTAGAACACCTTGTAGCGCAGGCGCTGCGCGCGTCGGACCTCTCCGTCGTCGGCTGCCAATCGGACTTCCAGCGATCCATGCTGGCCGAAGCTCTCGATGGGCGGGGTGCGGGCGGCGAGCCCCGGCAGCAGCAAACCGGCCGAGTGGCGGAACCCATCCCGCAGTAACATCGGGCCGCGCATCAGGTCGGAGATGACGAACCCCGTGACGGGCGGGCTCGGGGCGGTCCGCATCGGGTCTGTCATGATGGAATCCGTCATGGAGCGGCCCCGCGGATCGGTCGCGCACCGCATCGCGTGTCAAGCACATCGCTCTGACGGATTCGTGACGTCACGGCCAGTGACCAGCGAGATCCGGGCAAGGATCAACCTCAACCGCGCGGGTCAGGCGGCCCGGACCTCGCGTCCGCGCAACTCCGCGGCGATCGCCTCGAAGGAGAACGGCTTCGACAGAAAGCCGTCGAACAGGGTCGGGATGTCGGGGTGAGCCTGCGGTCCGATCAGGCTTGCCGTGAGGGCGACGATTCGGCCGCGGTCGAGGCCCGTCTTGCGCTCCTGGCCGCGGATGCGGCGCGTCACCTCCAGGCCGTCGAGGCCCGGCATGCGCATGTCCATGAGGATCAGATCGTAGCGGGATCCCTCGTCGGACAGCGAGGTCTCGGCGTGAGCCAGCGCCTCGTGGCCGTCGCGAGCCCAATCCACGAAGGCGCCAAGCTTCTTCAACGACGTCACCGCAAGGAGCGCGTTCACGGGATCGTCCTCGGCGAGGAGGATGCGCGGGATCGCGCCGCGGTTCGACTCCCGCGGCGCGGCGGGTGATCGGTCGCGCGGCGCGGCGCCCGGGACCACGTCCTGGCTCTGCCGTTCGAGCAGCGAGCGCGTCCGCACCGGCTTCATCAGGTAGGCGTCGAATCCCGCGCCGTGGGGTGAGCCGAACTCGCGCCGTTCGAAGGGCGAGAGGAGCACGATGCTGCGCGGCACGCCGGCCTCTCTGGCAGCCGCCGCAACCTGCCGCGCCGCGTCGCCGCCGAGGGCCCAATCGACGATCACGAGGTCGAATCGCCACGTCCTGAGATAGGCGGCGGCCTCGGCCTCCCCCTTAGCGACCGAGCATCGCGCGCCGGTCTCGCCGAGCCGGCGCGCTAGGAAATCCGCTCCGAAGGGGCCGGCCCCGACCAGGAGCGCCGCGAAGCCGGGCGCCGCCGCGGGCACCGGGCGCGGTTCCGTCTCGACCGGGGGCAGCGCGAGGGTCACCCGGAAGGTCGAGCCGCGGCCGGGCTCGCTCGCGACCTCGATCGCACCCTCCATACTGTCGACGATGCGCCGCGTGATCGCCAGTCCCAATCCCGTGCCGATGCCGCGCGCCGCCTTCAGCCCCCCCTGCTCGAACTCGTCGAAGATCGACCCGATCCGGTCGGGCTCGATGCCCGGCCCCGTATCCTGGACCGCGAAGACGAGCTGGCCGGCCCGCGCCTCGACCGTGACGCCGACGCCGCCGGCCTCGGTGAACTTCACGGCGTTGCCCGCGAGGTTGAACAGCACCTGCCGCAGCCGGTCGCGGTCGCCCCGGACCACTGCCGGCACGTCGGCCGCCACGTAGCAGGCGATCTCGATGCCCTTGTCCTGGGCGCGCGGCCCCAGGAGCTCGGCCACGCCCTGCACCAGCGCCTCGATCTCGAAGGGCTCGTCCGCGAGGTCGATCCGCCCCGCCTCGATCTTCGAGAAGTCGAGGATCTCCTCGATGAGCGACATGAAGGCCGAGGCCGAACTCCTCAGGCCCTGGACGTAGCTCGTCTGCTCGCCGTCGAGGTCGGTGTCGAGCAGGAGGTCGGACATCCCCAGGATGCCGGAGAGGGGCGTGCGGAACTCGTGGCTGACGGTCGCGAGGAAGCGCGATTTCGCCTCGCTCGCGGCCTCCGCCTTCGAGCGCGCCTCCTCGAGGTGGCGTTCCGTCTCGCGGCGATCCGTGATCTCGCGCCCGATCCGGAGCGTGCTGCGCTCGCCGGTCGCCGTCACGATCTCGGTCTCGCTCCAGGACAGCCAGCGCACGCCGTCCGGCGTCTCGATCGCCTCGTCGACGTCGCGCGTCCCGTCCGGCCTGACCGTCGCGGCGGCCGATTTCACGACAAGCGGGCTGAACGGCTTGTCGCCGGCGCGCACCGGTGGGAGCAGGAGACGCGCGTAGGCGGCGTTCGACACGATGACGCCGCCGGGGCCGCGCTGGACGACCGGATCCGGCAGCGCGTCGAGGAGGAGCCGAAGCTGCATCTCCTCGACGCGATGCTCACGCATGCGGTCCGCCGTCTCCACGAGCGCCGAGCCAAAGAGGAGGCGCTCGCTCCGCAAAGACTTCGACCATCTTCGGATCGCGAGCGCGACCCCGGTGCCGATCACCACCAGCACGAAGGGACCGAGAAGCCGCGCGACTTCGACCGGCAGAGCCGCATTCGACATCGGGTATCCTCACCAATTGCGTGAGAATAGCCGGGAGAGCCTCACATAACGTAAGAAAACAGGCCTAGGACAGCATGTATATTCAACACTCGATCCAAGCGATCTCGCTCACGATCCACTAACCTTGAGGTCGTCCGATGCTTTCATGTCCCGTGTTGCCAGGACGGCCGCGATCTCGGCGATGAAGGGCTTCAGGTGGAAGTTCGTCTCCGGCATCGCGGCGACGCGCCAGCCCGCTGCCGTCGCGGCCTCGGCGGTGACCGGTCCGACGGCCGCGACCAGCACCCGTTCGCAGGCGCGTGCGAGGGTCGCCTGCATGTCCCGGTCCTTCGCGACCGCGACCAGCCGGCGGACCTGCGGCGAGGAAGTCAGCGCGATCGCGTCGATATCGCCCGCCGCCATCGCGTTCAGGGTCTCGACGACGCGACCGTCCTCCTCGTGCGACGCGTATCGGTAGGGCAGGACCGCGTCGACCGATGCACCCTGAGCTTCCAATGCGCGCCGGATCGTGTCCGGGCATTCCGGGTAGAGCTGGATTCCGACGCGACGCCCCGCCATCGGCAGGTTCGCGAAGGTTGCAAGCAGGCCCTCCGTCGTCGGCGGATCCGCCGCGATATCGGGGCCGAGGCCGATCGTACGCAGCACGCGAGACGGTTTCGGCCCCCTGACGATCCGGCGCGTGCGGCCGACCGCCGCGACCGCTTCCGCCTCCAGCCCGGCGCGATGTGCGAACCCGAGGAGCCGCCGCAAGCCTTCGCCCGTGTAGAGCAGGAGGTCGTCGAACTCATCCGCCACGAGGCGGCGTAGCCACGCCTCGACAGGCCCCGCATCTTCGGCATCGTGGATCGACACCAGCGGGCAGCGGATCGCCTGCGCCCCCGCACGCTCCAGCATCGACACGAAGAGGTCGAGTTCACGACTCTCCGGGACCACGATCCGCCGGCCCGCCAATGCGCCGCTCATCCGGTCGTCTCCGCCTTGAGAGGAACGGACAGCAATCGGCGTGCCATCGACGGGCTTGTCACAGATCCGGATCGCCCGCGACGGAGCGGGCCTCTATCCGATCGCCTGTGGCGAAACGGCCCGCGGAGCCTCCTCGCGCGACGCGAAATACCGGTAGAAGAACCCCGTCAGCCCGCCGACCAGCGACCAGCACACGAAGGCGGTGAGCAGAACGGCCTGGGTGAAATGACGCGACAGCTCGTCCGGAACGTTTGTCTCGACATGGTCGAGATGAGGCGCCCCGACGAGATGCGGCAGAGCCATCACGGCGATCGCCAGGATCGCGGCCGGGAGCGAGCGTGTGAACGCGATCAATCCGAGCCCGAGAGCCGCCGATCCGGCGGCCGCCATCCACCAGATCTGCCGCGGTCCGAGTGCCGCTGCCGGGATGCCCGGGAGTTCCGGCGCGAGACCGAGCGTCGGCGCGATGACGAAGACCACGAAGCCCGCCAACCCCCAGAGCAGGCCCTCGCGCCAGGAGGCGGGCCGGCCGAACAGGACGAGCGCGTCCCCGATGAGCAGCGCGAAACCGAACCAATCGACCACGTTGAAGAGGGCCGTGTAGGCGTTGCGCTCAAGCCCGTCCTCGGGCTCCCAAGCGGCCGCCCCATGCTCGTGCGGCGCGGCGCCCCCGGCCTCGTGCTGGTGCGGGACAGGAAAGGCTGTTGCCGCCGGAGTCGCCTCCGCGGCTTTCTCGTAGACTTCGGCCTTCGCGATCAGCTGAACCGTCCCGGCATATTGGACCGCGGTCGCGGTCGCGCCCACGATGAGGCCGCTCAGCGCCGCCGAGAACACGATCGTGCGGAAGACCGGCATGGCGACGCGATCCTAATGGCAGGGAAAGGCGTTCGCGTGCCGCGTGTCGTGCGACGCGTTGTGAATGGCGTCGATATGCGAGAAGCCCGCGAATCCGACCACGACGAGACCGAGACAGATGGCGAGCATCGCCTGCACGCGCGCCCCCGCCCGGAGAACGACCTGCGGGACGGCGGCAGTGGGTGAGGAGGCGGCCATGGCGGTTCCCTGGATCTGGTCGCTGAACGGCTAGGATCTGGCGGGGGCAGGTGTCAAGGCAATGACGTCCGCACAGGACTTGCTCTCCGGACCACGTCGACCACGACTGCTTATGGATTGGACCCCGACGACGCTCCGTTCGTTGATGCTCGATCCGACACTGGTGCGTCGCTGCCTTGCGGCGCGCCGCGCGCATCTGAACCGACCTCGCAAGGGCGGCACGCCGTCAGACCGCGAATCTCCAACCTGGACCGTCCTTCGCATGCAACGCTCCGATACGATGTCGCACGACGTTGCGATCCGCGGCCCGTCCCGCGGCCTCGTGTTCGTGCTGGCGCTCGCGGTCGGGCTGATCGTCGCGAACATCTACTACGCGCAGCCGCTCGTCGCGCTGATCGCCCCCGATCTCGGCCTGCCCGAGGCGACCGCGAGCCTCGTGGTGACGCTGTCGCAGATCGGCTACGCGGTCGGGCTGATCCTGCTCGTGCCGCTGGGCGACCAGGTCGAGAACCGGCGGCTCGTCATGTGCTGCGTGGCGGCGGCCGTCGCGGCGCTCGTCGGAGCGGCGCTGGCGACCTCCGGAGCCGCTTACCTCCTCGTGGCGCTCGTCGTCGGCGTCACCTCGACGGCCGTGCAGATGCTCGTGCCGATCGCCGCCCATCTGGCGCCCGACGCGAGCCGTGGCCGGGTCGTCGGCAACGTCATGGCGGGCCTCCTCCTCGGCATCCTGCTGGCGCGGCCCGCCGCGAGCCTCATCGCGGACGCCTTCGGCTGGCGCGCGGTGTTCGGCGTCGCGGCGGCCGTGAACGTCGTGATGCTCGTCGTGCTGTGGCGGGCGCTGCCGATGCGGCGGCCGACCCCGATGGCGAGCTACGGGCACCTGATCGCCTCGCTCTGGCCGATCCTGCGCGACACGCCCATCCTGAGGCGGCGCGCGCTCTATCACAGCTGCATGTTCGGCGCGTTCACGCTGTTCTGGACCGCGGTGCCGCTGCACCTCGCGGGGCCGACCTTCGCGATGACGCAGGGCGGGATCGCGCTCTTCGCGCTGTGCGGCGCGTCGGGCGCGGCCGCAGCCCCGATCGCCGGACGCCTCGGCGACCGAGGTCATTCCGGCCGGGTCACGCTCGTCGGGATGGTGCTGGTGCTCGCGGCCTTCGGAATCGCGTGGTTGGGCGCGGGCTCGGTCATCGCGCTCGCGATTTCCGCGATCGTGCTCGATGCCGGCGTCCAGCTGAACCAGATCAGCAACCAGACGACCATTTACGGTCTCGCGCCCGCCATGCGCAGCCGGGTCAACGGCATCTACATGGCGCTGTTCTTCCTCGGCGGGGCCTTGGGATCCGCGCTCGCGAGCCCGCTCATGACGCATCTCGGCTGGTCCGGCCTCGCGCTCGCGGGCGCCGCGTTTCCGGTCGTGGCGCTCGTGGCCTTCGCGACGGAGCGGAATGCCGAGGGCTGAGCCGTCGCCTTGCCGGCCTCCCGGACGGCGCTTAATGGTGCGCCGCAAGCCGAGCGCGCCAACTCGCCCGACGATCACGAGGAGCGGTCCTTCACGTTGAGCGACTTCGTACCTCCGCATCCCCACAGGCCGGAACGGCCCTACCCGACCCTCGACCTCATCCGGCGTGCGCGACGGAATTTTCTCGAGATTTGGACCGAGAAGGCATTTCGCGCGCAGTTCCTGGAGACGCGGCTCCTCGCGCGGCGGATCTTCATCTGCAACTCGCCGGACACGGTCCAGTATGTCTTCAGCTCCCACAACGCGAGCTTCGAGCGCAAATCGCCCCAGATGCGGCACGCCCTCGCGCCACTCCTCGGCGACGGGCTCTTCATCTCCGACGGCGCGACGTGGCGGCGGCGACGCAAGCTCGTCGGCCCGGTGATCCACGTGTCGAAGCTGTCCGAATTCGCGCCCATCATGGTGGACACCATCCTGGAGGCGCGCGAGCGCTGGGCCGCGCTGCCGGACGGCGCGGAGGTGGACGTGCTCTCCGAGATGGCGGAGCTCACGGCCGAGATCATCTGCCGGACGATCTTCGGCCGTCAGCTCGGGGCCGACCACGCGCGCGAGGTCGTGGAGGGGTTCAGCGTCTATCAGCGGCTCGTCGGGCAGACGGACGCGCTGTCGCTCCTCGGCCTGCCGGATTGGCTGCCGCGCTTCCACCGCCCGGCGCTCCACCGCGCGACCCGGCGCATCCACGGCGTGCTGGACGGCATCATCGCGGATTACCGGCGCCGCGGCGGCCCGGCCGACGGCTCGGTGATCGGCCACCTCCTCGACGCCAAGGACGAGGAGACCGGCAAGCCGCTGGACGACGAGGCGCTCCGCAACGAGGCCGCGGTAATCTTCATGGCGGGCCACGAGACGACCGCGAACACGCTCGCCTGGGCGTGGTACCTCGTCTCGCAGA
>CAXUHE010000083.1:7226-14749 GCA_964250725.1 uncultured Enterovirga sp. | reverse complement strand
CCTTGAACACCTGGACGGCGCGCGCCATGCCGCCGACCTCGTCGCCGCGATCCTGACCCTCGACCTCGACATCGAGCCGGCCCTCCGCCAGATCCCGCATCCGGCCCTGCAACCGGCCGAGCGGTCCCGTGATCCCACGCGATGACACCAGCAGAGCAACCAGCAGGCCCAGGATGCCCACCACGATCGCACCGATGAGGGACGTCGATGCCGTCGTGGACGTCGCCGACGAGAGATTGTCCGTCTCGGTCTTCGTCTCGGCCGCCATAGATCGCGTGACGGCCAGCGCCTCGTTGCTCACCTGCTCGATCAGCGGATCGGCCTGCTCCATGAGCCTGTGCGCCCGCGCGTCCTCGTCTCTCAGGCCCGCCTCGACCACCTCCCGGCAGATACGCTCGATCTCGGCGACTTTCGCGCGGATCGCCTTCAGCTCCGTCGACTTGCCCGGCAGGAGTTTCTCGGCCCGGTCGAACAACTCGGCATAGCGGCCCGCAGATGTCTTGAACGCCTCGGCGGCATCGCGCGCCTGCCGGCTGGCTCCGTCGTACGCGACGGTCTTGTAGGCCTCGTAGCCCAGTTGGAGGACACGCCGGTTGGCCCTCGCGAGCCAGACCGCACCTTCCGCCCGGTTCTCGATCAGATCGATGTAGCGGGCATCGATGCGCCTCATCTGCCCGGACAGATACGCGACGTAACCCACAGCGACGAGGGCCATCGTCACCACGATACCCGCGACCTTCGTCGATATCTTGGTCCGCGTCAGGATCGTCATGGGATGGCCGATTCATTGCCGGACTGTCCGGCAATGAACACTTCAACCTACAAACATTGACACAATCTTAGCTTGTAGGCGAACCGGTCAAATTCGAATGAATGTAATAGTTGGGGTACAGCAACGGATCATCCGTCACACGTCGAGGTTCATGACCGAGAGCGCGTTGTCCTGGATGAACTCGCGGCGCGGCTCGACGACGTCGCCCATCAGCTTGACGAAGAGGTCGGCGGCGTCCGCCGCGTCCCGCACCTTGACTTGCAGCAGCGAGCGGACGTCCTGGTCGAGCGTCGTCTCGTAGAGCTGCTGGGCGGTCATCTCGCCGAGCCCCTTGTAACGCTGGAGGGTGAAGCCCTTGCGGCCGATCGCCATCACGGCGTCGAACAGCGCGAGCGGCCCCGAGATCGGCATCTCCTCGCCCTTGCGGATCAGCATCGCGGGGCGGTCGTAGATCTGCGCGAGGTCGGACGCGCGCTCGGAGAGGCGCCGCGCTTCCTGGCTGGCGATCAGGAAGCTGTCGAGGACAGCCGCCTGACGCACGCCCCGGATGGTGCGGGCGAGCACGTAGCCGCCGTCCCGGACTTCACCCGTCCAGCCCCGCTCCAGCTCTTCCGCAACCCGGTCGAGCCGCTGCGCGGTCGCGTCGGCCGCCTCCGCTCCACGGACGAGGTCGTCCGCGACATTCGGGTCGAGCGCGCCCGCGATCGCCGCCTGCTCGACGACCCGGCGATCGTAGCGGCTGTGCAGTGCCGCGATGATCTGCCGGATCAGCCGCGCCTCGCCGATGAGGCTGCGCAGCTGCGGGCCGCCGAACTCGGTGCCGGTCTCCAGCCGCAGCACGGCGCCGTCGATGCCGCCATCGATCAGGTAATCCTCGAGCGCCCTCTCGTCCTTGAGGTAGATGTGCGACTTGCCGCGCGAGGCTTTGTAGAGCGGCGGCTGCGCGATGTAGAGGTAGCCGCGCTCGATCAGCTCGGGCATCTTGCGGAAGAAGAACGTCAGGAGAAGCGTCCTGATATGCGCGCCGTCGACATCGGCGTCCGTCATGATGATGACGCGGTGGTAGCGCAGCTTGTCGACGTTGAAATGCACCCCGCGCTGGCTGCGCGGGCTGTCGTCGTCGCCGCGCGAGCCGATCTCGACGCCGACGCCGAGAGCCGTGATCAGCGTCCCGATCTGGTCGGACGACAGCATGCGGTCGTCGAGCACGCGCTCGACGTTGAGGATCTTGCCCCGCAGCGGCAGCACGGCCTGGAAGGCGCGGTCGCGGCCCTGCTTCGCGGAGCCGCCGGCCGAATCGCCCTCCACCAGCAGGAGTTCGGCCTTCGCCGGGTCGCGCTCCTGGCAATCCGCGAGCTTGCCCGGCAGGTTCGCCATGCCGAGCGGGTCCTTGCGGACGATGTCGCGCGCCTTGCCGGCCGCGAGCCGGGCCTTGGCGGCCTGGATGACCTTCGCGATGACCTTCTGGGCCTCGGACGGGTGCTCCTCGAGCCAGGTCGAGAGCCCCTCGTTCAGGATGCCCTCGACCACGGGGCGCACCTCGGAGGAGACCAGCCGGTCCTTCGTCTGGGAGGAGAACTTGGGATCGGGGACCTTCACGGACACGATGGCGGTCAGGCCCTCGCGCGCGTCGTCGCCGGTGAGCGCGATCTTCTCCTTCTTGGCGATGCCTGACGATTCCGCGTAGCCGTTCACCTGCCGCGTGAGGGCGGCTCGGAAGCCGGTGAGGTGGGCGCCGCCGTCGCGCTGGGGAATGTTGTTCGTGAAGCAGAGGACGCTCTCGTAATAGCTGTCGTTCCACCACAGCGCGATCTCGGCCGAGATCCCGTCCCGCTCGGCCCGCACCACGATCGGCCGGTCGAGCTGGGGCACCTTGGAGCGGTCGAGGTAACGCACGAACTCCTCGACGCCACCCTCGTAGGACAGCTCCTCGCGCTTCGCGTCCGCGTGGCGGTTGTCGCCGAGCACGATGCGGACGCCCGAATTCAGGAAGGCGAGTTCCCGCAGCCGCTTCTCCAGCGTCGGGTAGTCGAACTCGGTCATCGTGAAGGTGTCGGGGCTTGGCAGGAACGTCACCTCGGTCCCGCGCCGGTCGACGCCCTCCGCCACCACGACCAGCGGCGAGACCGCGTCGCCGTGCCGGAACTCCATCGCGTGCTCCCGGCCGTCGCGCCAGATGCGCAGCTTGAGCGAGATCGAGAGCGCGTTGACGACCGAGACGCCGACGCCGTGCAGGCCGCCGGACACCTTGTAGGCGTTGCCGCTCTCGGCCGTGTTGTTGAACTTACCGCCGGCATGGAGCTGGGTCATGATGACCTCGGCGGCCGAGACCCCCTCCTCGTGCATGCCGGTCGGGATGCCGCGCCCGTTATCCGAGACCGTGCAGGACCCGTCGGCGTTCAGCGTGACCAGGACCTCGTCGGCGTAGCCGGCCAGCGCCTCGTCGATCGCGTTGTCCACGACCTCGTACACCATGTGGTGCAACCCGGACCCGTCGTCCGTGTCGCCGATATACATGCCCGGACGCTTGCGGACCGCATCCAACCCCTTCAGAACGCGGATCGAATCGGCACCGTAGTCGCCGGACGACGCGTTGGACCTTTCAGCCATTCAAACTATCACCTTCGTGTCGCGCCACATCCCCGGATCAACACGAGGCGGAACGGATTTTGTAGTCCTGACATAAGCACTTAACAGGATAATTTCACGCATGCTTTCGCGTACGCTACGGCCCGCACCGGCGGGCGCCAGGCTGCGGCACGCGGGGTCACGCCATCGTGCGCTGCCGGCCTGGAACGCGCATGCGTATCGCACGTTTTCGCACGCAAGTCAGGATCGTCACTCACGTCAGGGATCATCCATATGACCGCAAGCGAACACGAGACCTCGACGCACGAGGTGGCGGGCAAGACGCCGTTCAGGACGGCCGACAAGCCTCCGGTCGACACCCACGAGGACACCACGGATCTCCCGGGTGCGGATCGAGCGCCCGCTTATGATCCTGTCGTCATCCAGGGCAAGCTCAGCCAGATCAAGCCGGACGGTCGTTGACCGGAACCGCACCAGCCAGGACCGACATCATGCCGAACACGACCGATCTGAGCGACAAGGCCGTCGCCGTCTTCGCTTTCGCCGCCTACCACCAGCTGACGAGCGGCCAGCCGGTGAAGAGCGTGGTGCGCGAGGACGGCAAGGGCCATAAGGCCGACGACGGGGCGGTCCACGAGTTGGACGAGCGTAAGCTCGCGAGCGTGTCCGGTTCGGAGATCGTGTTCAGCGACGACGGATTGAAGGTTCTGGCCTCGGCGATCGACGGGTTGAAGTCGGCCGCGAAGGCGGTGTGACGGGCCGCTCGAGTCTAGTTCGAGACGATCATCAAGACGGCCGTGAAGATGAACATGAAGGCGACCAGGCATGTGATCAGGCGTGGCGTCAGTACGGGTTCGCGGCGGGTTTCGAGCCTGATGTAATCTTTCATTCGTACGCCTCACTGATACGCAGGACAGCAACCGCGCGTCCACAACCACGGCGCGCGGGCTTTGTCCACAGGATCACGTCGCACGATCCTGACATGAAGCTTCGTACGAAATGGCTTCGTCGAGTTTGATTTGTCGGAACCTGCCGATCCGACCTCAAGGAGGCCGATATGCGTCTGTACCGTGTCATGCTCATTCCCTTGGTGATGTCCCTGCTACTGCCGTCCGCAGCTCGAGCCATCGACGACGGCGACCGCACGGCGCTCAGGAGCCTCGTCGAGCGGCAGATCGACGCGTTTCGCCACGATGATGGGGCGACGGCTTTCTCGTTCGCGTCACCGGGCCTGCGCGAGATGTTCGGAGATCCAGACCGGTTCATGTCGATGGTCCGCGACGGATACCGCCCCGTTTATCGCCCACGCAGCTACGTCTTCGGTCCTGAAAAGGACGCAGCCACGGGTCCCGAACTGTCGCTGCGCATCCAGGACGAGGCGGGGGCCGATTGGGAGGCCGTCTACTCGTTCGAGAAAGATCCTGAAGGTGCGTGGCACATCTCGGGTTGCCGGCTCGTCAAGGCGCCGGGCGAAGCGGCCTGACGCATCGAGCGTTCGGCTTTCGCGCGGGGCGCGTTCCCGCTAGGATGATGTCGATCAGGAGTTGGCCACCACATGCGTATCTCGTCCAGCCTCGCGCGCGTCCTCGCGGGCGCATCAGCCCTGCTCGCCGCCGCGACCGTGAATGCTCAGACGATCAAGGTCGGGTCCAAGAACTTCACCGAGCAGTTCATCGTGGCCGAACTCTACGCGGGCGCGCTCGAGGCGGCCGGCCTGAAGGTCGAACGCAAGGTCAATCTCGGGGCGACGCTCGTCGCGCACGAGGCGCTGAAGACCGGCGCGATCGACATCTATCCCGAATATACCGGCACCGCGCTCCTCGCCGTCATGAAGGCGGAGAAGGATACGGACGCCAAGCGTGTCTTCGACAAGGTGAAGGGCTTCTACGAGAAGGAGTTCAACCTGACATGGCTGCCGCCCTCCAACGTCAATAACGGCTACGCGATCGTGGTCCGGCCCGAGACGGCGGCGCAGAACAAGCTGAAGACCTTGTCGGATCTGGCAAAGGTTTCGAAGGGCTTGAAGCTCGGGGCCGGATCGGAGTTCTTCGACCGCTACGACGGCCTGCCGGGCCTGAAGGAGGTCTATGGGATGGAGTTCGGCGAGAGCCGACAATTCGCGGCGCTCCGGCTGCGCTACGAGGCCCTGACGCAGAAGCAGGTGGACATCGCGAACGGGTTCTCGACCGATTGGCAGATCGCCGCGGAGAAATTCGTCGCGCTCGACGACGACAAGAACCTGTTCCCTCCCTACCAGCTGGCCCCGGTCGTCCGCATGGAGGTCGCGAAGAACCAGACCGTGGTGGACGCGCTCGCGAAGGTCGACGCGCTGATCGACAACGCCACGATGTCCGAGCTGAACAGGCAGGTCGAGGTGGAGAAGAAGGAGCCGCGCCGCGTCGCGGCGGACTTCCTGAAAGCGAAGGGCGTCGTCAAGTAGAGGATGATCGCGGCGGGGTCGGAGCCCCCTGCCCTGCCACAGGTCGTCGTCGAGGTCGGCGGCGACGGGCCGGTCACGATCGCGGATGTGACGGCGGTCGCGCGCGGATCGTCCAGAGTTGCGCTCGCGGACGAAGTCTTGCCGCGGCTCCGCCGGGCACGCGCGGTGGTCGAGGCGTATCTTGGCCGTGACGAGCCGGTCTACGGCCTGACGACCGGGCTCGGAGCCGGGATCGATACCCGGCTCGCGGCCGACGATGTGGCAGCCTTTCAGTCGCGCGCCGTGATGGCGCGGGCGGTCGCGGTCGGTCCCCGGCTCTCGACGCGGGAGGTTCGCGCGACCCTCTTCGCACGGCTCGCCGGCCTCGCGCGGGGCGCGTCCGGCATCAGTCCGGGCTTCGCGGACGTGCTTCGCGACATGCTGAACGCGGGCGTCCACCCGGTGGCGCGCCGGACGGGCTCGCTCGGCGAGGCGGACCTCGCGCCCCTGGCGGAGCTGATGCTGCCCCTCGCGGGCGGCGGCTCGGCCGAGATCGGCGGAAAGGTGCTGCCCGGACCGGAGGCGCTGGCGCGGGCCGGACTGGTGCCCCCGCCGCTCGGGCCGAAGGACGGCATCGCGCTCATCAACGCGAACAGCTTCGGCACCGCGACGGCGTCGCTCGCCTGGCACGACATCGATCTCGCGGTCGAGGCGCTGACATTCGCGGGCGCACTCTCCATCGAGGCGTTCCGGGCGAACCTTTCGGTCATCGATCCGCGCATCGTGGGGCTGCGATCCGCGCCCGGACAAGGGGAGATGTCGCGGCGCCTGGCGGAGATCCTATCGGGCAGCGATCTCTTCGAGCCTGGCCGCGCGCGCCGCGTCCAGGACCCGCTCTCGTTCCGCTGTCTGGCGCCTGTCCACGGCGTGATCGCGCTCCGCCTCGACGAGGCGCGGAGGGCGATCGAGGTCGAACTCGACGGGGCGGGCGACAGCCCCGCGGTGCTCGTCGAGGACGGGATCATGCTCTCGACCGTCGGGTTCGACACGACCGCGCTGGCGCTCGGCTTCGGGGCGCTCGGCGCCGCGATGTCGAACGGCGCGGCGCTCTCGGTGTTCCGCACCGCGAAGCTCATGTCGGCGGAGGTCTCGGGCCTGCCCCGCTTCCTGACCCGGGCGGGCGGGAGCCGGGCCGGGTTCGCCACGTTGCAGAAGACCGCCTCCGTGCTGGAGGCTGAGATCCGCCATCTCGCCATGCCGGTCGGCGCGATGACCGCGCCGGTCGCGGACGGCATCGAGGATTACGCGCCCATGACGCCGCGCGTGGTGGAGACGACGCACGAGATCGCGCGGCGCCTCACTCGGCTCGCGGCGATCGAACTCGTGGTCGCGTCCGGGGCGGCGGACCTGCGCGACGGCATCAGACTCGGGCGCGGCACGGAGCTTGCGCACGCCTTCGTGCGGCAGCACGTCGCCCCGCTGAGCGACGATCGCCCGACCGGGATCGATGTGGAGAGCCTCGCGGTCGAGATCGAGGCCGGGTCGTTGCGGGCCGCGCTCGCGGAGGCTGATCTTGGAGAGGACGGTTCTTGGACTGGCTCCTGAACAATCCGGAGACGCTGTGGGAGGCGCTCGTCCAGCACGTGATCATCGTGGCGGAGGCGCTCGCGATCTCGCTCGCGATCGCGATGCCGCTCGGCATCTGGTCGGCCCGCCGGCCGCGCGTCTACGCCCTCGTGCTCG
>CAXUHE010000083.1:0-7216 GCA_964250725.1 uncultured Enterovirga sp. | reverse complement strand
GCTGCTGATCCCGATCGTGGGGCTCGGGCAGGTCCCGGCGCTCACCGCGATCGTGATGTACTCGCTGCTCGTCCTCACGCGGAACGTCGTCGTCGGCCTGCGCAACGTCCCGGCCGACATCCTGGAGGCGGCGGACGGCATGGGCTACGGGCGCTGGCGGCGCCTGGGGGCGATCGAGCTGCCGCTGGCCCTGCCGGTGATCATCGCGGGAATCCGGCTGACCGTCGTGACGCAGATCTCGGTGGCGACGATCGGCGCCTTCATCGGGGCGGGCGGGCTCGGCGACCTCATCTTCCAGGGCATCACGCAGGACATCGGCGACAAGGTCGTGGTCGGGGCGGTCTTCGCGTCTGCGCTCGCGATCCTGGCGGACGAGGGACTCCGCCTCTTGGAGACGCGCGCCCGGGCCGCCGGAGGGCTCGGGTGATGGGCGCCTACGTCACGTGGATCGCGGGCCACCGCGCGATCCTGTCACGCACCTTTGCGGAGCACGTCACGCTGAGCCTCACGGCGTTGGCGATCGTCCTCCTGATCGCGCTGCCGCTGGGGATCGGCCTCGCGCGTCAGCCGCGTCTCGCGGCACCGGTCGTGGGAATCGTGAACGCGCTCCGCACGGTCCCGAGCCTCGCGCTTCTCGTCATCATGCTGCCGGTACTCGGGACGGGCTTCCTCCCGTCGATCGTGGCGCTGACGCTCTACGGGCTGCCGGCCGTCCTCGTGAACACGGTCGCAGGCATGCGCGACGTCGACCCGGACGTCGTGGAGGCGGCACGTGGCCAGGGCCTGTCCGAGGGGCAGAACATCATGCGGATCTCGTTGCCTCTGGCGGTCCCCGTGATCCTCGCGGGCATCCGCACGGCCGCCGTCCAGATCGTCTCGGCCGCGACGCTCGCGGTCTTCATCGGCGGCGGCGGGCTCGGCGAGCTCATCTCGTCCGGCATGGGGCTCCTCGACATCCCGCAACTCGTCATCGGGGCGCTCGCGGTCGCGCTCCTCGCGCTGATGACGGAGATCGCCTTCGGGGCGACCGAGCGGTTCGTGGCCGGACACCTCCTCGGAGGGACAGGATGATCCGGCTCGAAGGCGTCACGAAGCTCTTTCCCGGCCAGGCGCGACCCGCCGTCGATGCGATCGACCTCGACGTGCCGGACGGCCAGACCTGCGCGCTGATCGGGGCGTCCGGATGCGGCAAGACCACGACGCTGCGCATGATCAACCGGCTGATCGAGCCGACCTCCGGACGGATCGTGGTCGGCGGGGAGGACGTGACGCGCGCCGACCCGGTGCAGTTGCGCCGTCACATCGGCTACGTCATCCAGGGCGTCGGCCTGTTCCCGCACAGATCGATCGCGGACAACGTCGCGACCGTGCCGCGGCTCCTCGGCTGGGACGAGCGTCGCGTCGGGGCGCGAATCGACGAGATGCTGGCGCTGGTCGGGCTCGACCCCGCCACGTTCCGGGGCCGGCGTCCGTCGAGCCTGTCGGGCGGTCAGCGTCAGCGCGTGGGCGTCGCGCGCGCGCTCGCGGCCGATCCGCCCGTCATGCTCATGGATGAACCGTTCGGGGCGGTCGATCCCGTGGTACGCGGCCGGCTTCAGCGCGAGTTCAAGGAGATCCTGGCCCGGCTCGGCAAGACCGTCGTGATGGTGACCCACGACATCAACGAGGCGATCCGGATGGGCGACCGGATCGCGGTCATGCGCGAGGGCCGCATCGTCCAGCATGACACGCCGGACCGGCTGCTCGAAGAGCCGAAGGACCCGCTGGTCATGGATTTCGTCGGGACGGACCGCGCGCTGAAGCGGCTCTCCCTCATGACCGCCGGAGAGGCCGCGTCGGCCGGGACGCCGTACGCACAACCGACGACGGCCGGCGTGCCGGTCGTCGAGTCGTCGGCCAGCGTGCAGGACGCCCTCTCCACCATGCTGGCCGCCGGGACCGACCGTGTGACGGTACGCGATCCGGACCGGGCGTCACGCGTGCTGACGCTCGACGCCATCCGCGCCCTCGCGGCGCCCGATCAGCCCGCGACGGCGCGATCGTGACCCGACGGACTCGTCATCATGCGTAACGCAGCGTCTGCCCGAGCCCCAGGGCCGCGGCCTTGTCGAGCATGGCACCGCCCAGCGCGATGTCGGAGAGCGAGAGGCCGCGATGCCAGAACAGGATGGTCTCGTCGTCGCGCTCCCGCCCGGGCCTCAGCCCGGCCACGATCTGTCCGATCTCGGCGTGCAGCGTCGACTCGGAAAGCTTGCCCGCCTCGACATGTGCGCGCAGCGAGCCGAACTTGCCGCCCTTGCACTGCCCCCAATCGTCCACCACGAGCTTCGACATGATGTCGGTCAGCGAGAGTTCGACCGCGCTCATCGTGCCGTAGGGAACCACCAAGGCGCCGGGCTTGATCCACGCCGTTCTCAGCATCGGTGCGGGTTCGTTCAGCCGCGAGGCCTCGACTACGATGTCAGCGCCCTCCACGCAGGAGCGCCAATCCTCGCTCACGGTGACGCGGGGTCCGAGATCGCGGGTCAGCCGCGCCGCGAAGGCCTCGCGGCTCTCAGGCCGGCGCGAATGGACCCGGATCTCGTCGAAATGGAAGAGGTGATCGAGGAGGCGCACGTTCCAGTAGGCGGTGCCGCGCGCCCCGATATGGGCCAGCACCTTCGAGCCGGGGCGCGCCAGATACTTCGCGCCGACCGCCGTCACCGCGCCGGTGCGCATGTCGGTCAGGTGCGAGCCGTCCACGATGGCGCGCGGGACGCCGTTCGTCGGGTCCATGAGGAGGAGCAGGCCCATCTCGGAGGGCAGGTCCTGCTCGTAGTTGTCCACGAAGTCGCCGATCACCTTCACGCCCGCGAAGCCGCCGCGGAACGCGCCCCGCAGCACGTTGAAATGGCCGTTCGCCGCGCCGGGCTCGAGGTGGACGCGAGGCTCGATCACACTCTCGCCGCGCCCCTGCGCCGCGAGTCCCGTCTCGATCGCCGCGATGATCTCGGCGTCCGAGAGGTGAAGCGCCTCGACATCGAGGGCGTTCAGGTAGGTCAGGTAGATCGGCTGCACGGATCGCCCCGATACGTGCCGGAATGCGGCACGGCCAAGTCGGCGTCACGGCATCAGCGTGACCAGGTGAAGAGCTGACGGTAGGGCCGGTGCTGCGCCTCGTCGAGGCCCGTGAAGGCGTTCCAGGCATCGAGATCGTTCTCGTCCGGCCTCACGCGGATCTGATCGGGCCGGCAGCGCAGGATCACCGTCTCGCCCCAGCCCTCGTCGCACGCGAGACCGATCGTCGGATAGGTCGGGCGAGGGTACCCGCGGAGCCGCCCGACACGATGCTGCGGCGGCTCGCGGTAGGGCGGGTCGGCCGCTTCGGCAAGGCTGGCAGAGAGAGAGAGGCCCAATGCCACGACCAGGCTCCAGCCAGACGCCCGTCCCATGTCCGTCTCCCGCAAGCGTCGGGGCGAATGACCGACCGCACCGCATCGTCATAGACGATCTTGGTTGACGCGAGGTCAACGTGGCGCTGAACGCGAGTCAACCGGTGCGCCGACGCTGATCGCGAATCACAGGGACGACGCGTCGTTCCGGTTCTCGTCGTCCAAGCTCGGCGGCGCCGCGTAGCGCAGACACCATGGCGTCGGTATCCATCGTGTGCACGGTGTCCAGTTGCTCGTGCAAGTCGTCCCGCCGATGGTCTCTCACGTCGTCGGCCGGTCTGAGCCAGTGCAGCGCCAGCCCTGCGATGCCCGCAGCCAGGCTGCCGACGAATGGGGCGGTGGCCAGCGCCATGAAGGGCGCGACCTGCCAAGTCATCACGATATCGACCGCGGCGCCCGACAGGCCCGCGGCCACGAGATACAACATGGGAGAGCCCGACCCCGCTCGAAGCGAAGCTTGACGTTCAATCCTTTCACATTCCTTAGAAAGACGTTTCAAGTCGACCGTGAACTGGACGTTCGGATGCGACTATCGACCGACGCGGCAACGCGCCTTGTCATGCTTGAAATCGATCTCGCCGGCGGGACAATGTGTTAGACAGATCGGCCGTCGAGGGCGTCGATACGCCTTCTCGAGTTCAACAAGACGTCTCGTTCAGTAAGCCGTCTCGTTCAGTAAGCCGTCTTGGCGAACAGCTTGACGCAGGTCATCAACAGGATCCGGAGATCGAGCAGCAACGTCCAGTTGTCGATGTACCACACGTCGTGGTCCACACGGGCTTCCATGAGCGAGACTTCCGGCGTCTCGCCTCGGAGCCCTCGAACCTGCGCCCAGCCGGTCAAGCCGGGCTTCACGTGCTGGCGGAACGCGTAATTTTCGATGATCTGGTCGTAGTACTTGTCGTGCGCGACAGCATGCGGTCGGGGTCCGATCACGGACATCTCGCCGCGCAGGACGTTCCACAGCTGCGGAAGCTCGTCGATGCTGGTGCGACGAAGCCAGAAGCCGACGCGGGTGACCCGCGGGTCCGACCGCGTCGCCTGCATGACGCCCGCGCCGTCCTCCATCACGCTCATGCTGCGAAGCTTCAGGATCTTGAAGGTACGCCCGTTGAACCCGCGACGCGTCTGCCTGAACAGGACAGGACCCTGCGTGTCGATCTTGATCGCCAGCATCGCGAGACCGAGGAGCGGCGCGAGCACGATCAGCGCCAGGGTGGCGATCGTGACGTCGAGCGCCCGTTTGGCTGCACGCTCCAGACCGCTCAGCGGCTCGCGCTTGATGTCGACCAGCACGCGGTTGCCGGCCGACCGGGTCGGCTGGAGCGCGATCCGCGACAGCGAGGCATCGGGCAGGAGCCTGACCGGCAGCGGCACCGCGTAGAGGCCTTCCACCAGCAGTTCGAGTTGATGAAGGTCCCGCGACGGCAGGGCGACCACGATCTCGTCGATCTCCGACCCGCGTACGGCCGAGACCAGTCGGCGCAACGCATCGTCTCGCGAGTGATCGCAGTCGAGATCGGCGACGACGAACTGCTCGACGACCTTCAGCCCGCAACTGTCAAGGGCAGAGAACTCGGGCGCGCCGTGAGGCCAGCGCCCGGTCGTCAGCACGGCGACGTTGCGACGCCTGATCGCTCCCGTGGCGAGAGCCCTCGTCAAACCAAATCGCCAGAGCAGGCGGTTGAGGATGAGGACCACGTAGCCGCCGCCGGCGAACAACGTCCCCGCAACGCGCGCGAGATCCGCGCTCGCCTTCATCAGAAATACGAAGCAGATCATCGTCGCGAAGGCGACGAACCAGCAGGCCGTCACCCACTTGATCTGACGGTCGAACCTCAGCAGGTTCCCGGTCTCATAGAGGTTTCGCGTTCGCATCGAGAGGACGAAGACGAGCGCGACCAACACCGAAACCGCGAAGAAGACGCTCGGCTCGAAGCGACCAGGTCCGAAACGCTGATAGCCCAGTCCCGACAGCATGCCCGTCGCGACGATCGCGACCGCGTCTATCGCGATCACCGTTCCGCCAACGAGGGAGGTCGAGTAGGGTACACCGGAATAGACCGACCGGGACTCAGGGCCGACCTGTGCGTGGTACAACACGTCGCACCTTTCGTCGCAGACCGCTGGCATCCTTAGCGAAAGACTAACCGCGTTGCAACATCGAACTCGGGATTGATGCTGCAGCGCAGCATTGCGCGTCGTCGTTCGAACCCGATGCAGGTCGTGACGTTATCCACGCCGCCATCCACGTGAACCCGCCGGACCCCTCCATGACCCAGCCGACCGACACCACCGCCCGCAACGAGGGCGGCGCGCCGCAGGTCGTGCGCAGATCACGGGTGAGCGAAGGCTCCTCGCATCCGCTCGGAGCGACCTGGGACGGGCTCGGGGTCAACTTCGCGCTGTTCTCCGCCCACGCCACCAAGGTGGAGCTCTGCCTGTTCGATCAGGATGGCCAGACCGAGATCGAGCGGATCGAACTGCCCGAATACACGGACGAGGTCTGGCACGGGTACCTGCCCGAGGCGCGGCCCGGGACCGTCTACGCGTACCGGGTGCACGGCCCCTATGAGCCGGAGGCCGGTCACCGCTTCAACCCGAACAAACTCTTGCTCGACCCTTACGGAAAACAGCAGGTGGGCGAACTGGTCTGGGATCCGGCCGTGTTCGGCTACGTGTCAGGGACGGACGACACCAGCTTCGACGATCGGGACAGCGCCCGCTACATGCCGAAATGCCGTGTGATCGACGGCGCGTTCTCGTGGGGCCGCGACCGCAGCCCGCGCATTCCGTGGGAGCGGACGATCTTCTACGAGACTCACGTGCGCGGCTACACGATGCGCCACCCCGCCGTGCCGGAGAACCTGCGCGGCACCTTCTCGGGCCTCGGGGTCAGGGAGGTCATCGACTACGTGCGCAGCCTCGGCGTGACCTCGGTCGAACTCCTGCCGATCCACGCCTACGTGGACGACGACTTCCTGCTCGACAAGGGGCTGCGCAACTACTGGGGCTACAACACCATCGGGTTCTTCTCGCCCCAGCCCCGGTACATGGCGACGCCCTTCGTCAACGAATTCAAGGAGACCGTGGCGAAGTTCCACGATGCCGGGCTCGAGGTCATCCTGGACGTCGTCTACAATCATACGGCCGAGGGCAACGAGATGGGCCCGACGCTGTCCTTCAAGGGGATCGACAACGCGTCGTACTACCGGCTGCTGCCTGACACGCCGCGCTACTACATCAACGACACCGGTACCGGGAACACGCTGAACCTCAGCCACCCCCGCGTGCTCCAGATGGTGACGGATTCGCTGCGCTACTGGACGCAGGAGATGCATGTCGACGGGTTCCGCTTCGACCTCGCGACGATCCTCGGCCGCGAGACATACGGGTTCGACGAGGGCGGGGGCTTCCTGGATTCGTGCCGGCAGGACCCGATCCTCTCCTCCGTCAAGCTGATCGCGGAGCCTTGGGATTGCGGGCCGGGCGGCTATCAGGTCGGCGGTTTCCCGCCCGGCTGGGCAGAGTGGAACGACCGCTACCGCGACACGGTCCGGGCCTTCTGGAAGGGTGACGAGGGCCTGCTGCCGGAACTCGCCTCGCGCGTCACGGGCTCGGCCGACAAGTTCAACAAGCGCGGCCGCAAGCCGTGGGCATCGGTGAACTTCATCACCGCGCATGACGGCTTCACGCTGCGCGACACCGTCTCCTATAACGACAAGCACAACGAGGCGAACGGCGAGGACAACCGCGACGGCAGCTCGAACAACCACTCCTACAAT
>CAXUHE010000082.1:0-14762 GCA_964250725.1 uncultured Enterovirga sp. | reverse complement strand
CCATGACGCCGCTCTCGCCCTGGACGATCAGGTCGTAGCCGGGGCGGTTCGCCTCCGGGCCGGTACGGCCGAACCCGGAGATCGAGCACAGGATGAGACGCTCGTTGCCACGTGAGAGCGTGTCGTAGCCGAGGCCGAGCCGCTCCATCGTGCCCGGCCGAAAATTCTCGATCACGACGTCCGCGACCCGCGCGAGCCGCAGGGCGAGCGTCCGGCCCGCCTCCGATTTGAGGTCGATCGCGCAGCTGCGCTTGTTGCGATTGATCGACAGGAAGTACGCACTCTCGCCGCCCACGAAGGGCGGCCCGTAGGTTCGGCTCTCGTCGCCTCGGCTCGGTTCCTCGATCTTCACGATGTCGGCCCCGAGATCGCCGAGCTGCATCGTGCCGAACGGCCCCGAGACCACGCGGCACAGGTCGAGGACGCGAAGCCCCTCGAGAGCCCGGCCGTCAGACCATGGCATCCGCCAGGTCCTTCATGCTCGGCACCAGGATGTCGGGCTGATGCGGCGTGATGCCGAACGGACGGCTGCGGCGATCGATGAAGGCGGTCCGCATGCCGGCCGCCTTCGCGCCCACGCAGTCGAAGGCGTGGTTCGCCACGAACAGCACCTCGTCCATCGCGACGCCGAGGATCTCGGCGGCCTTGGTGTAGGTCGCGACGTGCGGCTTGAAGCTGTTGGCCTCCGCGACCGAGATCACGCGGTCGAACGGGACGCCATGATACCGTTTCGCCGTCTCCAGCATGTCGGGATCGCCGTTCGACAGCACGACGAGCTTGTACTTCGTCTGGAGCCGCGCCAGAGCCTCAGGTACTTCGGGGAAGCAGCGCAGCTTCTCGATCTCGGCAACCAGCCCGTGCACCTCCTCGCTCGTGTGCGCGATCCCGGCGCGCTCCAGCACCGTGTCGACGGAGCGATGGCCGATCTCGCGGTAGGGCGTGTGCTCCTTGTGCAGGAGCGCGTCGATCATCGAGTTCTCGAAATGCGTGCGGCGCCACCAGGTCACGAAGGAGTGCGGGTTCCCGGTCCACCCCTTCGCCTTGAGGTAGGGCGCGGCGATCTCGGTCAGGCCGCCCTGCATGTCGACGACCGTGCCGTACTGGTCGAACATGCAAACCTTGATCGAGGCCTTCAGCTGTCCGAGATCGCTCATTGAGGGCCGTCCGAATGGTGCGGAGTTCCGCGAGGTCGACTCGAGCGTGACCTTCTCAAGGATGTCTAACCAATCGATTCTTGTGCTGTGTTCATTGATGCGATGAATATGGCGTATGAATCTGCGGACGGTCGATCTCAACCTCCTGGTGGCCCTCGACGCGCTGCTGACCGAACAGCACGTCACGCGCGCGGCGGACCGCATCGGCCTCAGCCAGCCGGCCATGAGCAACGCGCTCGGGCGATTGCGACAGGTCTTCCATGACGAGCTTCTGGTGCGCACGGCCTCCGGCATGCAGCCGACCCCGCAGGCGGAGGCCCTGCGTGAGCCGCTGCGCCTCGTGTTGCGTCAGATCGAGCGTGTCTTCGAAGGGAGTGGATCGTTCGAACCGGGCCGCGCGACCGCGACGCTCGCACTCCGCCTGTCCGACCTCCTGGCCTACCAGATCCTGCCGCCGCTCCTCGTGGAGATCGGCCGGACCGCGCCCGGCATCAGCCTCGAAATCCTGCATCTCGCGCCGACCCAGACGGTCGACGCGCTCGAACGCGACGAGATCCACGCCGCCATCAGCATGAGCCTCGAGCATTCCGGCTCGATCCGGTTCGAGCCGCTCCTCTCAGACCGGATGGTCTGCGTGATGCGGCGCGGTCACCCGATGGCGGACCAAGGCATGACCCTCGACCGCTTCATGGACGCGGGCCATCTCAAGGTGTCGATGTCGCCCACCGACAGGAGGTTCGTGGACGATATCCTGCGGCAGGCCGGGCTCAGCCGCCGGGTCGCCCTGAACGTGCCGCACTGGCTTCTCGTCCCGCACGTCCTGCGCCGGACCGACTTGATCTCGGTCATGCCCGAGCGCTTCGCGGGTGCGATCGGCGACGGCGACCTCGTCGCTCTGGACGTGCCGTTCTCGTCCGCTCCCTTCGAATGGCGCCTCTACAGGCATCGCCGTCACGACGGGAACCCGGCGGTCAACTGGCTCTGCAAACGGTTGCGGCAGGTGGCGGTCGACCTCTCATGAGGCCTGTGGAGCGCTCGGGTCGCACGGCGTGGACTCCGCCCGTTCGTCATCGACGTCAGATCGCCTGATTGACCCCTATATCTGGATACAATAGACGAAAGTATTGTCCGAGGTGAGGTGGTCGACATCTCCGGTCTGCCGAACAGCGACGTGCGCCACGATGCCGCTGGCCGTCGCGCCGATGGTCCGGCCTCCAGCGAGGCGTGCCGGCCATGACAGACCTCCGGCCACTCGCTCCGCCGTGGCGCATCGGGATCGATGTCGGCGGCACGTTCACCGACATGGTGCTGACGGGGCGAGACGGCGAGATCCGCGTCTTCAAGGTCCCGTCGGTTCCCGACGATCAGAGCCTCGGGGTGCGCGACGTGATCCTGCAGGCGGCCGCCCGATCGGGATTGGGCGTCGAGCGGCTTCTCGGTGAGTGCTCGCTGTTCGTCCACGGTTCGACCGTGGCGACGAACATGCTGCTCGAGAAGAAGGGCGCCAGGGTCGGCCTCCTCACGACGCAGGGGTTCCGGGACAGCCTGGAGATCCGCCGAAGCATTCGCCGCAGCCAGTGGGACCATCGTGCGCCGATGCCGGACGTGCTCGTCCCGCGCTCGCTGCGGATCGGCATTCCAGGACGGATCGACAGCCGGGGCGTGGAGGTCGCCCCGCTGGATCGCGATGCCGTGCGCCGCGCCGTCCAGGCCTTCCGGCAGGCCGGGGTCGAGGCGGTCGCGATCTGCTTCATCAACAGCTACATCGAGCCGAAGCACGAGCGCGAAGCGGCCGAGATCGTCGCCGCCGGCTGGCCCGACGCCTGGGTGTCGATCTCCGCCGCCGGATCGCCCCAGATGGGGGAATACGAGCGGAGTTCGACGGCGGTCATCGACGCCTATGTCGGACCCAAGACCGTCTCCTACCTCCGCTCGCTCGCGGCGAAGCTGGAGGCGATGGGCCTGCGGCGCTCCCTGCTCGTCCTGCAGAGCAACGGCGGAGCCCTGTCGATCGATCAGGTCTCCGAGACGCCGTCATCCCTCCTCCTCTCCGGCCCGTCCGCCGCCGTCGGGGCACTGAAGTTCTGCCGCGGCCTCCTCGACGACGGTGATATGATCTCCATGGAGATCGGAGGCACGAGCTGCGACGTCACCCTGATGTCGTCCGGGGAGGTCCCGCTCAAGGACGAGCTCGAGGTGGACGGCTACCACGCGAACGCGCCCTCCGCCGACATCCATACGGTCGGGGCGGGCGGCGGAACGATCGCGCGCGCCGAGGCGGGCCTGCTCGCGGTCGGTCCGACGGGCGCGGGTGCACGTCCGGGGCCGGCCTGTTTCGGACGCGGCGGCACGCTGCCGACCGTCACCGATGCGCAACTCGTTCTCGGACGGCTGATGCCGGGTCCCTACGCCAAAGGAGCGGTCCACCTCGACCTGGACCGGGCGCACGAGGCGATCGACACCCATGTGGCGCGGCCGCTCGGGATCGATTGTCTCGACGCCGCGATCGGGATCATCCGGCTGACGGACGAGCATCTGATCCACGCGATCGAGCGCGTCACGATCGAGCGCGGGCAGGATCCCCGCCGTTTCACCCTGCTCGGAGTGGGCGGCGCCGGGCCCATGCACGTCGCGTCGGTCGCCCGCGCGCTCGGTTGCAGGCGCGCCTATGTGCCGAGGATCGCGGGCGCCTTCTGCGCGCTCGGCATGGTGAACTCGGACGTCCGCCAGGATTTCGGGCAGGTCCTCTTCGGCGGGCTCGACCGCGTTCCCGATCCCGAGGTGGAAGCGGCCTTTCGCCGCCTCGAGGAGAAGGCTGACGGGACCCTCGCCCGGGAGGGCTTCGCCGAGAGGGGCATGGTCGAGAGATACATCGAGCTGCGCTATCGCGGTCAGCAATGGTCCCTGCGGGTCCCGTCGCACGGCCTCGATCGCCTGGACCGCGACGCCGTCCGGGTCGCGTTCGAGGCCGAGCATCAGCGGCTGTACGGTCATCGCCAGGCTCTCGGGACGATCGAGATGACGCGGGTCGTCGTGATCGCGCGCGGCGTGTTCGAGCCGCTCGGCCCCTCCCCGGAGGAGCGCACGTCGCGCGAACCTGCGGCCCTCGACATGCGCGACGTGATGTTCGACCGGGCGGCCGGCTGGATCCCGACCCGCATCGTCAAGGCGCCCGACCTTCAGCCGGGCGACGGCGTGGAGGGACCTTTCATCGTCGAGGAGGAGACCACGACGCTGATCGGCGGCCCGGGCGACCACCTCATCGTCGACCCTTTTCGAAACTACCTCCTGACGCTGGAGACGCGGGCATGAACCAGGCCTGTGACCCGGTCACGCTCGCGATCGTGCAGAAGCGCCTCGACAACATCTCCCTCCAGATGGGCTGGGTGATGACGCGCTCGGCGCGCTCTCCCATCTTCAACCAGTCGCACGATTTCTCGTGTTTCGTGGCGGACGGGTCCGGGTACATCGTCAGCCAGGCGGACGGCCTGCCGATCCACACCGGGGGAGGCGGTTTCGCGCTCCGGGCCATCCTCGCCGAGTTCGGGACCGAGATTCGCGAGGGCGATCTCTTCCTCACCAACGATCCCTACGAGGGAGGCGGCACGCATCTGCCCGACTGGGTCATCGCACGACCGGTCTTCTGGGACGGACACCTCGTCGCCTTCACCTGCAACCGTGCGCATCAATCGGATATCGGCGGGGGCGCGCCCGGCGGCTTCAATGCCGCAGCGACCGAGATCTTCCACGAGGGCGTGCGGTTCCCGCCTCTGCGGATCGCGGAGAAGGGCGTCCTGCGCCGCGACATCCGCAACATGCTGCTCCTGAACAGCCGCACCCCGGAGCTTCTCGACGGCGATCTCGGCGCGATGATCGGCTCGACCGAGATCGGGGCTCATCGGGTCGTCGACCTCGCCCGGGAGCTCGGGATCGACGGGTTCGTGCGTCATCTCGACGCGATCCTCGATCACGCCGACACGTGTTTCCGGGCCATCGTCTCGGACCTTCCGGACGGGACCTACGACGCGGTCGAGATCACCGATACGGATTGCTTCGAGCTGGTCGACCTGCCGATCCGGGTCCGCCTGACCGTCGCGGGCGAGCGCTTGAGCGTCGACTTCGGCGGCACCTCGCCTCAGATGAAGGGGTTCAAGAACTCGCCGATCGCGAATACCTCGTCCGCCGTGTACATGGCGCTCTCGTCCTTCCTGTCGCCCGACCTTCCGAAGAACGAAGGCCTGTTCCGGTCCGTCGAGATCCTTGCTCCGGCCGGAACGCTCGTGAACCCGGTCGCGCCGGCACCCGTCGGAATGTGCACGGTGTCGCTCGCGCACGAGATCATCCACGTGGTCTGGAAGGCGCTGGCCGCCATCGTTCCCGATCTCGGCTGTGCCGGCTGGGGCAAGCCGATCCATGGCATCACGTCGGGACGTGCCGGCGACGCGCCGTTCGTCATGTTCCATTGGCACGCGATGGGAGGTGGCGGCGCGATCCGGGGACGCGACGGCTTCGACCAGATCGGCCACCTCATCGCGCTCGGAGGCCTCACGTTGCCGAACGTCGAGGGCTACGAGCAGGTCTACCCGGTTCACGTCAAACGACAGGAGTTCCGGATCGACGCAGGTGGGGCGGGCCAGTTCAGGGGCGGCTCGGGCGTCGATTACGAGATCGAGGTGGAGACCGCGGCCTTCTACGCCTTCCGGGGCGAGGGATTGACGACGCCGTCGGGCTTCGGTGTCGCGGGCGGCGAGTACGGCATGCCCGGCGAGATGCTCGTCTCGCCCCGCGACGAGCCGGCCTTCGCGCCGCCGAAATACGGCAACGCCCAACTCGGCCCGCTCGCGATGTCGGCGAGCTCACCGGGCGGCGGCGGTTGGGGTGACCCGTTCGCACGCTCCCCCGACTGCGTGGCGCGCGACGTCCGAAACGGATTCGTCAGCCGAACGGCGGCGATCGAGCAGTACGGGGTGATTCTGACCGAGGCCGGTACGATCGACCATGTCCGCACGGAGGACCTGCGCCGGGCGCGTCACGACGGGGGTCGTCAGGCGCCTTGAGCCGTCTGTCGAGGCGCGCCATACCGGGCACCTGGACACCGCGAAATCCGGCTCTCCGGATTGACCTTTATTCCTGGATACAATAGACAACCATGACCGTCGCATCCCGTGTGACGGCCAGAAGGAGGCGCGACTTGAGCCAAGCTCGGATCGCCATCGATCAGACCCCGACCCTCGGCCGTCACGGCCGTACCTCGAACCAGGAGCGCGCCGAGTTCGCGACAGCGGAACGTCTGCTGCCGGGCGGTGCGCTCGGCGGCAACGCTCTGCCGGGCGACACCCGCTTCGTCTTCGCGCGCGGCGACGGTTCCCGGTTCTGGGACAGCTCGGGCAACGAGTACATCGACTACGTGCTGGGCTCCGGTACGATGTTCATCGGGCACGCGCATCCCAAGATCCAGAAGGCGGTGAGCGACCAGGTCGGGCGGGGCACGCATTTCTTCGCCTACCTCAACGAGCAGGCGATCGAGCTCGCGGCCCGCGTCGCGCCCTACATGCGATGCGCCGAACGCATCCGCTTCACGACGGCGGGATCCGACTCGACCTTTCACGCGATCCGCCTTGCCCGCGGCTTCACCGGCCGCTCGAAGGTCCTGAAATTCGAGGGCGCGTATCACGGCGTGCACGATTACGCGCAGCTCTCGACCGCCCCGAAACAGAGCACCAACTTTCCGACCGCCGTACCCGACACCGCCGGCATCCCGGACGTCGTGCAGGACCTGATGCTCGTCGCTCCCTACAACGACGTCGAGACGTTGACCTCGATCCTGGCGGAGCACGGCCACGAGATCGCGGCCGTGATCGTCGAGCCGATCCAGCGCATCATCTCGCCGAAGCCCGGATTTCTGCAAGCGATCCGCGACCTCACGCGCCAGCACGGCATCGTGATGATCCTGGACGAGGTCGTGACCGGGTTCCGCTACGGGCTCGGGGGCGCGCAGGAATACTTCGACATCACGCCCGACCTCGCGACATATGGCAAGATCCTGGGCGGCGGATTGCCGGTCGGCGCGGTCGCGGGCCGGGCCGACATCATGGACCAGGCGAACCCGTCGAACAAAGGCCAACCCGGCTACGTCTACCAGAACGGGACGCTTCAAGGTCACCCGCTCGGCTGCGCGGCCGGATTGGCCACGCTCGACATCCTGGAGGAGCCCGGCCTGTACGACCGCGTCTTCGCGATGGCCGACAAGCTCCGGGCGGGGCTGCAATCGGTGTTCGACGACCACGACATGGGGCTGCTCGTCTTCGGCGAGGGCCCGATGTGGCACATGCTGTTCACCGATCGCGTGCCGCAGAACTGGCGCGACATCACCGCGACCGACACGAAGAAGCTCGCGGCGCTCGAGGCCGAGATGATCCGCCAGGGCCTCTTCGTGCTGCCGAACAACCGGCGCTTCATCTCCATCCGCCACACTGAGCAGGACCTGGTCGACACGTTCGAGGCCGCGGACCGCGCCTGCAAGACGTTCAAGGCCCACTGACATGCCCCAGGCCAAGGTCTACGGCATCCGCGAACACCTCGTCCCGGTCAGGGACGCGCTCTCGGACGCCCTCAACGAGGCGATCTCGGTCGGCCTCGCGTTCCCGCGCGAGCGGCGTCTCCAGCGCTTCTTCCCGATGGAGGCGGCCGATTTCATCTACCCTCCGCACGAACGCTCGGCGCGCTACACGATCATCGAGATCGAGACCTTCGAGGGTCGCTCCCAGGACATCCTGAAGCGGCTCGTGCGCGAGATCTACGAGCGGGTCCCGGCGGCGACCGGCATCGCTCCGCGCGATCTCGACGTCATCATCACGCAGCAGCCCAAACACGCATGGGGCCTGATGGGTGAGCCCGGAGACGAGATCAAGCTGACCTACAAGGTCGAGATCTGACCATCCGGCTTCCCGCCTCCGCCGTGAGTTCTGGAGTTCCTCCATGCCGGCCGCCCTCGCGACGAGCCCCGACCGGACCGGCGGGCGGATCGTCTACGATCATCATATCGGCGGGGCCTGGGTGCCGCCTGTCTCGGGGACACGCTTCGAGAGCCGGAACCCCTATACGGGCGAGGTCTGGGCCGAGATGGCCCACGGCAATCCGGCCGATGTGGACCGGGCCGTCGCGGCTGCGTCGGCCGCTTTCCCGACCTGGTCGCGGCTGAAGCCCTCGGCACGCGGACGGCTGCTCGGCCGTCTCGCCGACCTGATCCTGACGCAGGCCGATCGTCTCGCCGAGATCGAGGTGCGCGACAACGGCAAGCTCTTGCAGGAGATGGCGTCCCAGACGCGCTACATCGCCGAATGGTACCGATACTTCGGAGGTCTCGCGGACAAGCTCGAAGGCAGCGTCATCCCGACCGACAAGGCCGACATCTTCAACTACACGCGCTACGAGCCGCTCGGCGTGATCGGCATGATCACACCCTGGAACTCGCCCCTCCTCCTGCTGACCTGGAAGCTCGCGCCGGCACTCGCGGCCGGCAACGTCGCGGTGATCAAGCCGTCCGAGTTCACGTCGGCCTCGACCCTCGAATTCATGGAGCTGTTCCGGGAGGCCGGCTTCCCCGACGGCGTTGTCAACACGGTGACGGGGTTCGGACACGATGTCGGGGCCGCGCTCGTCGCGCATCCCGACGTGAAGAAGATCGCCTTCACGGGATCGGACGCGTCCGGCCAGAAGATCTACGAGGCGGCTGCGCGCCAGATCAAGCACGTCACGCTGGAACTCGGGGGCAAGTCGCCCAACATCGTGTTCGAGGATGCGGACCTCGAAGCGGCGGTGCTGGGCGTCATCTCGGGGATCTTCGCCGCGACGGGCCAGACCTGCATCGCGGGATCGCGCCTCGTCCTCCAGCGCTCGATCCACGACCGGTTCGTCGGCGAACTCCTGAAGGTCGCGGGGTCCGCCCGGATCGGCGATCCGATGTTGCCGACGACCAATGTCGGCCCGGTCGCCACGAAGCCGCAATACGACAAGGTGGTGGAGTATATCGAGATCGCCAAGCGCGAGGGCGCGACCTGCGTGCTCGGCGGTGGTCCCTATCGGGGCGAGGGCGCACGGGGCGACCAGTTCGTCGCCCCGACGATCTTCACCGGCGTCCACAACTCGATGCGGATCGCGCGCGAGGAGGTCTTCGGGCCCGTGCTCGCGATCATCCCGTTCGACACCGAGGAGGAGGCCTACGCCATCGCCAACGACACCGCCTACGGGCTCGGCGCGGGCGTGTGGACATCCGATATCGGCCGGGCCTTCCGGGCTTCGGAGCAGATCCAGGCCGGAACCGTGTGGGTGAACACCTATCGTGCCTTGAGCTACACGTCGCCCTTCGGCGGCTACAAGCGCAGCGGCCTCGGTCGCGAGGGCGGCCTCGAATCCATCAAGGAGTACGTCCAGACGAAATCCGTCTGGATCAGCACCCGTCCCGACAAGAGCTACCCCTTCGTGATGAAGTAGGTTCGACGGTGAGGACGGTACACCATGATCCCGGCGTCGCGCGCCACGCGCGGACCGCCTGACAGGATGGCGGAGATGCCCGGGACTGCGTCCGCGTGGGCGGGACGGATCGAAGACGAGCCGCTGCTGCGGGGCCTCGGCCGTTATACGGGCGACCATGACGCGGGCGCGCTCGTCGCCCGCTTCGTCCGGTCCAGCGTCGCCCACGCGCGTATCACGGCCCTCGACCTCACGGCCGCGCGCGAGGTGGAGGGCGTGGTGGCGGTTCTCGCCATGGCGGATCTGGTCGATCTTCTGCCGAAGCAGCCTCCTGCGCTGGACGTCGTGACGAACCGGGACGGGTCCGTCACGGCCGTTCCGCCGCGTCCCGCGCTGGCCGGGGACCGCGTGCGCTTCGTCGGCGAAGCCTTCGCGCTGGTGGTCGCAGAGACGGAGAGCGCCGCGAACGACGCGGCCGAAGCCGTCCTCGTCGAGATGGAGGATCTGGCGGCGGTCTCGAGCCTGGAGGCCGCCACCGACGGCGATGCCCTGCACGACGCCTGCCCGGACAATATCGGTTTCGACTGGCTGGGCGGCGACGAGGCCGCGACCGCGACCGCGATCGCCGGGGCCGATCACGTCGTGCGGGCTCGCCTGCACATCCCGCGCATCCTGGGCGCACCGCTCGAACCCTTCGCGTGCCTGGCGAGCTTCGACCCGACGTCCGATGAGTGGACGCTCGTGACGCCGAGCCAGGGCGCGCACGCGATCCGGCGTGAGCTCGCCGACGGCTATCTCGGCATCCCGCACGAGCGGCTCCGTGTCGTCACGCCCGATGTCGGCGGCGCGTTCGGGATCCGCATCCATTCCCTGCCGGAGCAGGCCGTCCTCCTGGCCGCGGCCCGGATCACCGGGCGGCCGGTCATCTGGCGGAGCGAGCGCACGGAGAGCAATCTGTGCGAGCCGCACGCGCGCGACATCAGCGTCGAGGCCGAGCTCGCGCTCGACCGGCACGGGCGCTTCCTGGCCTTGCGCGCCGAGGCGCTCTGCAGCCTGGGCGCCTACGTGCATCCGGGCGCCCGGGCGACCCCGACCGCGAGCCTCCTGTTCGGCCTGCAAGGGGCCTACCGGATGCCCGCGGTCTCGCTGCGCATGCGCGGGCTCTACACCAACACGACGCCGACCGGCCCCTTCCGGGGCGCCGGCCAGCCGGAGGGCACCTATGTCCTCGAACGGCTGATCGATCGTGCCGCCCACATGCTCGGGATGTCGCCGGCGACGCTCCGGCGACGCAACGCGCTGGTGACGGATGGTGGCTCCCACAAGGCCGCGACCGGCCACCTGATCGGCACGGTCGACGCCGCCGCGGTGCTGGAGCGGGCGACCGCCTGGCTCGACGGCGTTCCGGCCGGGAACGGGGATGCCCTCGCGGGACGCGGACTCGCGCTCTACCTCAAAGTCAACGGCATGGGCCGCCAGGAACGTGCGGTGATCTCGGTCGACGGGACGTCCGGAGACGTCACGGCCTTCATCGGCAGCCAGACGAACGGGCAGGGCCACACGACGACCTTCGCGGCGTTGACCGCCGAACGGCTCGGCCTCGAGCTCGGCCGTATCCGGGTCGTGCAGGGCGACACGGCGCTGGTCGCGTTCGGCACCGGCACGGGCGCCTCCAGCGCGCTCGGGACGACCGGCACCGGGGTGGCCCGGAGCTGCGGCGACCTCATGGCCAAGGCGCGCGCGGCGGCGGCCGCCCATCTCGACGTCGCGGCCGACGGTCTCGATTACGAGGCGGGCAGTTTCCGGTTCCCCGGGACGAACCGCTTCGTGACGCTCCAGCAGCTCGCGGCCGAGCGACCGGACGGGCTGACCGGGTACTCCGAAGTGGGGGTGAGCCTGACCTACACGGTGGGCTGCCACGCCTGCAGGATCGTGATCGACCGTGACACGGGCGAGATCGAGGTGCTGGATTACGCAGCCTTCGACGATCTCGGGCCCCTGCTTCAGCGCAGGATCGCCGAAGGTCAGATCCATGGCGGCGTCGCCCAAGGGATCGGCCAGGCGCTCCAGGAAGGCGTCTCCTACGACGAATCCGGTCAGCCGCTCACCGCGACGTTCCTGGATTACCGCCTCCCGCGCGCGGCCGATCTGCCGAGCCTCGCGGGCGAGATCGTCGAGACCCCGGACGAGGGCACGGATCTCGGCGTGAGAGGGGCTGGCGAGGCCGGCGCGATCGCCTCCATGGCGGCGATCGTAAACGCCGTCGACGATGCGCTCGGCGGCTGCGCCGAGCTCGAAGTCCCCCTCACGCCGCAGCGGGTCTGGCGGTGCCTCGCGGGAAGGTCGCTCGAACCGGTCGATGCGACCATGTGCGCGGATCGAGCGATGCCGCAACCCGTCTCCGCTTCATGAGAATGCTTCAAATCTGGCATCTATCCGGATACAGTATACGAGGTGTAGACCTCCGCGCACTCTTCCGGCGCGGCTGTCCGGAGCTGGTGCTGAGGCACGTCAGAGGACCTGAAGGAGCGCGCTGTGGCCCGTGACCCCCGCTACGACATCCTGTTCGAGCCGCTGAAGTTCGGCCCGCTGACGCTGAAAAACCGGTTCTATCAGGTTCCGCATTGCAACGGCCTCGGATCTGGCCTCCCCTACAGTCACGCCGCGATGCGGGGGGTGAAGGCAGAGGGTGGATGGGCGGCGGTCTGCACCGAGATCCTGTCCATCCATCCTTCGTCGGACTCGACGCCCTACCCGCAGGTCAAGCTGTGGGACGCGGACGACGAGCGCTCCCTGCGCCTTCTCACCGACGCCGTCCACGAGCATGGCGCGTATGCGGGTGCCGAACTGGCGCATGGCGGCTTCGCGGTCGCCAACCGCTATACACGCGAACACATCCTCTCGCCGATGGATATCCCGTCGCGCCGCGATCCCGTCCAGGCGCGCGCCATGGACAAGGCCGATATCCGCGAGTACCGCCGCTGGCATCGACGCGCGGCGTTGCGGGCGAAGGAAGTCGGGTTCGACATCGTCTACGTGTACGCGGCCGACGATCTGGAACTGCTCCAATTCTTCCTGTCCCGCCGGCGCAACCAGCGCACCGACGAGTATGGCGGCTCGCTCGAGAACCGCACGCGTCTCCTTCGGGAGGTGATCGAGGATACGAAGGATGCCGTCGGGGACACCTGTGCGGTGGTCGTCCGGCTTACGATCGACGAGCTCAGCGGGCCGGACGGCATCGTGGCGGGCGAGGAGGGCCGCGACATCATCGCGATGCTGGCCGAATTGCCGGACGCCTGGGACGTGAAGGTCTCCGGCTGGTCGAACGACAGCGAGACCTCCCGCTTCAAGAAGGAGGGCTACCAGGAGCCCTACGCCGCCTACATCAAGTCGGTCACCACGAAGCCCGTGATCGGGACCGGGCGGTTCACCTCGCCCGACACGATGGCGAGCCAGCTACGCCGCGGCATCCTGGACGTCATCGGCGCGGCGCGGCCTTCCATCGCTGACCCGTTCCTGCCCAAGAAGGTGGAGGAAGGCCGGCTCGAGGACATCCGCGAGTGCATCGGCTGCAACATCTGCGTGGCGACCTACAACAACGCGTCTCCGATCAACTGCACCCAGAACCCGACGATCGGTGAGGAGTACAAGCGGGGGTGGCACCCCGAGAGATACAAGCGCGCCGGCTCGTCCGATCCCGTGCTGGTCGTGGGGTCCGGCCCTGCGGGTCTCGAATGCGTCCAGGCGCTCGGCCGCCGCGGCTACGAGGTCCACCTCGCGGAGGCCACGCGGGTGCTCGGCGGTCGCGTCACGCGCGAATCGAAGCTGCACGGGCTCGGCGAGTGGGCGCGCGTGCGCGACTGGCGGGTGGGCCAGATCGAGCAGATGGCCAACGTGTCCGTCTATCGCGAGAGCGCGATGACGGCCGACGACGTGATCGCCATGGAGATCCCGAACGTCATCCTGGCGACCGGTTCGACCTGGCGGCGGGACGGTTTCGGCCGGCGCAACCACAAGCCGATCCCGGCCGACATCGACGCCCGCGTCCTGACGCCGGACGACATCATGGACGGCCGGTCCGTCGAGGGCTCGGTCCTCGTGTTCGACGACGACGACTACTACATGGGTGGGGTATTGGCCGAGACGCTCCGCCATCGCGGCCACGCGGTCACGCTGGTCACGCCGTCCGCGCTCGTCTCCGCCTGGACCGTCAACACGCTGGAACAGGAGAAGATACAGCGCCAGATCCTGGAGGCCGGGATCGACGTGGTGACGAACCACAACCTGACGGCCATCCGTGCGGGCGAGGTCGACCTCGCCTGCACCTTCACGGGCCGAGGACGGACGGTCGCGGCCGACAACGTCCTGATGGTGACGGCGCGTCTGCCCAACTCGGGTCTGTACGCCGAACTCGCCGGCCTGCAGGAGACCGGACAGGCGCCCGGCCTGCGATCCCTGGTCCGGATCGGGGACTGCATCGCGCCGGCGGCGATCGTCCACGCGGTGTTCAGCGGGCGCCGCGCGGCCGAGCAGCTCGACGAGGCCGCATCCGACATCCTGTCCTTCAGGACGGAGCCGCTCGCGACCGACCGTCCGGCGCCCCTGAGTGGAGTTCGACCCGTCAGGCTGCTCGCGGCCGAATGATGCGCGTCAGCGTCTCACATGACGGAATAACCGCCGCTCGATGATTTTGAGGAGGGTCACCGTCGCGATGGTCATGATGAGGAAGATGACGGCCGCGGCCGTGAAAGGCTCCGTGTACCGAAACGTCTCGGCCCCGGAGATCTTGGCGGCCTGCATCAATTCGACGACACCGATCGCGGACAGCAGGGGTGTTTCCTTGAACAGGGTCACGAGGTAGTTGGCGAGCGCCGGATAGATCGGCAGCAGAGCCTGCCGGGCGATCACGGTCCGGTCGGTGCGCGTCGCCACGTGCGGCGTCACCACGATGCGGGGGTGGCTCCAGAACGGATGGTCCGGCGGCAATGGTTCGATCGTGAAGGCATCGAGCGTCGCGGCCGACAACCGGCCGCTGTCGAGCGCGTCGAGCAGGTCGCGTTCGACCAGGTGATCGCCGCGCCCGACGTTGACGACGTGCGCGCCGTGCGGCAACTGCGCGAAGAGACGCGCGTCGAG
>CAXUHE010000081.1:0-14950 GCA_964250725.1 uncultured Enterovirga sp. | reverse complement strand
GGCACGATCGACCAGGAGACGCGGCTCTTCGATCCGGGCCGGGGCGAGACTCGCTCGATGCGCTCCAAGGAGGAGGCGCACGATTATCGCTACTTCCCCGATCCCGACCTCCTGCCGCTCGAGTTCGACGACGCCTACGTGGACGCGCTCGCGGCCGGTCTGCCCGAACTGCCGGACGAGAAGACGGCACGGTTCATCGCGGATTACGGGCTCTCGGCCTACGATGCCGGCGTGCTGGTGGCGGAGCGCGAGACGGCCGACTTCTTCGAAGCGGTCGCGCGCGGACGTGACGGCAAGGCGGCCGCGAACTGGACGATCAACGAGCTGTTCGGCCGCCTGAACAAGGACGGGCTCGGGATCGAGGAGAGCCCCGTCTCGGCCGATCAGCTCGGCGCGATCGTCGACCTCATCGGCGAGAACGTGATCTCGGGCAAGATCGCGAAGGACCTGTTCGAGATCGTCTGGAGCGAGGCAAAGAACGGGCCTTTGGACCCCCGCGCGCTCGTCGAGAGCCGGGGCATGCGCCAGGTCACCGACACGGGCGCGATCGAGGCCGCGGTCGACCGGATCATCGCGGAGAACCCCGACAAGGTCGAGCAGGCGAAGGCGAAGCCGACGCTCGCCGGCTGGTTCGTCGGGCAGGTCATGAAGGCGACGGGCGGCAAGGCCGCGCCCGCCGCCGTGAACGCGCTCGTGAAGGCGAAGCTCGGGATCGAGTGATGCCCGAGGCGCCCGCGTTCCGCCCTGCGCGGGACGAGGACTCGCAGGACCTGTTCGGGCTTCTCGCGCTCTGCTTCGCGGAGTATCCGGGGTGCTTCGTCGATCCGCACGACGACCTGCCGGACCTGCGCGCGCCGGGGCGCTCCTTCGCGGAGCGAGGCGGAGCGTTCTGGGTCGTGGAGGACGCGCGAGGCCGGGTCGCGGCCTGCGTGGCCGTCGACGAGCCGGAGCCCGGCACGGCCGAGCTGCACCGGCTCTATGTGAGGCCGGATCATCGCCGGCGTGGGCTCGGCGAGCGGCTCGTGGCGCTGGTCGAGGAGCACGCGCGCCGGATGTACTGCGCCCGCGTGATCTTCTGGTCCGACACCCGCTTCACGGCCGCGCATCGCCTCTACGAACGTCTCGGCTACGCGCGCACGGGCGTCGAACGCGACCTCGGCGACGTGTCGAACTCGGTCGAGCTCGGCTTCGCGAAAAGCCTCGATCAGCCGGCGAGCGGCGAGGCGGCGTAGTTCGCCAGGAGGTCGGCCGGATCGCGGTAGACCGCGACCGCACCGGCCTCGCGCAACTCGGCCTCCGAGAACGCGCCGCAGGTCAAACCGATCGCCGCAAGCCCAGCCTTCTTCGCCGCGATGATGTCCCAGGTAGCGTCGCCGACCACGATCGCGTCGTCTGCCGTGATCGGCGCGACCTTGGCGAGCGCCGCCGCGAAGATGTCCGGGTCCGGCTTCGAGTTCTCGGCATCGTCCGCCGAGGTCGTGACGTCCACGAGGTCGGTGATGCCGGCGATCTTCGCATAGGCAGTGACCTCCTTCGCGTCGCTCGACGAGGCGAGCACGATGCGCCGTCCGTCGGCGCGAATGCGCCGGAACAGGTCGGGCACGCCCGCGAAGGCTTTCACGCGCGACAGGTACTTCGTCTTGAAGAGCTCGGCCCGGAACGCTGCGATCCGCGTCCGCTCCGCCTCCAGCTTCTCGCCGGGCATGAGGTCCGGCAGGAGCTGGTCCGCGCCCTTGCCGATCTCGCGGCGCATCCGCCCGACCGACACGTCGATATGGACGTGCCGCAGCGCCTCCGCCCAGCACTCCGCGTGCAGGTCGACAGAGTCGACGAGCGTGCCATCGATGTCGAAGATGACGGCGCGGGTCACAGCGGCACCGACGTGTGGTGCGTGCGGGCGACGCGCATCTGCCACAGGCAGATCAGCGGCGTCACGACGAGCTCCATCCCGAGCGCCAGGATCATCGGGAGCGAGGGCAGGCCGGTCAGGCCGAGGCCCAACAGGCGGGAAAGCCCGCCCACGACCACGATCAGCGTGAGAAGTTGGAGCCGCCCGGTCCTCTCCTCGATTGCCGGGATGCAGGACCAGCCTATGAGCCCAAGCCCGAGCAGCAGCCCGGACAGGTAGCGATAATGGCTGTCGCCCGTAACGCTGATCCGGTCGCCCGTCAGACCGGCCCCGAGGATCGCGCCCGTCAGACCGGCCGCGACCGGCACGACCCCGGCGATCGCGACCGCATATTGCAGCCAACGCCTCTCACGTCCCGCCATCGACCCCTGCCCGTCATGAGCCGGGTCAAGCCCTGTCGTCCTGAGGGGTTCCGACGGGTTGGGCTTTCAGGCGGAGTTGCCCTTCAGGCGCGCGTTGCACTTCGAGTAATATTGCGGCCACTTGAGGCCGCCCGTCTTGCCGGTGGCCTTCGCGTCCTTCCACTCGGCGCCGCAGGTCTTCTGACGCTGGCGGGCCGCCATCTGTCCGGCCGTCGGCTCGCGCGCCGTCTTGGCGGCATTCTTGGAGACGGCGACCGAGCCGCCCTGCGAGTTCGGCGTGGGGGCGGGCGACTGGGCGAGGGCGGGGCCCGCGACGAGCGCGAGGGCGACGAACGCCGCCGCGAGATGGCTGTGACGCATGACGGTTCCTGGACACGAAAGCCGGCCGTCGATGCCGGCCCGCCATCATTCTCCCAAGCGTCCGTGTCGCGCAACAGCTTCGCTTGGAGTCCGATCTATTCTAGACAGAGGGACCGTTCCCGTCCGCGAGGACCCGATGGCGGCCGTCACACAGCACCCGATCGAGCTCTACTACTGGCCGACGCCGAACGGCTGGAAGATCTCCATCATGCTGGAGGAATGCGGCCTCGCCTACCGGGTGGTCTCGGTCAACATCGGCCGGGGCGACCAGTTCAAGCCGGACTTCCTGGCGATCTCGCCCAACAACAAGATGCCCGCGATCGTCGATCCGGACGGGCCGGACGGAAAGCCGATCTCCGTCTTCGAGTCGGGCGCGATCCTGCAATACCTCGGGCGCAAGACCGGCCGCTTCTATCCGACCGACGAGCGCGGCCGCGTCGAGGTCGACCAGTGGCTGTTCTGGCAGATGGGCGGGCTCGGACCGATGGCCGGGCAGACGCACCATTTCCGCATCTACGCGCCGGAGAAGATCCCCTACGCGGTCGACCGCTACACGAACGAGACGAATCGTCTCTACGGCGTCCTGAACAAGCGCTTGGCCCAGCGCGAGTTCATCTGCGGCGCGTACTCCATCGCCGACATGGCGTCCTTTCCCTGGGCGCGGCTCTGGGAGCGGCAGGGCCAGGACATCGAGCCGTTCCCGCACATGAAGCGCTGGCTCGCGGCGAACGCCGCACGCCCGGCCGTGCAGCGCGGTCTCGCGGTCAACGCCGCCGACCGCCAGTCGAACGACCCGACGGATCCGGCGGTGCAGGCGGTGCTGTTCGGCCGGCGCGCGAGGTAAGCAACCCCTGAACAGCCCTGCAAGACCTCGTTGAGGTTAGCCCGGATTCATCTTCGTCACCAACGGATTCAGCTCAAATTTTAGCGGTCTCTTGGCACGCCCAGGCCATGTTGGTCCCATGACGCGGGCCAGTAACGGCACGCGACCACCAAGATGAACGGAGATGGATCATGGCCCGTTTCGAGTTGAGCTCCGAGGATCTCGCACAGATGGCGCCTGGTCATGCCGGCCCGGAGGCGTATTTCGAGCTTGGTTGCATGTATGCGGCGGGCCGCAGCGTCGAGCCGAACCTGATCGTCGCGCATAAGTGGTTCAACGTCGCGGCCGCGCAGGGCTACGCGCCGGCGGCTAGGCGCCGGGCGGAACTCGCGGCCGAGATGTCCGCCGCCGAGATCGCGACGGCGCAGCGCGAGGCGCGCCTATGGGTGACCAAGCATTGAGGCCGCACGCTCCGGGGCATGGCACTGCTTGAGGGTAGGGGGTGTGCTGGCTATAGAGCCGTCACTCTCAGCCGGAGAGGCATCGCTCTCCCTCAGGACCAGACCTTCATGGCCATCGAGCACACGTTCTCCATCCTCAAGCCGGACGCGACGCGCCGCAACCTGACGGGCGCCGTGAACGCGGTGATCGAGGAGGCGGGGCTGCGCATCGTGGCCCAGAAGCGCATCCACCTGACGAAGGCTCAGGCCGAGACCTTCTACGGCATCCACCGTGAGCGCCCCTTCTTCGGCGAACTCGTCGGCACGATGACCGCCGAGCCGGTCGTGGTGCAGGTGCTGGCGGGCGAGGGTGCCGTTGCGAAGTACCGCGAGATCATGGGCGCGACGAACCCCGCCAACGCCGACGAGGGCACGATCCGCAAGCGCTTCGCGCTGTCGGTCGGAGAGAACACCGCCCACGGCTCGGACAGCCTCGACAACGCGAAACTCGAGATCGCTCAGTTCTTCTCCGGCAACGAGATCGTGGGGTAGCCGGCCGAGCGGGCGCCACCTCACGGAAGCGCGCGGCTATCCTCCGCTCATCCCGGCGCAAGCCGGGATCCAGTCTCGGCCTGTCACATGGATCCCGGCTTGCGCCGGGATGAGCGGTCGGGCGCGACCCTTCACGCGGGCGCCGCGTTGCAGCATAGTGGGCGGTGAACAGGATGCGTCAGATCCGATGAACCTGAGCCCGCGCGTCGAGCGCCGCTTTTCCGTCTGCCCGCACGACTGCCCCTCGACCTGCTCGCTCGACGTCGAGGTGATCGACGGTCGCACGATCGGCCGTGTGCGGGGCGCGGAGGCGCAGACCTACACGGCGGGCGTCATCTGCGCGAAGGTCGCGCGCTATGCCGAGCGCATCCACCATCCCGACCGCCTGACGCACCCGCTGAAGCGGACCGGCCCGAAGGGCTCCGGCCAGTTCGCCCGCATCGGCTGGAACGAGGCGCTCGACCTCACGGCCGCGGCCTTCCTCGACGCGGAGCGGCGGCTCGGATCCCAATCCGTGTGGCCGTACTATTACGCCGGCACGATGGGCTACGTGATGCGCGACGGCATCAACCGCCTGCGCAACGTCAAGCGCTACTCGGGCCAGTACTCGACGATCTGCACGACGCCCGCCTGGACGGGCTTCATCGCCGGGACGGGCAAGCTCGCCGGATCCGATCCGCGCGAGATGGCGAAAGCCGACTGCGTGGTGATCTGGGGCACGAACGCCGTCCACACGCAGGTGAACGTGATGACCCACGCGCTGCGCGCCCGCAAGGAGCGCGGCGCCAAGATCGTGGCGATCGACGTCTACGACAACGCCACCATGCGGCAGGCCGACCTCGCGCTGCTGCTGCGCCCCGGCACGGACGGGGCGCTCGCCTGCGCGGTCATGCACGTGCTCTTCCGCGACGGACATGCCGACCGCGACTATCTCGCGCGCTACACGGATTGTCCGGAGGATCTGGAGGCGCATCTCGGGACCCGCGACCCCGCCTGGGCGGCCGCGATCACGGGCCTTGCCGTGGAGGAGATCGAGGCCTTCGCGGCGCTCGTCGGCACGCGCAAGCGCAGCTTCTTCCGGCTGGGCTACGGGTTCTCGCGCTCGCGCAACGGCGCGGTGAACATGCACGCGGCGCTCTGCATCCCGGCCGTCACGGGGGCGTGGCTGCACGAGGGCGGGGGCGCGTTCCACTCCAATTCCGGCGTCTACGGGATGCGCAAGACGCTGCTCGAAGGGCAGGACGTGCGCCAGCCCGGTATCCGCCAGCTCCAGCAGACGCAGATCGGCCGCGTGCTGACGGGTGATCCCGAGGCGCTGAAGGGCGGCCCGCCCGTCGCCGCCATGCTGATCCAGAACACGAACCCGGTCTCGATCGCGCCCGAGCAGGAGCTCGTGAAGCGGGGCTTCGCCCGCGAGGACCTGTTCGTGTGCGTGCACGAGCAGTTCATGACCGAGACCGCCCGCATGGCGGATGTCGTGATCCCTGCCACCATGTTCCTGGAGCACGACGACGTCTACACGTCGGGCGGCCACCAGCACATCCAGTTCGGCGCGAAGCTCGTCGACCCGCCGGGCGAGTGCCGCTCGAACCACGACGTGCTGACCGCGCTCGCGGCCCGGCTCGGCGCGGAGCATCGCGGCTTCACGATGAGCCCGCGCGCGATCATCGACGAGATGCTGGGCGCCTCGAACCGCGGCGACCTCGCGACGCTGGAGGCCGAGACCTGGATCGATGTGCAGCCGCCCTTCGACGAGGCGCATTACGTCGACGGCTTCGCGTATCCCGACCGCCGCTTCCGCTTCCGGCCGGACTGGACGAGCGTTCCGAACGCGAATGACGGCCCGATGGGGCCCCATGCCGACCTGCCCGCGCTGCCGGACCACTGGGCCGCGATCGAGGCCGCGACGCCAGAGCACCCGTTCCGGCTGGCCACGAGCCCGGCGCGCAACTTCCTGAACTCGAGCTTCACCGAGACCCCGACGGGCAAGGCGAAGGAGGGCGGCCGGCCCGAGATCATGATTCACCCGGACGACGCCGCCCCGCTCGGGATCGCGGGCGGGGACTGGGTGCGCCTCAAGAACCATCGCGGCGCCGTGCTGAGCCGGGCGCGGCTCTTCGCCGGGCTCAGGCGGGGAGTCGTGATCGCCGAATCGATCTGGCCCAACGCCGCCTACCCGGACGGACGCGGCATCAACACGCTGACCTCGGCCGACCCGGTCGCGCCCTACGGCGGCGCGGCGCTCCACGACACCCGCGTGGCGCTGGAGCGGGTCGGGGCGGAACTCGTGTCGCGGGAGCAGCGGGTCCTGGAGGACGCCTGAGCGGTCCGATCACGCGTTCAATGCAGACCTCGAAGGAGAAGGCCGAGAACCGCGACCACGAGCGCCAGATTGAACCCGGCCATCCATTTCAGGACAGCGGTGTCGGTCTTGAGCTGCGCCACATCCTTTTTACGCCGCCGAGATCCGATCGCAGATCGGCGAAGTCGGATCTGAGTTCCGCGACGGGATTGGCGGTCATCTTAGCCATGATGTGACGCTACCGCCTCGCGGCAATGTGGTCGAGCGTTGCAGCGGACCGTTGCTTGAACGATTCGGGTCGGCGTAGAGCGCGCTTCACCTCTCCTCGAGGGGATATTAGCGCGATCATGTCATTGCGAGGAGCGTCAGCGACGAAGCAACCCAGGAGCCGCCTCGTCGCGCCTCTGGATTGCTTCGCTCCGCTCGCAATGACGGAAGTCGGGCAAGGTCCCTCCAATGGGAGAGGGTTCCCCGCGCATCATCCTCTCGGAATTGCGGCTCCGACCCGGCCGGGAGCTTGACGGGGCCGCCCTCGATCAGCCTAACCGTTTCGTCCGTCTCGGGAATCCCCATGCGTCACCTTCGTTCGCTCCCCGCCCTCGTCCTCGCGGCCGCCCTCGCGGGGCCTGCCCTTGCGTCCGGCTCCTCGGCGCCCTTCGGCTACACGCCCGATCCTGTGCTCCAGAGCGCGAGCATCGCCGACCTGCAGAGCCGGGTGCGCGATTCCTGCGCCTCGACGCAGGCGAAGATCCAGTCCTCGACCCCGGTCGCGATGTCCCGCCCCTGTGGCTGCTACGCGTCCCGCGTGATGAAGACGCTCGACGCCTCCGAGGTCGCGTCCTATCGGCAGACCGGCGTGTTCAACGAGGGCGCGCGCAGCAAGGCGCTCGCCGCCATCGATCAGTGCAAGCTGAGGCGGCCGGTCTAACGGGCCAAGCCGAGCGCCGTCGGAGCATTTCCGGAGAACATGGTCCGGCCGGCTTCCAGCCGGGCCGAACCGTTCGCCACAAGCCTCAGGCCCAGCGGGTAGAGGCGGTGCTCCTCTGCGAGCACGTTCGCGGCGAGTGCCGCCTCGTCGTCGCCGGCCATCACCGGCACGGCCGCCTGGGCGACGATCGGACCCGAATCGAGCTCCGGCACCACGTAATGCACCGTGCAGCCGTGGATGCGCACGCCTGCCGCCAGCGCCTGGGCGTGCGGGTGCAATCCCTTGAAGGCGGGCAGGAGCGAGGGGTGGATGTTCAGCATCCGGCCCTGCCACCCCGTCACGAACGCGTCCGTGAAGATCCGCATGAAGCCTGCGAGGCACACGAGGTCGATCGCGTGATCGGCGAGCGCCCGGCCGACCGCCGCATCGAAGGCCGCGCGGTCCGGGAAGCCCTTATGGTCGACGACCTGCGTGGCTATTCCCGTCTCTGCGGCGCGCGCGAGGCCGGCCGCGTCCGGCCGGTTCGACAGGACGAGCGCGATCTCGGCCGGGTAGGCCGGGTCCCGCGCCGCCTCGATCAGCGAGACCATGTTCGAGCCGCGCCCCGAGATCAGGATCGCGACCCGGCGCCGGGCGGTGCTCACAGCCCGAGTGCGCCTTGGTAGGTCACGGGCTCGCCCACACGCTCCACGACCCCGCCCAGCATGACCGGGACCTCGCCCGCCTCGCGCAGCGCCATCGTGACGGCCTGCACCGCGTCCAGCCCGACGATGAGCACCATCCCGATCCCGCAATTGAAAGTGCGCAGCATCTCGTGCTCGGCGACGCCGCCGACCTTCGCGAGCCAGGCGAAGACGGGCGGAACGCGGATATCGCCGAGCGCCAGCTGCACGCCGAGCCCGTCCGGGAGGACGCGCGGGATGTTGTCCGGGAAGCCGCCGCCCGTGATGTGGGCCATCGCCTTGATGCCGCCCGTCTGCCTGTGCGCCGCGAGGAGCGCTTTCACGTAGATCCGGGTCGGCTCCAGCAGCGCCCGGCCCAGCGGGCGACCGGTCGCGAAGGGCGCGGGGTCGTCCCAGCCGAGCCCCGACACCTCGACGATGCGCCGCACGAGCGAGAACCCGTTCGAGTGCACCCCGGAGGAGGGCAGGCCCAGCACCACGTCGCCGGCCGCGATGTCGGCGCGCGGCAGGAGCGTCCCGCGCTCCGCCGCCCCGACCGCGAACCCCGCGAGGTCGTAGTCGCGCTCGGCGTAGAGGCCCGGCATCTCGGCCGTCTCGCCGCCGACGAGCGCGCAGCCCGCCTCCCGGCAGCCCTCCGCGATGCCGCGCACGATCGCGACGCCGACCTGCGGATCGAGCCGGCCGGTCGCATAGTAGTCGAGGAACAGCAGCGGCTCCGCGCCCTGCACGACGATGTCGTTCACGCACATCGCCACGAGGTCGATGCCGATCGTGTCGTGCAGCCCCGTCTCGATCGCGATCTTGACCTTGGTGCCGACGCCGTCATTCGCCGCGACGAGGATGGGGTCGTCGAACCCCGCCGCGCGCAGGTCGAACAGCCCGCCGAACCCGCCGATCTCGGCATCCGCGCCCGGCCGCCGCGTCGCGCGCACCAGCGGCTTGATCGCCGACACCATCGCGTTGCCGGCATCGATGTCGACGCCTGCCGCCGCATAGGTCAGGCCGTCGCCGGCCACGCCACCCTCCATGTCGTCGCGCTCGCTCATCCGGCTTCCATCGGCACGGGCGGGCAGTACGGCGCGGGGAGGGCCGGCGCAAGCCGGCGCGCTCATGGGCCGGCCCGCGCGAGAGAGACGGATCGGCCTTCCCCGGATCGTGGAGGGTCAGTCGGGGAACGTCGACCGAAGCAGCGAGGGGAGCGAACCGGTCATGTCGGGATCCAGGATGGCGCGCTCGATGGCCGCGACCCGTGTCGGCTGACCGTTCGGCGCCGTCGCGCCCGACCAGATGATGAAGGCCGCGGCCATGACCGTGCCGAGGACGGTGCCCACGACCTGCGCGAAGACCATCGTCGGGACGCGCCGGTTCGGCGGCGACGGAAGCGCTGCCCCGATCCCTTCGACCGGCCCCTGGACCGGCGGCGGCGAGGCGCCCGACGCGGGATAGGCGCTGAAGTCGAAGACCTGATCGTCGGCGAACGCGTACATGCCGGCATGTTGGACGACCGAGCCTAACCGATGCTTACCTCGGACTGCGTATCGGCTGGCATCCGCCGCCGCGCGGGGCGACTGCGATGGGGGACGCGGAGGCGGGCACCGGTCCGCGGCTCACGATGAATGCTGCCCACGAGGGTCCTTCGGGAAGCGCCATCGGAAGCGACCGTTATCGTGCCGGGTGAGGCTTGACCGTTCCGTGCCGGACCTGCAATCCGGCCTAGCAAGTTCGAATACCTGCGACCGTCATTCTACCTCGGTTGGGCGCACGATGCCACGTCAGCAGCACTTCCTAGGCCTCGACCTCCTACGCGGCCTCGGCGCCTTGACCGTCGTCGTATTTCACATGAAGCTGTTTTATTTCGACTACGGCTGGCTTAAAAAAGGCTACTTATCTGTAGATCTGTTTTTCCTGTTAAGTGGATTCGTATTGGCCCATGTCTACGAAGGAAAGCTGAAGAGCGGATCTCTCATGTTGGGTAGATATGCGCGCATAAGACTGTTGCGTGTTTACCCGCTTCTTCTAATTGGTCTAATGCTTGGTTTGATTGCCATTCCCTTGCGCGACATTGAGATGGACCACCTTTTTCAGCGGGGTGGTCTGCACCTCGTTCTGCTCCCGTCAATCGCGTATGCGGGCCCCATATTTTGGATCAATGCGCCGCATTGGAGCCTCTTCTTCGAACTTGCGGTGAACGCTGTTCATGCTGTGCTCGTACCGATCTTGTCGAACACAATTCTGATGACGATTTTGATCGTCTCAGCTATCGTTCTGACTGTATGTATATTCGTACTCGGATCGGTAGATATAGGTGTCGTGAAACGAAATTTCTTTGCAGGAATACCCAGAACTTCTTTCGGTTTTTTTGGAGGAATCGCACTCTACAGGTTGTGGTGTAGACGTGTTGTTCGCGTCCCGAACTGGCTTGCATTGACAGTCGTCGCGAGTGCTCCTGTGCTGATGTTGGTGGCTGGCTTTGTTCCCCAACAAAAGACTTTCGAGGTGCTCACCGTCGTAGTTCTGCTGCCGGCCATCGTGTTGTGCGGATCTTATGTCGAGTTGTCGGGCGAAAGCGAGAAAGTCGCTCTACTCGTAGGGCGGCTATCTTACCCGATCTATGCGATCCACGAACCAATCGTTGAGACCGCTTCAACAGTGATCGTGAAAATGGGTGTTGTGGAGAGCGTACTTTCCTGGGCTCTTGTAATGATTACGATTGTTTGTTTAGCGTGGTGCCTGGATAGATGGTACGACGAACCCCTTCGGCGTATGCTGATGCGGAGAAGGTTCGGTTTGCCGTCGAGCCAATCTCGCGTCAGTCCTTGATATAGAAGTACCGCCTTTGTGTCGGCCCGAAGATAAGCTCGCCGTTCGGAGCGACCTGTTCGCCGCCGGCAGGCTGGTCCCGGATGCCGTCACGAATGGGGAACGACACGCCCAAGACGTCGGCAGTCGTGGAGGTCGACACCCCTGGCCGTCACCGGACGGCGCGACAGTGGACCGGCTCGGCTCGCGGCACGCCCGATCGGCGCCGGGCGTCGGCGATCCGATGGCGGTCTCCGGTTCGTCCGACCGCCACCTCTCCTGAAACGAGGGCCGTTGGCGGCCGCTAGGTCGGAACGCGACGGCGTGGCACCATCTCGCAATGGCGGCGCACGAAGAAGGTGTCCGTCGAGAGGACGTTCGTGGCGGTGCCCACGTCGCACCGGAGACCTTGATCCGGCGGGATCTGCCCGATCTGGAGCGATGCGCAACCGGACAGGGCCAGAGCGCCGAGCAGCGTGAGCATCAGTTTCATAGGACCTCGCTTCCCAAAAGGGCTGCCATGATGGTTGGTTAGCTCCTCCGTCGCAAGGCCCAGCCTCCGTCTCCGATGACGATCCCGAACCTCATCACGATCATGCGGCTCGTCCTCGTGCGGGTCGTCGTCGTGATCGCGCAGGAGCGCCGGCTAGCGGCCCAGATCGTCCTCGCGGCCACCATCCTCGGGATGAGGGCGTTCGGCCTCGGGCTCGGCGACAGGCTGCACTGGGGCGTGGGGTCGGTCGCGGCCTTGACCGTCCTCTCGGCCGCTGCCTATCTCGCACGCGGGCTCCGGCATATGTCGGAGACGTGACGGGGGAGGGGCTCCCGGCCAGCGCCGCGATCCGGCCCGGAGGTTCCGCGCACGTGCAGCGACATGCCGCGTACTGGGTGGCCGGGTCGGCCCTAACGGCCATCCTGCTCTACTTGCTGGGCGACATCCTGCTCCCCTTCGTGGCGGGGGCGGCGCTCGCCTACCTGCTGGACCCCGTGGCCGACCGGCTGGAGCGGCTCGGCCTGGGACGGCTCGGCGCGACGATCCTGATCCTCGTCATCTTCGTGCTCGCCTTCATGCTGGCGCTGGTGCTGATCGTGCCGCTCGCCGTCCAGCAGATCCTCACCTTCGTCGAGCAGGTGCCGGGCTACGTGGCACGCCTCCAGGCGCTCATCGCCGAGCAGGGCGGCCCGCTGATCGACCGGATCGGCGGGGAGGGCGCGCTCGCGCAGGCGCAACGCTCCGTCGGCGACCTCGTGGGGCAGGGCGCGAACTGGGCAGCGGGCTTCCTGCGCTCCATCTGGAGCGGCAGCAAGGCGCTCGTCAGCCTCGTGTCGATCCTGGTCGTGACGCCGGTCGTCGCCTTCTACATGCTGGTCGACTGGGACCGGATGATCGCGACGCTCGATTCCTGGACGCCGCCGCGCCACCGCGCGACCGTGCGCCGCCTCGGGCGCGAGATGGACAACGCGGTCTCCGGTTTCGTCAGGGGGCAGGCCACCCTGTGCCTGTTCCTCGGGATCTTCTACGCGACGGGTCTCGGCCTCGTCGGGCTGAATTTCGGCGTCCTCATCGGCCTCATGGCCGGCCTGCTCAGCTTCATCCCCTATGTCGGGTCGCTCACGGGCCTCCTCCTGTCGGTCGGTGTCGCGCTCGTGCAGTTCATGCCGGACTGGACCTGGGTCGTGGCCACGCTCGGGGTGTTCATGGTCGGCCAGTTCATCGAAGGCAACATCCTCTCGCCGAAGCTCGTCGGGGCGTCGGTCGGGCTGCATCCGGTCTGGGTGATGTTCGCGCTTCTCGCCTTCGGGGCGTTGTTCGGCTTCGTGGGCCTGCTCCTCGCCGTACCGGTCGCCGCCATGATCGGCGTCCTCACCCGTTTCACGGTCGAGCGCTACCAGGCGAGTCCGTTCTTCACGGGCGAGATCGCCGGTCCTCCCGCACGGCCGGCCGAGATCGTGCTGGTGCGGTCCGAACCGCATGGTTGAACGGGATGGTTGATCCTGCGCGCCAGCTCGTCCTCGACCTGCCGGTCGAGCCGCGGTTCGGGCGGGAGGATTTCCTCGTCGGCCCGTCGAACGCGGCGGCGTTCGCGTTCGTCGAGGGGTGGCGCGACTGGCCCGGCCGGCTCGCCCGGCTCGAAGGGCCGCCCGGCAGCGGCAAGAGCCACCTCGCGGCGATCTGGGCCGACATGACGGGCGCCTCGACCGTCGGCGCGCAGGACGTCGCGGACGAGGATGTTCCCCACCTCGCGTCAGCGCCCGCGCTCGTCATCGAGGATCTGGATCGCGACGGCGCGGACGAGGCGGCCCTGTTCCACCTCGTCAACCTCCTGCGCGAGCGGGGCGTGCCGCTGCTCGTAACGAGCGCGTCCGGCATCGAGGAATCCGCCATCCGCACGCCCGATCTCGCGTCGCGCCTACGTCTCGCGGCGGTCGCGCGGCTCGGCCCCCCCGACGACGAGTTGATCCGCTCCGTGCTGGTGAAGCTGTTCATGGACCGGCAGCTCGCCGTCGATCACGGCACGCTCGAATACGTGGCGGTGCGCATCGAGCGCTCCCTCGCGCGCGCCCGCGAGATCGTGGCCGAGCTCGACCGTGAGAGCCTGAGCCGGGGTCGTCGGGTCACGCGGCAGGTGGCGTCCGCCGTGCTGGCGGTCCATGACGAGGGGGCAGAGGACGACGAAGGGGCAGAGGATTGAGCATCGTCACCACGCCGTCACGAAAGAGCCGCACCAAGGTGGAGGGTCGATCCCGTCCGCGGAGCACCAGCGTGAAACAGGTCGAACTCCCCAGCCCGGATGCCGTGACGTCGGCCGCCACGGTGGCGGTCGCGGCCGTGAAGGCGCGCCTCGTGCCCTCCGCCCTGCCGAGGGTCGAGCCGGCCGAGGACGGCGACGCGCCGGACATGCCCGTCACGGTGCCCGAACCCGCCCGTGACGCTGCCGGTCGCGGTCGCGAGAGCGACGGGGATGCGCTCAGGCAGAGCCCCCAGCGCTTCGTCAACCGGGAGCTCTCATGGCTCCGGTTCAACCGCCGCGTCCTCGAAGAGGCATCGAACCGCAACCACCCGCTGCTGGAGCAGCTGCGTTTCCTGTCGATCTCCGCGAACAACCTCGACGAGTTCTTCATGGTCCGTGTCGCGGGGCTCAGCGGCCAGATCCGCTCCGGCGTCCAGGCGCGCTCGCAGGACGGGCTCACCCCGGCCGAGCAGTTGAGCCGCATCGCCGCCGAGGCATCGAGCCTCGCGAGCGACCAGCAGCGGCGCTGGACGGAGCTGAAGACGGAGCTCGTCCAGAACGGCATCGTGCTGGCGGACGGCGCCGACCTCGCGCCCGAGGAGCGGGCCTGGCTCTTCGACCATTTCATGTCCCACGTCTTCCCCGTGCTGACGCCGCTCGCGGTCGACCCGGCGCATCCCTTCCCGTTCATCTCCAACCTCGGCTTCTCGATCGCGCTCAAGCTCTCCCGCAAGCTCGACGGCCGGCCGCTGAACGCGCTCGTGCGCCTGCCCGCCAAGATCGACCGCTTCATCCGCCTGCCGGATTTCGGCGAGACCGGCGGCGCCCGCTACATCGCGCTCGAGCAGGTGGTCGTCGTGTTCACCGACCAGCTCTTCCCCGGCTACAAGGTGGAGGGGCAGGGCGCGTTCCGGGTCATCCGCGATTCCGACATCGAGATCGAGGAGGAGGCGGAGGACCTGGTGCGCCTCTTCGAGACCGCGCTGAAGCGCCGCCGCCGCGGCAGCGTCATCCGGCTCGAGGTCGAGGCCGCGATGCCCGACGACCTCGCTCATTTCAT
>CAXUHE010000080.1:15006-15283 GCA_964250725.1 uncultured Enterovirga sp. | reverse complement strand
CCCGAACTGCCGATCATCGTGATGAGCGCGCAGAACACCTTCATGACCGCGATCAGGGCGTCAGAGCGCGGCGCCTACGAGTATCTGCCGAAGCCGTTCGACCTGAAGGAGCTGGTGGCGATCGTCGGTCGTGCGCTGTCGCGCCCGCGCGGCGGAAGCCCGAATACGCACCCGAACGAGGCCGAGGACATCCCGCTCGTCGGCCGCTCGCCCGCGATGCAGGAGATCTACCGGGCACTCGCCCGCCTGATGCCGACGGACCTGACCGTGATGATCT
>CAXUHE010000080.1:1978-14996 GCA_964250725.1 uncultured Enterovirga sp. | reverse complement strand
GGCAAGCGCCGCAATGGCCCGTTCGTCGCGGTCAACATGGCGGCAATCCCGCGCGACCTCATCGAATCGGAGCTGTTCGGCCACGAGAAGGGCGCGTTCACGGGGGCGCTCAGCCGCAGCGCGGGCCGGTTCGAGCAGGCCGAGGGCGGCACGCTGTTCCTGGACGAGATCGGCGACATGCCGATGGAGGCACAGACCCGCCTCCTGCGCGTGCTCCAGCAGGGCGAGTACACGACGGTCGGCGGTCGCGTGCCGATCAAGACGAATGTCCGCATCATCGCGGCGACGAACAAGGACCTGCGGATCTCGATCCAGAACGGCCATTTCCGCGAGGACTTGTTCTTCCGACTGAACGTCGTGCCGCTGCGCCTGCCGCCCCTGCGCGAGCGCACCGAGGACATACCCGATCTCGTGCGGCATTTCGGCTTCATCATCGAGAAGGAGGGATTGCCCCGAAAGCAGATCGATTCCGATGCGCTCGACAAGCTGAAGCGCTATCGCTGGCCGGGCAACGTGCGCGAACTCGAGAACCTGGTCCGGCGGCTCGCGGCCCTCTACCCGCAGGACACGATCACGGGGCCGACGGTCGAGGCCGAACTCGACATGCTGCCGAGCCTCTCATCCGCGATGGAGGGGAGCGCGCCGGTCGACGGCGAGACCCTGTCGATGTCCGTCGAGCGGCACCTCGCGACCTATTTCAAGCGTTATCAGAATACGCTGCCGCCGCCCGGCCTCTATCACCGCATCCTGCGCGATATCGAGGGACCGCTCATCGGTGCGGCCCTGGCCGCGACGCGGGGCAACCAGATCCGGGCCGCAGAGCTGCTCGGCGTCAATCGCAATACCCTGCGCAAGAAGGTCCGTGACCTCGATCTCCAGGTGATCCGAACCAGCCGCTGACCTCGACAAGGCGTCCGTAACTGGACTTCGGATCGGATCGGCTCTAATCCCCGCACTGTGGCTCTGGTGCATCACCCGGGCCTGCCGCAGCTGGACCGCTGCGGATATTTGGGATCCGGGGCAGCGTTTGAACCAAGTCGAACCTGTCATCGCGCGTCAGACTTCGACCGCCTTCAAGGGGCCGGGCTGGATAGGCGCGTTCTCGGTCGGAGCGGCGCTCTGCTCCGCTCTCGTGACGTTCCTGGTGCTCGCGGGCCTCACGCCGATCCTGCCGACGCATTGGGTCGTCGTCTGGCTCCTGCTGATCAACGTCGTTCTCGTCTTGGTTCTCGCCGGCATCGTCGCCTGGGAGGTCTGGTCTCTGGTGCGAGCCCGGTGGGCCGGCGCCGCCGCGGCCGGCCTGCATTTTCGCGTCGTCGGGCTGTTCAGCTTGGTCGCGGCGCTCCCCGCCATCCTCGTCGCGGGTGTCGCGAGCACCATCCTGGAGCGCGGGCTCGATCCCTGGTTCACGAGCTCCGTCAAGGCGTTGATGTCGAACACGCTCGATATCGCGCAGGCCTACCGCGACGATCAGTGCCGATCGGTCGCGCGCGAGACGCAGCTGATGGCGGCGGACATCAACCGGGCGAAGGTCCTGTTCGACGCCGATCGCAAGCTGTTCTCGGACTTCATGCTGTCGCGCGCGACGTTCCTCGGCTTCCCCGTCGCGATGCTGCTCGAGGCGGACGGAACGGTCGTCCAGAAGGCCGAACCGAAACCCGTGCCGGGCCTCGAGCCTCCGACGCAGGAGGACCTGAAGGATGCGAACGACACGGACGCGATCTGTCTCGTGCCGCAAGCAGGGAACGTCTTCCGGTCCGTCCTGAGACTGCCCGCGCATAACGGGCGCATCCTCTTCGTCGCCCGCGCGGTCGATCCGCGTGCGCTCGAATTCGTGCCGGCCGCGGAGGCCGGAATTGCGTATTATCAGCTCCTCGAGCAGAAGCGCTTCGGGATCCAGATCGCCTTCGCGTCCATGTTCGCGCTGATCGCGCTGATCGTGCTCCTCTCCGCCATCCTGTTCGGGCTCGATTTCTCGAACCGCCTCGTCGCGCCGATCCGGCGACTGATCCATGCCACGGACCAGGTCGCGCTCGGCAACTTCTACGTGCAGGTGCCGGTCCGCCGGAAGGAGGGCGACCTCGCCCATCTCGGCGCCACCTTCAACAAGATGACCTCCGAGTTGCGCCGCCAGCATGACGGGCTGACGGCCGCGAGCGACCTCATCGATCGCCGCCGGCGTTTCATGGAAGCCGTCCTCTCCGGCGTCTCGGCCGGGGTCATCGGAATCGACGCGCACGGGCTGACGACGATCGTCAACCCGTCCGCGGAGGCGATCCTCGAATCGAGTCGCGACGACCTGCTCGGCCAGCCGATCGTCACCATGCTGCCGCAGATCGCGCAGCTCATCGACGAGGCGAAGGTCGGCCGGCTGCGCCTCGCGCAGCAGCACGTCACGATCTCGCGCAGGAACGGCGACCGGATGCTGAACATGCGGGTGACGAGCGAGCAGGCACGCGGCGAGGACAAGGGCTTCATCGTGACGCTCGACGACATTACCGACCTCGTGACCGCGCAGCGCAGCTCAGCCTGGGCGGACGTCGCGCGCCGCATCGCGCACGAGATCAAGAACCCGCTGACGCCGATCCAGCTCTCGGCCGAGCGCATCCGCCGCAAGTACGGCAAGATGATCACGAGCGACCGCCACATTTTCGACCAATGCACCGACACGATCGTGCGGCAGGTCGACGACATCAAGCGCATGGTGGACGAGTTCTCCTCCTTCGCCAGGATGCCGAAACCCGCCATGGGCCGCGAGGACGTCGCCGACACCGTGCGGCAGATCGCCTTCATGATGAAGATCGCCAACCCCGAAATCGCCATTACGGACACGTTGCCCGACCTTCCGGTGACGGCGAGTTTCGATCGCCGGCTTCTCTCCCAGGCGGTCACGAACATCATCAAGAACGCGACCGAAGCGTTCCCGGCCGATCTCGGCCGGGCGCCGGAGATCAGGATCTCGGTCCAACTCGAAGGAGACGACGTGATCGTCGACATCGCGGATAACGGGAAAGGCTTCCCGAGCGAGAACCGGCAGCGGCTTCTCGAACCCTACATGACGACCCGCGAGAGCGGCACGGGCCTCGGGCTCGCGATCGTGGGCAAGATCCTCGAAGACCATGGCGGCCGCATCGAGCTCCTCGACAACCCGGCCGGGCAGGGCGCCCTCGTCCGGCTCCGCTTCCCCCGCCACCTCCCCGCGGCACGCGAGGCGGCCTCCTCACCCGAACGGATCGACGTGACGCGAGAGATCGCATGACGACAGACATCCTCATCGTCGACGACGAGGCCGATATTCGCGAACTCGTGGCGGGGATCCTCGAGGACGAAGGCCACGGCACCCGTACGGCCGGCTCCTCGGACGACGCCATCGCGGCGATCCAGGCGCGGCGCCCTCACCTCGTCTTCCTGGACATCTGGCTTCAGGGCAGCCGGCTCGACGGGCTGCAGGTCCTGGACCTCATCCAGGCCGAGCACCCCGACCTGCCCGTCGTGATGATCTCGGGCCACGGCAACATCGAGACCGCGGTCTCGGCCATCAAGTCCGGCGCCTACGACTTCATCGAGAAGCCCTTCAAGGCGGACCGGCTCGTCCTCGTGGCGGACCGGGCGCTCGAGTCCTGGCGGCTCAAGCGCGAGGTCAAGGACCTGAAGGCGCGTTCGGGGCAGGCGAGCCGCATCGCGGGCCGCTCCGCGATCGTGAACCAGTTGCGCCAGACGATCGAGCGCGCGGCCCCGACGAACGCCCGCATCCTCGTCGCCGGAGCGCCGGGCTCCGGCAAGGAGCTCGCCGCGCGCACCATCCACGCGGCCTCGAACCGTGCTTCGGGACCCTTCGTGGTCGTCAACGCCGCGACGATCACGCCGGAGAACATGGAGGCCGAGCTCTTCGGCATCGAGGCCGAGGGCGAGCGCGGCCGGCGCACGGGCGCGCTGGAGGAGGCGCATGGCGGCTCGCTCTACATCGACGAGATCGCGGACATGTCGCGCGAGGTGCAGGGCCGCATCCTGCGCGTCCTCGTCGATCAGAACTTCCAGCGGGTCGGCGGGACGACGCGGGTCCACGTGGACGTCCGAATCATCTCCTCGTCCAGCCGCGACCTGCCGGCCGAGATCGCGGCGGGCCGCGTCCGGGAGGACCTGTTCCACCGGCTCAGCGTGCTCCCGATCCGGGTGCCGTCGCTGTCGGAGCGGCGGGAGGACGTACCCGAGCTGATCGAGTTCTTCCAGGACCAGATCTCGTCCGCGACAGGCTTGCCCAAGCGCCGCATCGGCGAGGAGGCGATGGCGGTGCTCCAGTCGCACGATTGGCCGGGCAACGTGCGCCAGCTCCGCAACAACATCGAGCGCCTGATGATCCTGACGGCGGGCGAAGCGGATTGCGAGGTGACGGCCGAGATGCTGCCCTCGGAAATCGGCGCGCTCGTGCCCTCGACGCCGAACGGGACGGGAGGCGAGCGGCTGATGAGCCTGCCGTTGCGCGAGGCGCGCGAGATCTTCGAGCGCGAATATCTTGTGGCTCAGATCGCCCGCTTCAGCGGCAACATCTCGCGCACGGCCGAATTCATCGGGATGGAGCGATCGGCGCTTCATCGCAAGCTGAAGTTGTTGGGAGTTGGCGGCTGATCTGCTTCGTTCGGCTGTTCGGGCTTGCGCAAGCCTGCTCGAACCCGTGTAATAGGGCAGGGTCGAACGATGATCGCCAACGACAAAGGTTCAGCCGGACGCTCGACCCGTACCGGCTGACGGGGCACTTGCATGCCGAACGAACGCGGCCAAAACCTACAAGACACCTTCCTGAACAACGTTCGGAAGAACAAGGTCCCGCTCACGATATTCCTCGTGAACGGGGTCAAACTCCAGGGCATCGTGACGTGGTTCGACAGCTTCTGCGTGTTGCTGCGACGCGACGGCCACTCGCAGCTCGTCTACAAGCACGCCATCTCGACGGTGATGCCCGGTCACCCGATCCAGCTCTTCGAGCCGGACGAGACCGACAAGGCGTGATGCCGACACGATGAGAGCCGCCATTTGACGACCACGCGATCGACCCCCGAAGAGCGGCTCAAGCGGGCCGCCCAGCCGGAGCGTGAGATCGCGGCCTCGACGCGAACCCTCGTGATCGGCCCATACCCGACGCGAGGAGCCAGGCGTCAGCTCAGGGCAGGGGCCTCCGAGGATCATATCGACAATCCGCGCCCGATCGAGGCCCGGCTGGAGGAGGCGGTCGGTCTCGCGGCCGCGATCGACCTGAGCGTGGTCGGCCAGACGACCGTGCCGCTCGCGGCGCCCCGTCCCGCGACCTATATCGGCAGCGGCAAGGTCGAGGAGATCGCGGGCTGGATCGCCGCGCAGGATGTGTCGCTCGTCGTGATGGACTGCGCCCTGTCGCCCGTGCAGCAGCGTAATCTGGAGAAGGAGTGGGGCACCAAGGTCATCGACCGGACAGGCCTCATCCTGGAGATCTTCGGACGCCGCGCCCGCACCCGCGAGGGATCGCTCCAGGTCGAACTCGCGCATCTCTCCTACCAGAAGAGCCGGCTCGTGCGCTCCTGGACCCACCTCGAGCGCCAGCGCGGCGGGTTCGGGTTCCTCGGCGGTCCCGGCGAGACGCAGATCGAGGCCGACCGGCGCATCATCCAGGACCGGATGCGGCGCATCGAGCGCGACCTCGAGACCGTGAAGCAGACGCGCGCGCTCCACCGCGCAAGCCGGCGGCGCGTGCCGTACCCGATCGTCGCGCTGATCGGCTACACGAATGCCGGAAAGTCGTCGCTCTTCAACAGGTTGACCGAGGCGGAGGTGTTCGCGGAAGACCTCCTCTTCGCGACGCTCGACCCGACCTCGCGGGCCGTCAAGCTGCCGCACGGCGCGACGATCATCCTGTCGGACACGGTCGGCTTCATCTCGGACCTGCCCACCATGCTGGTGGCGGCATTCCGGGCGACGCTGGAGGACGTGGTCGAAGCGGACGTGCTGCTGCACGTCCGGGACATCTCCCACGTCGAGAGCGAGGCGGAGGCCGGCGACGTCGCGAACGTGTTGCGGCAGCTCGGCATCAACCCCGACGACCGCTCGAAGCTGATCGAGGTCTGGAACAAGGCCGACCTGCTCGGCGCCCCCGAGCACGAACGGCTCGCGACACTCGTCGAGCGCATGCCGCCGGACGAGCGGCCGAGCCTGACGTCCGCCGTGAGCGGGGAGGGGGCTGGCGCCCTCCTGGCGGCGATCGAGACCCGCGTCGCGAAGGAGCGCCCGACCTTCACCCTCCGTCTCGGCGCCGAAGACGGCGGGGGATTGCATTGGCTGTACGAGGAGGCGGAGGTGATCGAGCGCGACGCGGAGGCGGGCGAGGGTGGTCTGCACCTCACCGTCCGGATCGCTCCCGAGAAGGCCCCTCGCCTGATGAAGCGCTTTCCCGCGGCGGAGAGGCTCTGAGCTCAGGCCTCACGCTCTGCCGCCTTCTCGGCTGCCTTGGCGGCGTCCCAGAGCCGGTCCATCTCCTCCAGGCTCGACCCGGAGGGCGTGCGGCCCTCCTCCCGGAGCGCATGCTCGACGAAGCGGAACCGGCGCTCGAACTTTCGGTTCGCGGCCTGGAGTGAGGCCTCGGGATCGATCCCGACATGCCGCGCGAGGTTCGCGACCGTGAAGAGGAGGTCGCCGATCTCGTCCTCGATCTCCGCGTGGACGCCCGATTCCAGGGCGGCTCGGACCTCGCCCAGCTCCTCGTCGACTTTCGCCAGCACGTCGTCCGTTTCCGCCCAGACGAACCCGACCGATGCTGCCTTTCGGGCGAGCTTGTCGGCTCGCGCGAGTGCGGGCACTCCGATCGGTATGCCGTCGAGCACGCTCGGGACCTCGTCCACGCGACCGCGCCGAGCGGCACGCTCAACGGCCTTGATCTCGTCCCACTGAGCCTTGACCGCCTCGGGGCTGAGCTCTCGCGCCGTCCCGAACACGTGCGGGTGGCGGCGGATCAGCTTCGCGGTGATCGCCTCGACGACTCCGCCGAAATCGAAGGCACCTTGCTCCTCGGCGATCCGCGCATGGAACACGACCTGGAGCAACAGGTCGCCCAACTCGTCACGCAGGTCGTCGAGGTCGCCGCGCACGATCGCGTCCGCGACCTAGTAGGCCTCCTCGATCGTGTAGGGCGCGATCGTCGCGAAGCTCTGCTCGAGGTCCCACGGACATCCAGCGGCCGGGTCGCGCAACGTCGCCATGATGGCGATCAACGCGTCGATCTCGCGCGACGGCGTCGGGGCCCGTTCGTCCATCATCGCTCGCCGACCACGCTCAGATCACCCGGCATCACAGAGGAGAGACGTCCCACCGAGGACGCACCTGCCGACATCATTCGCATAAGATATATTATGGAACTTAACTTGACGGGGGTTGGACAGGGATGGGCTTGTGTCCTGCCACTCGGTGACGGCGTCGAGCACCGCCCAGCTCGCCGCCGTCATGTCGCGCTCCTCACGACCATGCCGTCGAAAGCCAGGGTAATGTGCGCGGGCAGCTCGGCACTCAGCGTCGCGTAGTCGATGTCGGTGTGCAGGTTCGTGAGGACGGCGCGGCGCGGCTTCACCTCCTCGATGAGCGCCAGCGCCTCCGTGACGGAGAAATGCGTCGGGTGCGGCGTGTAGCGCAGCGCATCGAGAATCAGGATGTCGAGCCCGCGGATCTGCTCGACGCTCTCGGCCGGCATCGCGCTGACGTCGCTCGCATACGCGATGTCGCCGAACCGGAAGCCGAGCGCCTCGATCGATCCGTGGACCATCGGGAACGGAATCGCCGACACGGCCCCGCCTGGTCCGTCGATCGTCAAAGGTTCGCCATGTACGATCCGTCGTTCCTCGACGATCGGCGGGTAGCCGCTGCCCGGTGGCGATCGGAAGCAGTAGCCGAAACGCTCGTTCATGACGGCGGACGTGACCTCGTCGATGTAGATCGGGATCCGCCGGCGCATGTGGATGACGAGCGGCCGCAGGTCGTCGATGCCGTGCGTGTGGTCGGCATGGTCGTGCGTGAGGATCACGGCGTCGAGCCGGGTGACCTCCGCATCGAGGAGTTGCTCGCGCAGGTCCGGCGACGCGTCGACGAGGACGCGGGTCGTCGCGGCGCCCTCGCCCTGCTCGACGAGGATCGAGCAGCGGCGGCGGCGGTTCTTCGGCTCGCCGGGATCGGCCGCGCCCCAACCGGAGCCGACCCGCGGGACGCCGCCGGACGAGCCGCAGCCGAGGATCGTGATGGTCGGGTTCACGCCGCCGCCTCGAGCGATGCCGCGCCCCAGCCGGCGGGCGCCTTGCGGAACAGCGCGCGGGTGTTGCGGCTCGTAAGACGGGCCACCTCGTCGAAGCCGAGTCCCAGCACCTCGGCCAGCATGCCGGCCGTCTGGCGCACGAAGGCCGGCTCGTTCGTCTGACCGCGATTCGGCACGGGCGCGAGATAGGGCGCGTCCGTCTCCACGAGCAGTCGGTCGCGCGGCACCGCGGCGGCGATCGCCCGGATCTCGTCCGAGCGTTTGAAGGTGAGGATGCCGGAGAAGGACACGTAAAGCCCGAGCGCGACGCCGGCCTCGGCCAGCGCCGGCCCGGACGAGAAGCAGTGGAGTACGGCGTCGAAGCGCCCTCGCCCCATCTCGTCGTCCAGGATGGCGATCATCAGGTCGTCCGCCTCGCGGGCGTGGATGACGAGCGGCAGGCCCGCCCGGCGCGCGGCCGCGATATGCGTCCGGAACACGCGCTCCTGCACGTCCCGCGGCGCCTTGTCATAATGGAAGTCGAGCCCGGCCTCGCCGATGGCGACGCAGCGCGGATGCGCCGCGATGGCCATGAGGTCCTCGACCGTGACGTCCGGCTCCTCGGCGGCCTGGTGCGGGTGCGTGCCGATCGTGAACAGGATCTCGGGGTGGCGCTCGGCGAGCGCACGATACGTGTCCGCGTTCGCGACCCGTGTCGAGATCGTGATCATGCCGCCGACGCCCGCCGACCGGGCGCGCGCGATCAGGTCGGGGACCGACCTCGCCAAGTCCGGGAAGTCGAGGTGGCAATGGCTGTCGATCAGCATCGCGGTCACGCCTCAGACCGGTTCGACGAAGCGCGGGAACAGGACCTCCGGCGCGGGCAGGACGGTCCCCTCCGGCACCCGCGCGTCCGGTCGCAGAGTTACGAAGTCGCGCTGTCCCGGGTCGACGGCGAGCAGATCGAGCAGCTTCGCGGCAGCAGCCGGCACGAAAGGCTGGGCGAGGATCGCGATCCGCCGCAACGCGTCCGCCGTCGTCGCGAGCACGGTGGCCATCCGGACAGGATCCTGTTTGCGCAGGATCCAAGGCTCCTGTGACGCGAAATAGCGGTTCGCGTCCGCGACTGCCGACCAGAGATCGGCCAGAATGGTGTGGAGCGCGAAACTCTGCATGGCCGCCCTCGCCCGCCCCGGCACGGCCGCGACGGCGGCGAGCAAGGCCCGGTCGGCCTCCGTCTCCGGCCCGAGCGCGGGCATGCGGCCCTCGCAGTTTCGCGCGATCATGGTCAGCGAGCGCTGGGCGAGGTTGCCGAGGTCGTTCGCGAGGTCGGCGTTGATGCGGTTGACGATCGCCTCGTGCGAATAGTTGCCGTCCTGACCAAAAGGCACCTCGCGCAGGAGGAAGTAGCGGAACTGGTCGACGCCGTAGGCCGCGACGAGCGACGCCGGATCGATCACGTTGCCGACCGATTTCGACATCTTCTCCCCGCGATTGAACAGGAAGCCGTGCCCGAAGACGCGCTTCGGCAGGGGCAGGCCGGCCGACATGAGGAAGGCCGGCCAGTAGACCGCGTGGAAGCGCACGATGTCCTTGCCGATGATGTGGATGTCGGCCGGCCAGTAGCGCCAGAGCGGCGAGCCCTCGTCGGGGAAGCCCGCGCCGGTGAGGTAGTTCGTCAGCGCGTCGACCCACACGTACATGACGTGCTTCGGGTCGCCCGGCACGGGCACGCCCCAGTCGAAGGTCGTGCGGCTGATCGAGAGGTCGTCGAGGCCGCCCGCCACGAAACTCGCGACCTCGTTCATCCGCGTCTCGGGTCCGACGAAGTCCGGCCGGTCGCGGTAGAGCGCGAGCAGGCGCTCGCCATAGGCCGAGAGGCGGAAGAAGTAGCTCTCCTCCTCCACCCACTCGACCGGGGTCCCGGAGGGCGCGCGGAGGGTCCCGTCCCCGATCCGGGTCAACTCGCCCTCATCGTAATAGGCCTCGTCGCGCACCGAGTACCAGCCGGTGTATTGCGACAGATAGATGTCGCCGTTCGCCTGCATGCGCCGCCAGAGCTCCTCGCTCGCGCGCAGATGGTCGGCATCGGTCGTCCGGATGAAGCGGTCGTAGGCGCAGCCGAGCAGATCCGCCATGTCGCGGAACTTCGGCGCCATCTCGTCGACGAGGTCCTGCGGACTCTTGCCCTCGCGGGTCGCGGTCTGCTGGATCTTCTGCCCGTGCTCGTCCGTCCCGGTCATGAACCTGACGTCTCGTCCGTCGAGGCGATGGAAGCGCGCGATCGCGTCCGCCGCCACGACCTCGTAGGCGTGCCCGATATGCGGGGCGCCGTTCGGGTAGGAGATGGCCGTCGTGATGAAGAAGGGCTCGCCGGCCATCCGAGAACTCAACCCAACATCCTGGTCCGGCTCAAGGAGCCTGCCGGACGGCGTCCGCCAGATCCGCGAAGGTCGACACGACGAAGGGGCGGCGGTCGAGGTTGTAGGTCTCGACGGTCCTCGCGGTGTCCACGACGTTCTCACATACGCTCGCCAGGGCCGCAAGGCGGTGGGCGCCCTCCCCGGCCCGCTCGCGCAGGCGTGCCGACGCCCAGCGCAGGATGGCGTCGAGCGCGATCTGGAACTCGCCCTCCTGGCGCCGGTCGGCGAGCCGGTCGGCCAGCGCCAGGACACGGCCCGTCGCGGCGCGCGGCATCTGGTCCAGCACCGCGCCGATCTCGCGCACCAGCGTCATGCGTTTGAGCTCAAGCAGCGAGAGGGCGCGCCCGACAGATCCGTCAGCTTGATCAACCGCTTGTTCGACGAGGCTCGCGTCGAGGTCCAGGTAGTCGGGCCCAAGCGAGCGGATCACCGCGACGGCCTCCCCGGTCGCCAGCCGGCCGAGCACGAGCTTGCGGCAACGCGAGCGGATCGTCGCGAGGACGCGCTGGGGAGCGTGGCTGACGAGGAGCACCGTCGCGCGGCGCGGCGGCTCCTCGATCGTCTTGAGCAGCGCGTTGGCGCCGGAGAGCGTCAGCTCGTCCACGCTGTCCACGATGCAGACGCGGTGGCCGCCATCGGCCGCGGTCGAGCCGAAGAAGGTGAGCGCGCGTCGCACCGCCTCGACCGCGATCGTCCGGGCTGCGGCCTTGTCGCCCTCCTGTGCGGCGCGCTCCAGCACCATCAGGTTCGGGTGCGAGCGTGCCGCGACCTGCCGGAAGGTGCGGCCCGTCGGATCGACGTCGAGGCTGCCCGAGGCGAGCCGCTCCTCCGGACGCGCGAGGAGAGCGCGCGCGACCCGGTAGGCGAGCGTCGCCTTGCCGATGCCGGGGGCGCCGCCGATCAGCCAGGCGTGGTGCAGCCTGTCCGCCGCGATCGCGTCCGCGAAGGCCGCGACCGCAGCATCGTGACCGATGAGGGTGTCGCGCTCGCGTGGATGCGGTGGGGCGGGAAGGTCCGGTTCAGCGCTCAAGTGCCTGCCCGTTCTCGATGATCGGGCTCACGACTTCCCAGACCCGCTCCGCCACGATGTCGGCTGTCATGCCGGCATCGATCACCCGGCATCGCCGCGGCTCGGAGGCCGCAACGTCGCGGAACGCCTGGGCGACGCTCGCGTGGAATGCCGCTCCCTCGGCCTCGAAACGATCGGCCGCTTCCCCCGTGAGCTGGCGGCGCAGGGCCGCCCGGCCCAAGCCGACGGAGACGGGCAGGTCGAAGATCAGCGTCGCGTCGGGCACAAGGCCGTCCAGAGTGATGCGCTCCAGAGCCGCAATCGCGTTTGGCAACACGTCGCCGAGTGCCCCCTGGTAGACGCGCGTCGAATCGATGAAGCGGTCGCAGATCACCACGGCGCCTCGCACGAGCGCCGGCCGGATCACACGATCGACATGGTCGGCGCGGGCGGAGGCGAAGAGCAGCGTCTCGGCGAACGACCCGAAGCGTTTCGCCGCCCCCGACAGCACGAAGGCCCGGATGCGCTCCGCGCGGGGCGAGCCGCCGGGCTCGCGCGTCGTCACGACCTCGCGCCCCATCGCGGCGAGGCGGTCCCGCAGCCGGCCGAGCTGAGTGGACTTGCCGGCCCCCTCCCCGCCCTCGAATGTGATGAAGCGGCCGCGTCGCGTGTCCAAACCGAGCTCCAATGATCCCCGCAGCCTTAGCGACGCCCGGCCCCGAAATCACCCCCGGCGAGGATCGCTAGTAGATGCCCGTGAGCGTCGGCCGTATCGGCGGAAGATAGGGCGCGGGCGGCACGTCCGGCCTTGGCCCTGCGGGGTGTGGGGCGGCGTCGGCCGCGGGGCGCGGTGCGGCGTCCGCGACCTGCACGGGAGCACGCGGAGGCGTTCGCTCGAGGGAGGGCGACGCGACCGTCTCCCCCTCCTCCCTGGCCGGCGTCCCGTCCTCCTGGGCGAATTCCCGAGCGAGTTCCTGGGCAGGCGCCGGCGCGGCCCGCTCCCGGGCGATGGGCGGCGCGGGCGGCGGGTCGATCCCGCGCAGATCCGCCATCATCACCGGCGCGCGCGGCCGGCCGAAGGGCGCGGGTGTCCCGTCGGTGCGCAACGTCGCGAGGAGCCTGGCATCGTCGCTCCCGTTGGTCGAGGCCTTGCCGACGTACTCGACCCGGACCTGTGTCGTGCCGCGGCGGTGGAACTCGAGCGTCTCGGCGACCCGCTCCGAGACGTCGATCAGACGGCTGCGCTCGTAGGGTCCGCGATCGTTCACACGCACGATCATCGAGCGCCGGTTCGCGAGATTCGTCACCCTGACATAGCTCGGCAGCGGCAAGGTCGGATGGGCG
>CAXUHE010000080.1:0-1968 GCA_964250725.1 uncultured Enterovirga sp. | reverse complement strand
ATCTGCTGGAGGGCCTCACCGAGCGGAACCACCGGGGCGGCCGCGATCGACCCGCGGTCGAACACCTCGCCATTGGCCGTCAGGCGTCCGTGAAAGGCTGTCCCGTACCAGGAGGCCGAGCCCTCACGGTCGTAGCCGCGTCCGGCGGTCGGCACGTAGGTCTGTCCGCCGACGACGTAGGGCTTGCCCACCATCGCGCGGCCGCCACCCTTCGGGATCGGCTCGCCGTCGGGAATGACCTTCGGGCTCGGCTTGACTCCGTATCGCGAGTCCACGCCCCGGCGCATCGTGCGCGTGCTGCTGCAATCTGCGGCGGTGAGCGCAAGCGCGATCACGAAGGCGGCGCGCGCGAGCGCGACGCGTCGTATGCGGCTTCCCGCTCCTTGGCCAGTCGGGCGCGCGAGCATTCTGCCCTGTCCTGATGACGGCCGTCGTGGCCTCGTCGATCCATTCCAGCTCACCATGAGCCACGTTCGTAAACGGGGCGTTCGCGAGCCGCGCCGGACACGGATGGCACGACGACGACCCGTTTTCGCGACAGCGAGCTGGAGTTGCGGGCGTATTCGAAGAGGACGTCTCATGTCTCGGCCTCCTGACGTGAGCTCCGAGGCCGCAACAAATCGCCCGCGAAGTCAATGCCTTCGCGGGCCCGGTGGAAGTCCGATCTCAGCGTTGCTGCGTCAGCTGCTGGATCGAGAGCGCACCTCTCGCCTTGAAGAGGAGGTCGAGCGATTCCAGCATGAGCTGATGGATCTTGGTGCGCTCCGTATACGCGATGTCACGGAGTTGATCGTGAACGGAGGGCTCCAGGTACACGGAGAGCTGCTTCGAACGTTCCTTCAGCGTTCCCCGTGAGTTGGACCCTGGTGGCTGAGACGCGGTGGTAAGCTGGACGACCTCTCCGCTGGAGCGCTGCTGGGAGGGCGAGGAAGCCGCCACGATCGACGCGAGACTGAGTTTAGGCGGCTTTGACATATGACAGTCCCTGCGAGCGTTTCTGGATCCATGTCCACAGGCGCCGCACCTCGGAGGCCGCCTGTCCGGTCGGGTTGTACTCGGTCACGCCCTGCCCCATGCCGAGCGCGTCCTGATGATCGTTCCTCATGACGATGTTGACGTCGGGCAGGACGCCGAGCACCGCGAGGCCGTCGGAGGCGTCCCGCACGCGGTAGCTGCGCGGCGGGGTCTGGTTCAGCACGAAGGCGAACTTCTTCTCGAGCCGGTAGATGGCGGCGAGCGTCGGCTTGAAGGCGCGCAGGTCGGCGGGCGTCGGGCGGCACGGGATGACGCAGAGGTCCGCCGCGCGGATCGCCGCGAGGCTGCCCGGGCTGTCGACGCCCGGCGTATCGATGAACACGTAGTCGAAATCCGAGCTCCGGAGCCGGGCCATGATGTCGTCGAGCTGCGTCGCGTCGATCTGCGCGACTTCCGGCGTATCGGCCCGGCGATGCTCGGCCCAATCGGTGACGGTGGCCTGGCGGTCCATCTCGAGGATGCACACGGACTGCCCGGCTTCCTGGGCGGCGACCGCGAGCGAGATGCACAGGGTACTCTTGCCGCTGCCACCCTTCTGGGTCACGAATGTGATCGCCTTCATCGGCGTTCCTTTCCACACTTGAAACGGGAGACGGTCCGGACGACCGACCCTGCCTCGGGCCCGGGATCTTGCGATCCTGTGAACCAAGGACATGTCCATGTGTCCGCGATCATGGTTAACGGCGTGTTAAAAGGCACGACGTGAGCGGGCGCCTGAGACCGGCGGCGGCCGACGTCCCCTGATCATGCGATCCGGTGATCCTGGCGTTCAGTGCTCGCGAGACGTCGGACGCGTGCCGGCATTGACCCCGCTCGGAGCCTCGCCTTAGATCGTGCGGTGCGCCGCGACGGCATTCGTCGAGGAAGGGTGGCCGAGCGGTTTAAGGCAGCGGTCTTGAAAACCGCCGTGGGGGCAACTCCACCGTGGGTTCG
>CAXUHE010000079.1:6933-15321 GCA_964250725.1 uncultured Enterovirga sp. | reverse complement strand
CCTGGCTGGTGCCGGTCTTGCCGGCCGCCTCCCAGCCCGGGATCTCGGCCTTGCGCGCCGTGCCGGTGAGGAGCGTCTCGCGCATCATGGCGTTCATCATGCCGACAGCGGCCGGCTCGATGACGCGGCCGAGGCCGCCCTCCTGGCGCCGGTACAGCACCTTCCCGCCCGGTCCCTTCACCTCCTGGATGACGTAGGGCACGACTCCCATCCCGCCGTTGGCGAAGGCCGCGTAGGCGCCGACGAGCTCGATCGGCGAGACCTCGGACGTTCCGAGCGCGATCGAGGCGTTCGGCTGCAGCGGCGAGGAGATGCCGAGCCGGCGCGCCGTCTGCACGATCGTCTTCGGCCCGACCTCCATCCCGACCCTGACCGCGACCGTGTTGAGCGACAGGGCGAGCGCGTCCCGCAGCGTCACGGGCCCGCGATAGTCGCGCGAGTAGTTCTCCGGGTTCCACCCCTTCACGGAGAGCGGGCCGTCCTCCCTCACGGTGTCGGGCGTCAGCCCATGCTCGACGGCGGCGAGATACACGAAGGGCTTGAAGGCGGAGCCCGGCTGGCGCTTCGCGGTCGTCGCGCGGTTGAACTGGCTGTCGGCGTAGCTGCGGCCGCCGACCAGAGCCCGCACGGCCCCGTCCGGCCGCATCGCGACGAATGCACCCTGCTCGACGCCGTACTTGAGGCCCTTCTGCGCCAGTTCTTCGACGACTGACCTCTCCGCCGCGGCCTGGAGCGGCGGATCGATGGTGGTCGTGACCGAGATATCGGCCTCGACCGCGCCGACGAAATCGTCGAGCACGTCCATCACGAGATCGGCCGCGTAGTTCGCGGACCCGACCCCGCCGCGGCGCGCGGTCCTGGCCGGGCTCGCGAGCGCGACCTTCAACTGGTCGGGCGTGATATAGCCCTCCTCCCGCATGGCGGCGAGAACGAAGGCGGCACGTGCCCGGGCGGCATCCGGGTTGCGGTTCGGGGCGAGCCGCGAGGGTGCCTGCACCAGACCCGCAAGCGTCGCGGCCTCCGCGACAGTCACGTCCTTCGCGGACTTGGCGTAATAGCGCTGCGCCGCGGCCTCGACCCCGTAGGCGCCGGCACCGAAGTAGACCCGGTTGATGTAGAGTTCGAGGAGCTGGTCCTTCGTGTAACGGTGCTCCAGCCAGAGCGCGAGGATCGCCTCCTGGATCTTGCGCGAGGCAGTCCGCTCCTGGGTGAGGAACAGGTTCTTCGCGAGTTGCTGCGTCAGGGTGGAGCCGCCCTGCGACACGCCCCGCGAGGTGACGTTGCGGACCATCGCGCGCGCGATGCCCAGCGGATCGACCCCGTAATGCGAGTAGAAACGACGATCCTCGATCGCCACGAAGGCACGCGGCAGGTAGGACGGCAACTCCTTGATCGCGACGCTGCGACCGCCCGTCTCTCCGCGGTTCGCGAGAAGCGACCCGTCCGCAGCCAGGATCGCGACGTTCGGCGGGCGCTTCGGCACGGCGAGCTGGTCGATCGGCGGCAGTTGCGTCGCGTGATAGCCGACCAGGATCGCGAGCGCGATGGCGCCCCACATGGCCATCACGACCGATCCGTAGAGGAGGCGACCGAGAAGGCCGCGCCCGCGGCGGCGACCCTGCCGGCCGCGGCCGGTCGCCTTGCGTGACAGGGCTGCGCCGGCCCGATCCTGGCGGTTCAGGCGAAGGTCTGTCGACGACGAACCGCCCTCGCCGGAAAAGACCGGTTCGCGCCGTTGCCGTCCGGCCTCGCGCCGGTCACCCATTGAATGCCTCGTCTCGCCCGGGCCGTCGAGCGCCCACGATGATTGTCACGCTAGTTGTGGCCGTTTAAGGGGCGGTAAAGTGTGGGCTGTCCTCCACATGCGACTGCCTCCGAGGCCGCCCGTGACCCGCAACATTCGTCTCGCCCTTCCCCTGCTCGTCGCCGGGCTACCCGCCCTCGCGCAGCAGCCGACGCCCGCGACGCAGCCGCCCGATCAGGCGGTCGTCATGCGTTCGACGCTCGACGCGCTCCGGGCCAACACGGACGCGCTGGCGAAGAGCGCGACCGTGATGGACACGTTCTCGAACCGGCTCGAGCGGCTGGAATCCGCGACGCGCGGCGTGCCGCCTGCTTTGGAGGGCCTGCGCACCGACATCATCGCGATCCGGGCCGCCCTGGAGCGGATCGCCACGGGCGCGGGCCAGCGCCGCGCTCCCGCGACGCTCAAGTTCAATGCCTTCTCCTGCGGGAACGAGGGCGAGGCGAACTGCGCCCAGAGCGCCTGCAAGTCGGTCGGCTACGCCAAGGGGCTGGCGATCACCGCGACCCGCACCGGCACAGGAGCCCAGCAACGTCCCGTCTCGGTCGACGAGGCGACCTGCTACGATTGACGGTCGGAACTGCCATATGTTGTCGTATCCAAGAGGGAGGAGGGATGACACTCCATTCTGGATGCCTTTCCCGCTCGCTGTGCGGGCGCCGGGGATGACGGGAGAGCGTGCACTTGCCGTCCCCGGAGGGCCTCTCCGTCGCTCGCCGGGCGCGGCTTGCCAGGACGGAACGGTCGAAGCGTGGAAGACTCGGGAACAAACTTGACCGTTCGACGCTGACGGTTTGCCCGCGTGTGGTGCGGCAACGGACAGAGATTATGAGCCTTCTGCTGATCCTGGTCATCCTCATCCTGGTCTTCGGGGGCGGTGGGTTCTTCGTCGGTGGCGGCCGTTACCGCAACCAGGGATTTGGGCTGGGCGGCATCATCCTGATCGTGCTCATCGTGCTGCTCGTGATGGGCCGCATATGACCCCCGTCCGCTTCGCCAGATAGGCGCTCAGGCACCGGTCCAGCGGGAGGCAGCGTCGTCGTCGGCGCTCGACGCCTCGACCCAGGCTCCAAGCGAGCCGTCGATGAGGTGCTCGCGTTTCCAGAACGGCGCCCGGGTCTTGAGAAAGTCCATCAGAAACTCGGTGGCCGCGAGAGCGGCGGCACGATGGGCGGACATGGCCGCGACGAGCACGATCTGGCCACCCGGCGGGACCAGCCCGTATCGATGGATCACCGTCGCGCCGAGAAGAGGCCAGCGGGCCTCCGCCTCCCCGACGACGCGCTCGATCTCGCGCTCCGCCATGCCCGGATAGTGTTCGAGCTCGAGTCCTGCGAGGCGACCGCCCTCGTCGCGGCAGAGCCCGACGAAGGAGGCAACCGCCCCGACGTCGCGCCTGCCATGGGTCAGCGCCTCGATCTCGTCCCCGATGTCGAAGTCTTCACGCTGGACGCGGACCGTCCGGCTCATCGTTGCGTCAGCCGCCCGTCATCGGAGGGAAGAACGCGACCTCACGGGCGCCCGCGAGCGCAGCGTGTGGCCTGACGTGGACATGGTCGATCGCCGCGCGGATCACGCCGCTCTCCGCGAATGCGTGTTGGTAACGTTCGTCGCGGCCCTTCAGCCAAGTGATCAGGTCCGCGACCGTCGCGACATCGGCCGGCACTTCGATCTCCTCGTCAGGTTTGCCCACGCGCTCGCGCATCCAGGCGAAGTAGACGAGCTTCACGAGGCGTCCCCGTCCATCGCGTGGTGGATGCCGAGCTTCAGGTAGTCCCATCCCGTGTAGATGGTGAGCGCGGCCGCGATCCACAGGAGCCCGATCCCGATCACGGTCGTGCCCGGCAGGATCGTCTCGCCCGCCTGACCCGCGATGAGGAAGCCGATCGCCACGAGTTGCAGCGCGGTCTTCCACTTGGCGACGCGGGAGACCGGCATGCCGACGCGCAACTCCGCGAGGTATTCCCGCAACCCCGAGACCAGCACCTCCCGGCACAGGATGATGATGGCGGCCCACAGGGACACGCCCGCGATGATGCGGTCGGCCGCGAGCATCAGGAGGCAGGCCGCGACCAGCAGCTTGTCCGCGATCGGGTCCAGCATCCGCCCCAGCATCGATTGCTGGGAATAGGTCCGGGCCACGTAGCCGTCGACATAGTCCGTCACCCCGGCGAGCACGAAGATCGCGAGCGCCGTCCAGCGCGACCACACGTCGTCCGGCCAGAACAGCAAGCCCGACACGACCGGCACGGCCACGACCCGGGAATACGTGAGGATGTTCGCGAGATTGAACGCTCGAGACCGCCTCGCGGGCGCCGTCATGGTCATGCGCGCAGGAAGCATGGGGGCGCCGCGAGCGTCAACCACGACCGGCATCCTGAATGGGCTCAGCCTGCGGAGGCACGGAAGAAGTCGTAGACCGTGCGCGCCGTCGCGGCGTTGACCCCGGGCGTGCGCATCAGGTCGTCGAGGGCGGCGCGCTGGATCGCCTTCATGGTGCCGAAATGGTGGAGGAGGGCGCGCTTGCGCGAGGGACCGATGCCCGGGATCTCGTCCAGCGGGCTCTTCGTCAGCTCGCGCTTGCGCTTCGCCCTGTGCGCCCCGATCGCGAAGCGGTGCGCTTCGTCGCGCAGCCGCTGCACGAAATAGAGTGCCGGATCGCGCGGCGGCAGCCGGATCGGCGGCTTGTCCGGCATGAAGAAGGTTTCGCGGCCCGCGTCGCGGTCCCGTCCCTTGGCGATCCCGACGAGCGGCACGTCCAGGATGCCGATCTCGGCGAGTGCGGTGCGCGCCGCGTCGAGCTGGCCCTTGCCGCCGTCGATGAGGACGAGGTCCGGCCAAGCGGGGAAGCTGTCGGGATCGTGGGGGTCGGACTCCACATTCTCCCTCTCCCCGCTTGCGGCGAGAGGGCTGGGGTGAGGGGCGGCCGTGGTCGGAACAGGCCCCTCATCCGGTCGCTCTGACGAGCGACTCGACTTCTCCCCGTCTCCAACGGGGAGAAGAGGCCGCGGCGCCTCCTTGGCGAGGCGGGCGAAGCGGCGGCGCAGCATCTCCTTCATCATGCCGAAATCGTCGCCGGGCGTCAGCTCGTCCGACCCCATGTTGAAGGTGCGGTAATGCGTCTTCATGAAGCCGGCGGGACCCGCCACCACCATCGCGCCGACCGCGTTCGTGCCCATGATGTGGGAGTTGTCGTATACCTCGATTCGGCGGGGCGGCCGCGCCAGCCCGAACGCGCCGCCGAGCGAGGCGAGCAGCTTCGCCTGGCTCGACGTCTCGGCGAGGCGGCGGCCCAGCGCCTCCTTGGCGTTGCGGCAGGCCGCCTCCGCGAGAAGGCGGCGCTCGCCGCGTTTCGGCACCGCGATCTCGACCTTGCGGCCCGCCTTGATCGCCAGCGCCTCGGCCAGCAGCGCGCAATCCTCGATCTCCTCCGACAGGAGGATCGTGCGCGGTGCGGGCTTGTCGTCGTAGAACTGGGCGAGGAAGGCCGCGAGCACCTCGGACCGCGCGATCGACCTGTCGGCGCGCGGAAAATAGGCGCGGTTGCCCCAGTTCTGGTGGTTGCGGAAGAAGAACACCTCCACGCAGAACTGCCCGGCCTGCTCGTCGATCGCGAAGACGTCCGCCTCCTCGACGTTCTGTGTGTTGATCCCTTGCGTGGACTGTACGGCGGAGAGCGCCGCCAATCGGTCGCGGTAGCGGGCGGCGCGCTCGAACTCGAGGTCTTCGGAGGCGCGGGTCATCTCGCCCGCGAGCCGTTCCTTCACGGCGCTCGACTTGCCCGACAGGAAGGCGCGCGCCTCCGCGGCCAGGAGCGCGTAGTCGCCTTCCGGGATCTCCCCCGTGCAGGGACCCGAGCAGCGCTTGATCTGGAACAGGAGGCAGGGCCGCGTGCGGTTCTCGTAGTAGCTGTCCGAGCAGGAGCGCAGCAGGAAGGCGCGCTGCAGGGCGGCCAGCGTGCGGTTGACCGCCGCCGAGCTCGCGAAGGGGCCGAAATAGTCGCCCTTGCGGTTGCGGGCGCCCCTGTGCCGGGTGAGCTGCGGGGCGCGGTGGTCGCCCGTCACCAGGATGTAGGGGAACGACTTGTCGTCCCGCATCACGACATTGTAGCGCGGCTTCAGCTGCTTGATGAGGTTCGCCTCGAGCAGCAGCGCCTCCGTCTCGGTCGCTGTCGTGACGAACTCCATCGAGGCCGTCTCGGCGATCATGCGGGTGATGCGGGTGGAGGGCGCCTGGCCACGCGCGTAGGAGCCGACCCGCGCCTTCAGGTTCTTCGCCTTGCCGACGTAGAGGACGTCGCCGCGTCCATCGATCATGCGGTAGACGCCGGGCGCGCCGGGCAGCGTCGCCCACACGCGGCGGATCACGCCCGCCCCGGCCTCGACCGAGGAGGGGTCCGCCTGAAAGTCGAGCTCGATGCCGGAATCGCCCTCCGCGAAGACCTCGTCGTCGCGCTCGTCGTCGAGGATGTCCGGCGGGACGTCATTCGTGGCCGTGCGATTCATGCCGGTGATTTAGAGCTCCGGCGGCGGGCGGCAAAGCGACCGGTCGCCCCGGCGCGCCTCGCCGCCATCCCGCAGCCGCGAGCGGTTCTATTGTGACGCTTGTTCGACGATGGTAGGACGCCGCCCGCGACCTGTCTGGCCGGGCGCGCGATCCGTCCCTTGCGAAAGCCACGATGAAGCTTGTTGCGGGCAACTCCAACCGGCCTCTCGCGGAAGACATCGCGGATTATCTGCGGCTGCCGCTCGCCAAGGCCCAGGTCCGCCGCTTCGCCGACATGGAGATCTTCGTCGAGCTCGGCGAGAACGTGCGGGGCCAGGACGCCTTCATCATCCAATCGACGTCGTTCCCGACGAACGACCACTTGATGGAGCTGCTCATCATCTCCGACGCGCTGCGCCGCTCCTCGGCCCGGCGCATCACGGCCGTGATCCCGTATTTCGGCTACGCCCGGCAGGACCGCCGCGCCTCCGGCCGCACGCCGATCTCGGCCAAGCTCGTGGCGAACCTGATCACGCATGCCGGCGTCGACCGCGTGCTGACGCTCGACCTCCATGCCGGCCAGATCCAGGGCTTCTTCGACATCCCGACCGACAACCTGTTCTCCGCGCCCGTGATGGTGCGCGACGTCAAGGACCGCCTGAACGGCCGCCCCAAAGTGGTGGTGTCGCCCGATGTGGGCGGCGTGGTGCGGGCGCGCGCGCTCGCGAAGCGCATCGACGCGCCGCTCGCGATCGTCGACAAGCGCCGCGAGCGACCGGGCGAATCCGAGGTGATGAACATCATCGGCGACGTCGCGGGCCTTTCCTGCATCCTCGTCGACGATATCGTGGATTCCGGTGGAACGCTGTGCAACGCGGCGGACGCGCTCCTCGCCCAGGGAGCGACCGAGGTCTACGCCTATATCACGCATGGCGTCCTCTCAGGGGGGGCCGTGTCGCGCATCGCGAGTTCCAAGCTGAAGGAGCTCGTCATCACCGATTCCATCCGCCCCACCGAGGCCGTGAAGGTCGCCCGCAACATCCGGGTCATCACCATCGCGCCCCTGATCGGCGAGGCAATCGACCGGACCGCCGCGGAGGCGAGCGTGTCGAGCCTGTTCGATTGAGCGACGGGCGGCCGACATTCCGGCTGATCGCGGGGCCGAACGGGGTCGGCAAGACCACCTACGCGATGCGCCGCCTCAAGGCGATCTCGGGTTCCATCAACTTCGTCAACCTGGACGAGATCGCGCGTGGGCTCTCGCCGCTCGAACCCGCGGCGGCCGAGACGGACGCTGCCCGCATCGCGCTCGCGCGGGCCCGCGCCTTCATCGCGGAACGCAAGACCTTCGCGATGGAGACGACGCTCTCCGGCCTGACGCATTTGCGCCTGCTGGCGCTCGCCTCCGCGTCGGGTCTCTCCACCGCGATGATGTACTTCTCGGTGCGCGATCCTGCGATCTGTCTGGAGCGGATCGCCCGACGCGTCGCGGAGGGCGGGCATGACGTGCCGGAGCCCGTGGTGCGACGCCGATTCGTGCGCAGCCATGCCAACCTTCCCGCCTACGCGGCCGCCTGCGACATCTGGCGGATCTACGAGGCGAGCCGGTATCAGCCCCGGCTCGCGCTCGAAGGTCGTGGGCGGGCGACGTGTTTCCGCGATGACACCGTCCTGGCGGATGCGACGGACCGGCTCGGCGCGATGATCGGCCTGGGCTGAGCGCCATGAGGGCCCTGAGCGATGACCGCGCGCTCGTCCTCCTCTCGGGCGGGCAGGACTCGACGACCTGCCTTGCCTGGGCGCTGGACCGCTTCGTCGAGGTCGAGACGGTCGGGTTCGACTACGGCCAGCGCCACCGTGTCGAACTCGCCTGCCGCGAGACCATCCGCGCCCGGATGGCCGCCCCGGCTTTGCCGAACGCCGCCCGGCTGGGGGCCGACCACCTCCTCGCCGTCCCGACGATCGCCGCCATGGGTGCGACCGCGATGACGTCCGACATGGCGATCGGCATGACGGAAGCCGGCCTGCCCTCGACCTTCGTGCCCGGACGGAACCTGATCTTCCTCGCCTTCGCGGCAGCGCTCGGGCGGATGGTTGTG
>CAXUHE010000079.1:0-6923 GCA_964250725.1 uncultured Enterovirga sp. | reverse complement strand
CGACGACCTTCGTGCCCGGCCGCAACCTCGTGTTCCTGGCGCTGGCGGCGGCGCTCGCCTACCGGCGCGGCTGCCGGCACATCGTGCTCGGCGTCTGCGAGACGGACTATTCCGGCTATCCGGATTGCCGCGACGACACCGTGAAGGCGATGCAGGTCGCGCTCAACCTCGGGCTCGAGACCCGGCTTGTCCTGCACACGCCTCTCATGTGGATCGATAAGGCCGGCACCTTCGCGATGGCCGAGCGGCTGGGCGGCAAGGACCTCCTCCGGCTCGTCATCGAGGAGACCCACACCTGCTACCTGGGCGACCGGACGCACCGTCACGAGTGGGGCTACGGCTGCGGCACGTGTCCGGCCTGCGAGCTGCGCGCGGACGGGTGGCGGCGGTGGCGATCGGAACCCCGCTCTCCCTGACGGGAGAGGCGCTCCACCCCCGGCCCGCCGTTACGTCTGGCCCGACGGCAGGCGGTCGAACCGCGTCAGCCGGTAGACGAGGGTCGACACGAGCCAACTCGCCGCGAAGATCCCCACGACCACGAATCCGACATATGCGAGGTTGTCGTTCAGCTCGCCGACACCTGCCCAGAACCCACCCTCGAGACCGAGTTTGTCGCCGACGAGTCCCAGGGCCTCGATCCCGCCGATGAACAGCGCGACCACGACGGAGGCAGCCGTGATGGTGAGGTTGTACCAGAGCTTGCGGACGGGATCGACGAAGGCCCATCCGTAGGCGCGGGTCATCAGCGCGCTGTCCGCGGTATCCATCAGCGACATGCCGGCGGTGAACAGGGCCGGGAAGACGAGGATCGTCCAGAACGACAGCCCCTGGACGGCCTGCGTGGCCGAGATGCCGAGGAGACCGATCTCGGTCGCCGTGTCGAAGCCGAGCCCGAACAGGATCCCGATCGGGTACATGTGCCAGGACCGCGAGACGGCGCCGAACAGCGGCCGGAAGATGCGCGCCAGCACGCCGCGTCCGGCGAGCACCGCGTCGAGCTCCTCGTCGAGCACGCGCTGCCCGCGCCGCGCCCGCGAGACGGCCGACCAGATCCTGCGCAGGATGACGAGGTTGGCGAACCCGATCACGATGAGGAACGTGGCAGAGACCCCGGTCCCGATCACGCTCCCGGCCGCGTGAAACGTCTCGAACCGGGTCTGCACCGCGGCCGCCGTCGCGGCGATCGCGACGGATGCCAGGATCACGATCGTCGAGTGTCCGAGGGAGAAGAAGAAGCCGGCCGAGATCGGCGCCCGTCGCTCCTGCGTCAGCTTGCGCACGACGTTGTCGATCGCCGCGATGTGGTCGGCGTCGAAGGCATGCCTGAGACCGAACGTGTAGGCGAGGAACGCCGTCGCGAGGAGCGCCGGCCGGTCCGAGAGCGCGATCCAGGCCCAGAGCCAGGCCGCCGCGTTGGCGGCCAGCAGGATCGCGAAGGTCGCGCCAGTCTTGGCTGCAAGCCGGGAAGGTCGATCGTCGAACGGGTTGGGAAGCACGTGTCAGGCCCTTGCACGCCGAGGTACATGCCATGAAAATTCTGAGGGTGCGACCTGCGCAGGAGCGATGGCGCCTCTCACGCGAGGCTTGGCCGGCCTTCCCGATTCCACGCGTCGCGACGACGGGTTAAGCACCGCGCGCGAGCGATCCGCCCCGGCTCGGCTGACAGAACCTCATGACCCAGATGCGCTTCCTCGGTATCGGCGACACCTGCGACCTGAACGCGCTCTACGTCCGCCTCGTCGAGGACGGCCACGAGGTCAGGGTGTCGATCTCGGAGCCGCTCTGCCACGGCGTGCTGGCCGGGATCGTGACGCGGGTCGAGGAGTGGCGCGAGCACCTGGGCTGGGTCCGAGAGGCCGGGCCTGACGGCATCGTCCTGTTCGAGAACGTGGCGCACGAGCGCGGCGCGTTGCAGGACGATCTGCGCGGGGCGGGATACAACGTGGTCGGCGGCTCGGCCTACGGCGACAGGCTGGAGAAGGACCGCGCCTACGCCCAATCCGTGCTGGCGGGGATCGGCCTGAAGACCGCGGGCGTGTGGGAGTTCGGCGAGGAGGCCGCCGCGCTCGCGTTCCTGGCGGAGCGTCCGGGTCGCTACGTGCTCAAGTTCTCGGGCGACGGGTTCGGCGCGTCCGACAACTATGTCGGGCGCATGCGCGACGGGCGCGACGTCGTCGCGATGGTCAGCGCGCGCATGCGCCAGCGGGCGGGCAAACCGACGCGCTTCATCCTCATGGAGCACCTCGACGGTGTCGAGATGGGTGTCGGGGCCTATTTCGACGGGACGCGCTTTCTTCCGCCCGCCTGCCTCGACTGGGAGCACAAGCACTTCTTCCCCGGCGACCTGGGCGAACTGACGGGCGAGATGGGCACGGTCGTCACCTACGAGCGCACGCGCCGCTTCTTCGAGCTGACGCTCGGCCGCATGGAGACGCTGCTGCGGGAGAACGGCTATCTCGGCTACATCAACCTGAACACCATCGTGAACGAGGCCGGGATCTGGCCGCTCGAATTCACCTGTCGGTTCGGATACCCGGGCTTCGCGATCCTCGATCCGTTGCAGGTCACCTCCTGGGGCGACCTGTTTCGGGCGATGACATCGGGATCGGGCGAGGCTTTCCGGACGCGCCCCGGCTTCGCGGTCGGGATCGTCATGACGACGCGGCCGTTCCCCTACATCCGGACCTACGTGCCCGAACCGATCGGCCTGCCCGTCCTGTTCGAGGGCGAGCTGTCGGCCGGCGATCGCGCGAACGTCCATTACGGCGAGGTCGGCCTCGACGAGGCGGGCCAGCTCGTGACGGCGGGCTATCACGGCTGGACGCTGGTCGTGACCGGGACCGGGACCGGGATCGCGGAGGCGCAAGCCCAGGCCTACGCGCTCGCCGAGCGCACGATCATCCCGAACGTGCGCTACCGGCGCGATATCGGCGACAAGCTGATCGCGTGGCAATGGGCCGAGATCGAGCACCTGGGTCTCCTCGACCCGATCTGAACGTCGGACGCGGAGCCCCGAACATGAACGGGAGATGAAAAACACCTTCATGTTCGATGCAGGGCACGCGAGCGATGGTGTCAGCCTGATGGAGGCCGACATGATCAAGCGCTGGCTCAAGGCTTTGATGAACGTGTCCATCGCGCACCCGCTCGGGTCGGGTCAGTCGGGGTCCTTCGGCCCGGTTCTCATAGGCGGCCTCGAAGGCGGAGCCGCATCGCTGACCGCCCGGGCCGGCGTTCTCTATCCACGGGCGTTCGCGCCTCGCCCGATCGATCGTGATCTCTCCCGTCCGGCCTGAGCCTGCGATCTCGGGCGCTACCGCGCCTGGGCGTGATACTCGGCATTCGGCCGCATGTCGGTGGCCGAGGCGAGCCGGTTCGTCATGTTGAAGAAGGCCGCGACCGCCGCGACGTCCCAGATCCCGCGCGGATTGAACCCCGCATCCCGTAGCGCAGCCCGGTCTGACTCCTCGATCGTGTCGGGCGTGTCGGTCAGCTTCACGGCGAAGTCCAGCATCGCGCGGTGCCGAGGGCTGAGCGTAGCCGCCCGGTAATTCATCACAAGGAGCTCGCCGAGAGCAGGATCGCCCGAGAGCTGGCGAAGCGCCGCGCCGTGAGCGGTCAGACAGTAATAGCAGCGGTTCCGGCTCGACACGACGACCGCGATCATCTCGCGCTCCAGCTTCGACAGGCCGGAGGGCGCCAGCATCAGATCGTTATAGAAGGCCGCGAAAGCCTCGAGCTTGGCGTTGTCGTGCGCGTAGGCCTGAAGCACGTTCGGCACGAAGCCGATCTTCTCGTCGCACTTATCGAAATAGGCCTGCATGGGGCCGGAGAGCTTGGCCCGGGTCAGGTCGAGCGCCGTCACGTAGGCCTCGGTCTGCCGCGTCGGCATCTCGCCGACCTGCGGCTTCGCTGGTTTCGCAGGGCGCTTCGTCATCGGGATCCTCCCATTCGCGGTCGCTTCGCGCCTCACGCCATGCCGAGCGCCTGGAGGTAGAGCTCCAGGATCGCCTCCTCCTCCTGGCGCTCCGCATGGTCCTTCTTGCGGATGCGCAGGATGGAGCGCACCGCCTTGGTGTCGAAGCCGCGCCCCTTCAATTCGGCGAAGACGTCCTTGATGTCGCCCGCGATGCCGCCCTTCTCCTCCTCGAGCCGCTCGATGCGCTCGACGAACTGCTTCAGCTCCTCGGCCGCGACCCCGGTTTCCGCGACGTCGCCGGCCATGCTCGTGCTCCCGTCGGCCGACCCCGATGTCGACCGGTCCAATCTGTTGCGAGGGGAGGGGACGTGCCCGCCACGATCTGTGGCGTCAAGCGTTTGCGCGGCTGTCGCGCGCCGGTCACCTCCTGGATAGAAATCGTGTGGTATGGTTGCCGCATGATAAAGCATCCGACCCGCGACGCGGGCTTCGCGGTCTACGTGCACTGGCCGTTCTGCCTGGCCAAATGCCCGTATTGCGACTTCAACAGCCACGTCCGGGCGACCGGGATCGACGAGGCACGCTACGTCGAGGCGTTCCGGCGCGAGATCGAGCACGCGGCCGAGATGGCGCCGGGCCGCCACGTCACCAGCATCTTCCTCGGCGGCGGCACGCCCTCCCTCATGCGGCCGGACACGGTCGCGGCGATCCTCGATTCGGTCGCGCAGAACTGGACCGTCGCGCGCGACGCCGAAGTCACGCTGGAGGCGAACCCGACCAGCGTCGAGGCCGAGCGCTTCCGCGGCTATCGGGCCGCGGGCGTGAACCGCGTCTCGCTCGGCGTCCAGGCGCTCGACGACGGCGACCTGCGCCGGCTCGGGCGCATGCACTCCGTCGACGAGGCGCTGGCGGCCGTGAAGGTCGCGGCCCGGCATTTCGAGCGCTATTCGTTCGACCTGATCTACGCCCGGCCCGACCAGGGCCCGGCCGCGTGGCGTAAGGAGCTCAAGCGCGCGATCGGCTACGCGGCCGAGCACCTCTCCCTCTACCAGCTCACCATCGAGCCCGACACCTGGTTCGAGAAGCTGCACGCGGCCGGCAAGCTCGTGATCCCGGACGCGGAAGCGGGGAGGGTGCTCTACGACATCACCCAGGAGGTCTGCGACGCGGCCGGGCTCCCGGCCTACGAGATCTCGAACCACGCCCGCCCAGGCGCCGAGTCGCGGCACAACCTCGTCTACTGGCGCTACGGCGAATATGTCGGGGTCGGCCCCGGCGCGCATGGCCGCGTGATGATGGCGAAGGGGCGCACCGCGACCTCGACCGAGCGCGGCCCGGAGGCGTGGCTCGCGCGTGTCGAGCGGCACGGCCACGGCCTCGTCGAGACCTTCGCGCTGACCGCCGAGGAGGCGGGCGACGAGTTCCTGCTGATGGGCCTCCGGCTGCGGGAGGGAATCGAGCCCGCGCGCTACCGCGTCATCTCGGGCCGTACCCTCGATCACATGCGCATCCGCGACCTGATGGGCGACGGGCTGATCGCCACGAGCGTCGGCACGCGGATCGCCGTCACCCCGGCCGGCTTCCCGGTCCTCGACGCCGTGGTGGCCGATCTCGCGGCCTGACGACAAGCAATCTCCGACATGCGTCCGACGAGACTGCCGCCTGTGTCGGCATCGCATGGGTCGGGGGCTCACCTGACCTGAAACAGCCGGATCTCGACATGGTCCGGACGACGGAGACCTGTGCCGAGGAAGATGTGCCGCCCGAGCCAGGCATAGTCCGCGGCGCCGTCTCGAAGCGGGCACGGACCGGAAGCAGATCGGCGCCGGGTCGACGGTTTCACCGCGCCGGATCTTCTCGAGCAGGGCCGCCGGGCCGAAGCGCAGGCCGTATTCTCGACGTAGACGATGGCCCCGTCGTCGAGTTCGATCACGTAGCGCGCGGGGAGTTCCGCCAATCCGCCGGCCCGGACGATCTGGTAATCGGCCCCGTGAGGCAGGATGCGCCCGGCGAGACGCGGACCCGATACCGTCCCACCCGGGACGTCTATGATCCGGCGCTGGCCCGCGCCGGTCTCGCCGCCGGATCGGCTCGAGCCGCCCGATCGTCGTTCGGAGTGTCGTACGCCGTCGTCATCGGCCTTCCATGCGGCCGACCTCTTTCATGGCCTTCTTGAGCGCGAGGAGCCGCAGGTCGCGGTCGCGGAACAGCTCGGCCGGTGAGCGGTCTCCCCAATCGAAGAACCCGCGTCCCGACATGACGCCGGTGCGGCCGTCCTGGCAGAGCGCGTCCAGCGCGTCCGATTGAGCGCGCGCCTTCGGGGGCTCGTAGCTGGCGTTGCGCAGCGCATGCCGTAGAAGCTCGAGACCGGTGAAGTCGGCCTTCGCGAGGTGGCCCAGGACCGGGATGCGCAGCGCGAGCCCGTGGATGATGGCGTCGTCGATCTCGCGCGGGGTCGCGATGCCCTCGTCGAGGAGCGCGTAGACCTCGGCACCGATCGCCGACTGGATGCGGTTCGCCACGTAGCCCGGGATGAAGCGCTTGAGGACGATCGGCACTTGGCCGAGCCCGAGCACGAGGTCGCGCACGAACGCGACGACGTCCGGGTCCGTCTCCGGCCCCGGCACCACGTCGACGAGATCCACGATGTAGGGCGGCGTGTACCAATGCGCGACGACCGCCCGCGCCTGCCGCCGGGCCGGGACGAGCGGGAACACGTCGAGGTAGCTCGTGTTCGAGGCGAGGATCGTGCCGTCGGGGCAGATACGGTCGAGCTCGGCGAAGAGCGAGCGCTTCGCCTCCGGGTTCTCGGTGATCGCCTCGATCACGACGTCCGCGCCGGCCACCGTCTCGGCGAGGTCGAGAGATCGGCGGACGGCGCCGTTCACGCGCTCGTTCGTCCAGGCGGGCTCGATCGCGCCCGCCTCGCGCAGCGTGTCGAGCGCGGAAGCGATGAGTCCCGGCACCGCGTCCAGCGTCTCGGGGCGGCTGTCCGTGATGCGCA
>CAXUHE010000078.1:8630-15391 GCA_964250725.1 uncultured Enterovirga sp. | reverse complement strand
AGGTGGTCGCCCTCTTCACGAAGGCCGACTACGCCAAGCGGATCGAGGGATACAAGAACCTCAACCGCGAGGCGGTCGCGACCGGCGCCACGATCCCCCTGCTCCAGAGCGTGCAGACGCTCGTGCGCAAGAAGGACCTGTCCTACGACAAATTCGAGAACGGCTGGGTCCTGGCCAACACGATGAAGAAAGTCTGACCAGGCGGCGGTAGCGTCCGGACGATGAATCGGTCGGTCCTCGGGCTCGTGCTGCGGCGGATCCTGGTCGCGGCTCCGATCCTCGTCCTCGTGTCGGCGCTGCTGTTCGGAATCCTGCGGATGCTGCCGGTCGACCCGGCCGCGATGTCGCTGCCGCCGAACGCGACGCTGGCCGAGATCGACGCCATGCGCGCCGCGATGGGCCTGAACAAGCCGCTGCCCGTGCAGTACGCGATCTGGCTCGGCCAGATCGCGACCGGCGACCTCGGCAACTCCATCCACTTCCGTCGGGCGGTGACCGGCCTCATCGGCACGACGCTGCCTGCCACGATCGAGCTCGCGCTGATCGCCATGACGATCGCGACCGTGCTCGGTCTCGCGGGCGGGCTTCTCCTGTTCCGCGTCCGGGGCACGCGGGCGGAGGGGCTCGGCGATCTCGGGTCGATCATGCTGCTGTCGCTGCCGGACTTCCTCTGGGGCTTGTTCTTCATCCTGTTCTTCGGCGTCGCGCTCGAACTTCTTCCCTTCACCGGACGCCTGTCGCCGGGCTTCGTGCGGCCTTCCATCACGGGGTTCCTGCTCGTCGATACGCTGATCGGGGGCCGGCCCGACATGTTCGCGGACGCGTTGAAGCACATGGTTCTGCCCTGCGCGGCGCTCGGTATCGCGTTCTCGCCCGCCATCATGCGGGTGCTGCGATCGAGCCTCCTCGACGTGTACCAGGAGGATTACATCGCGCAGGCACGCCTGCGAGGTGTGTCCGAAGGTCGGATCCTCGTCGGGCACGCGCTGAAGAACGCGATCCTGCCGACGCTGTCGCTGATGGGCGTGCAGTTCGGGTTTCTGTTCGGCGGCACGCTGCTCGTCGAGGTGATCTACTCCTATCCGGGCATCGGCAACCTGATGGTGGACGCCGTGCGCAATGCCGATCTGCCGATCATCCAGACGGTGGGACTGACCTATGCGGTCGCGGTCCTGGTGATCTCGACGGTCGTGGACAGCCTCTATCTCGTGCTCAATCCGAAGCTGTCAGCGCGCTGACGTGAGGCTCCCGCCCGCTTTGCGCTCCGGCCGCGTCTGGATCGGTACCGTGATCGTCGCCACGATGGTCGTGGCGGCGGCGCTCGCGCCGTATCTCGCGCCGCACGATCCGAACGAGCAGAACCTGGTCTCGACCTTCCTGCCGCCCCTGTGGGCGAGGGAGGGTGACGCGGCGTTCCCGCTCGGCACCGACAGCCTGGGTCGCTGCGTGCTCTCCCGCCTGATCTACGGCGCACGGGTCGCGGTCACGGTCTCAGGCCTCGCGGCGTTCGGCGCGATGCTGATCGGGACCGTTCTGGCGCATGTCGCGGGCTACGTGGGCGGCCGGACGGACTGGGCGATCAGCCGCATCGTGGACGTGTGGCTGTCCTTCCCGCCCGTCGTGCTCTCGCTGGTCCTGATGGTGGGCCTCGGCACCGGTCTGCGCAACGTCGTGTTCGCGATCATCCTGGTCGATTGGACGCGCTTCTGCCGCGTGTTGCGAAGCGAGGTCATGGTTCTGGCGCGACGCGATTACGTGGCGGCGGCGCGCCTGTTGGGCTTCTCGCATTGGCGCACCGTCACGCACGAGATCCTGCCCGGCACCGTGCCGCTGCTGCTCACCGTGCTCAGCCTGGAGATGGGAATCGCGGTGATCGTCGAGGCGGTCCTGTCCTTCGTCGGACTGAGCGTCGGGGCGGAAACGGCCGCGTGGGGTCAGATGATCGCCGATGCCCGCCAGGCGGTCTACGACGCGCCCTGGAACCTCGCCGTCCCGATCGTCGCCATCTTCCTCAGCGTGTTCGGCTTCAACATGCTCGGCGACGGCCTGCGGCGCAGCCTCGACGTGCGCCTGACGGAGGTGGGCCGGGCATGAGCGCTCCGGTTCTCGCGGTCGAGCGCTTGACGGTCTCCGCCCGGCTCGGGCGGGCGAAGGTCAACGTCCTGCAGGACGTCACCTTCGCGCTGCATCCCGGCCGCGTGATCGGGCTCGTGGGCGAATCGGGCGCCGGCAAATCCATGCTCGGGCGCGCGCTCTCCCAGATGCTGCCGCCCGGCTTCGCGGTGAGCGCGGGCGAGATCGCGTTCGCGGGCCAGGACCTCGTGCGGATGCGACCGGATGCGCGCCGCAGGCTACTCGGGCGCGACATCGCGTTCATCCCGCAGGAGCCGCTCTCGGCCTTGAATCCCGTGCTCACGATCGGGCGGCAATTCGACGAGCACCTGGCGCGCATCGCCAAAGCGTCAGGATCGGAGCGCCGCGCCCGAGCGCTCGCGGCGTTCGAGGCGGTGAAGCTCGCGGACGGTGCGGACCTTCTCGGCCGCTACCCGCACCAGCTCTCGGGCGGCATGTGCCAGCGCGTGCTGATCGCGATGGCGTTCGCGTCGCGACCGAAGCTCGTCGTCGCGGACGAGCCGACGACCGCGCTCGACGTCACCATCCAGGCGCGCGTCGTCTCGCTCTTGCGGGAGATGCAGATGCGGGACGGGACTGCGGTCCTGTTCGTCACGCACGACCTGCGGCTCGCGGCACAGGTCTGCGACGACATCATGGTGCTCTATGCCGGCCGGCCGGCCGAATACGGGCCGGCGCGCCTGTTCCGGGCGCCGGCGCATCCCTACACGCGCTGCCTCCAGCTCGCCGCGCCCGCGATGACGGGACCGCCGCGCGGGCTCTATGCCCTGCCGGAGCGGATGCCGGGCCTGCGGGCTCTGGAGGCGTTGCCGGGCTGCCGTTTCGCGCCGCGCTGCCCGAAGGCCTTGGAGGCGTGCGAAGCCGGCGAACCGCCCTTCGTCGAGATCGGTCCCGGCCACGTCGCGGCCTGCATCCGCACCGGTGAGACGGCCCGGATCGCGCCGCCCCCGGCGCGACCTGCCGAGGTGACCGGCGAACGTCCGGCCTTGCTGGAACTCCGCTCGGTCACGAAACGGTTCCGCGTGCCGGGCCGGCTCTGGCGCTCCGCCCGCGCCTTCACGGCCGTGTCCGACGTCAGCCTGACGCTGCACGAGGGCGAGTTCCTCGGCGTCGTGGGGGAGAGCGGCAGCGGCAAGAGCACGATCGCCCGCATGGTGATCGGCCTCGACGACCCCTCCGATGGACGCATCGTGCTGGCGGGGCGAGACGTCACGGCGGATACGGCCGTGGTGCGGGCGTTTCGGCGGCAGCACGCGCAGATGGTCTTCCAGGACCCGCAATCCGCCCTCAACCCGCGTCGGCGCGTCGGCGCCCTGGTCACGCAGGCGCTGGACGCGAAGCGCACGCTCGGCGCCGACGAGCGTCGTCGGATCACGACCGCCATCCTGGCCGATGTCGGCCTGTCGCCCGAGATGGCCGAGCGGTTCCCCGCGCAGCTCTCGGGCGGACAGAAGCAGCGGGTCAACATCGCGCGCGCTCTCGCGGCCTCGCCCCGCATCCTGGTGGCGGACGAGATCGTCTCGGGTCTCGACGTCTCGGTTCAGGCGCAGATCATCGACGTGCTGATGCGGCTGCGGCGCGAGCGCCCGTTCTCGATGCTGTTCATCGCGCACGACCTCTCCGTCGTCCGTCATCTGTGCGACCGGGTGGCGGTCATGTACCGCGGCGAGATCGTGGAGCGCGGCCCGACCGAGCAGGTCTTCGCCGCCCCGGCCCACGACTACACGCGAGCCCTGCTCGCCTCCGTGCCGCCCGACGACCCGGACGAGCCTTGGCGGGGCGCGGGCGGCACGCGCGTCATTGCCGAAGGGCGGCCTCCCTGAGCAGCGGCAGGACCGTGTCGATGAAGTACGGCAGCTCGTCCTTGAAGTTGACGAAGGACACGGTCGTGCCCGCGAAGCCGACCGCGTGCATGCGCACCATCTCGGCCGCGATATGCTCGGGCGTACCCACGAGCGGATAGGTGCCGGCGCCGCCGGCGAAACGCTTGCGGTGGACGCGGTAGGCCTCGGGGTCGTGGGAGCCGGAGAACTTCTCCTTCTGCCCCATGTAGTGGTCGACGCTCGCGCGATCCTGCATCGTCTCCGCGTAGTGGGTGTAATAGGCCTCGGCCTCGTCCTGCGAGGGACGGCAGACCACGTGGCAGGTGGTGAAGACCCCGACCTCGCGGCCCTGTGCGGCGGCGCGCACCGCCATGTCGTCCAACGACGCTCGCCCTGTTTCGATCTCCGTGAAGGTGGTGAAGAGGTAGTCGGCGGCGCGGGCCGCGAAGTCGCGCCCGGGCGGCGAGAACGCGGCGTTCAGGGTCACGGGCCGCGGCGTCTGCGTGGGCGCGGGCCGCCCCGAGACCCCCTTCAGCGTGTAGAAGGCGCCGTCGTAATCGAATGTCTCGCCAGCGTAGACGCGCTCGATGATCTCGAACCACTCGAGCCCTTGCGCGTAGCGCTCCTCGATCATCCGCAGGCCGAACATCGCGAACTCTTCCGGGTTCCAGCCGCACACGATGTTGATGCCCGCGCGCCCGCGCGAGACATGGTCCATCGTGGTCAGCGCCTTCGCGGCGAAGACGGGATGGACCATCGGGACGTGCACGGTGGCGAAGACGGCGATCCGCTCCGTCAGCGCCGCGAGCGCGGTCGCGAAGGTGAAGGTCTCGAACGACCGTTCGCGGCTGTTCATCTCGCCCCCGAACCCCTTCCACCGCGCGATCGGCAGAAGGAACTCGATTCCGGCCCGGTCGGCCATCTGCGCCACCTCGACGATCTCGTCCCAGGTCGCGGGCCATCGCTCCGGCACCCGCGTGAGCGTCAGCCCGCCGTCGGCATTCATCGAGAAGATCCCGAGCTTGAACGCGTTGGCGCCCCTCATCGGGTGAATGGCGATCGGGTGCGTCATGCCGGGTTCCATGTGGCCGTCGTGCCGTCCGATCGCACTTGACGCTCGGTCCAGGGCCGCCATGATGTTTTAAGTCTAAAGCATTCTCAACCCGGTTTGGGCCGTGTCGGACTTCCTGTGCAACGTGGACCAGCCGGGCCGTCCGACGATCGGGCGGGACGCTCTCGCGCGCTTCGAGGCCGCCTTTCCGCCCGGTGAGCGCACGTTGCCCGCGATGCTCCGCCGTCAGGCCCGGCGCTACGGCGAGCGCATCCTCTTCCGGGCCGACGATACGGCCTGGACCTTCGCCGAGACGTGCGAGATCGCGGCCGGCACGGCGCGACGGCTGATCGAGGCCGGCATCGCGCCGGGAGACCGGGTGGCGATCCTGTGCGGCAACGGACCCGCGGCGATGCGGATCTTCGTCGCCTGCGCCTGGGCGGGGATCGTCGCGGTGCCGGTCAACACCGCCTCGCGCGGGACGCAGCTCGAGCACATCCTGAGGAATAGCGGCGCGCGGCTCGCGGTGATCGACGCCGAGCTGATCGGAAACGTGACGCGGGCGGCCGGGGCGGACGGAATCGTGCTCGAACGGCTCTGGATCGTGGGCGACGGCGAGGCCGTGGCAGGCCTCGCGTCGGAGCCGGTGCCGGGGCCCGGCGAGAGCGTCGAGCCTTTCGCGTCGCGGCCCGGTGACACGGTCGCGATCCTGTACACGTCGGGCACCACGGGTCCCTCGAAGGGAGTTTGCTGCCCGCAGGCGCAGTATTTCTGGTGGGGTGCCCACACGGCGGCCTTGCTCGGGCTCGGCGAGGGCGAGGTGCTGCTCACCACGCTCCCGCTCTTCCACACGAACGCGTTGAACAGCTTCTACCAGGCGCTTCTCACCGGCTCCACGCTGGTGGCGGAGCGCCGCTTCTCGGTCTCCGGCTTCACCGACGCGCTGCGCCGTTACGACACGACGGTGACCTACCTCCTGGGCGCCATGGTGCCCATGCTGCTCTCGCGCGAGCCGTCGACGGACGATCGCCACCATTCCGTCCGGATCGCGCTCGCGCCCGGCGTCCCGGCCGACTTCCAGGGGGTCTTCACGGAGCGTTTCGGGATCGGCCTCGTGGACGGCTACGGGTCGACCGAGACCAATTTCGTCATCGGCGACCTCCTGGCCGACCAGCGTCCGGGCGCGATGGGGCGCATCCGCCCGGGCTTCCGGGCGAGGATCGTGGACCACGAGGACAACGAGGTCCCGGCCGGTGAGCCCGGGGAACTCGTGCTCCGGGCGGACGAGCCCTTCGCGTTCGCGACCGGCTATTTCGCGATGCCCGAGACGACCGTCGAGGCATGGCGAAACCTCTGGTTCCACACGGGCGACCGCGTGGTCGGCGAGCCTGACGGGCGGATCCGCTTCCTCGATCGGATGAAGGACGCGATCCGGCGGCGCGGCGAGAACATCTCCTCGTTCGAAGTCGAGCAGGTGATCGCCTCGCATCCGGCCATCGCCAACGCGGCCGTCTTCCCGGTGCGCTCCGACCTGGCGGAAGACGACGTCATGACCGCGGTGGTCCTCCACCCGGGCGCGACGCTCGACCCGGTACAACTGCTCGACCACTGCACGCCGCGCATGCCGTATTTCGCGGTGCCTCGTTACGTCGACATCGTCGAGGCCCTGCCGACGACCGAGAGCGGCAAAGTGCAGAAATTCAAGCTCCGCGAGCGCGGCGCACGCGTCCTCACCATAGAGCCACGCCGGCGCG
>CAXUHE010000078.1:953-8620 GCA_964250725.1 uncultured Enterovirga sp. | reverse complement strand
TGGGCGTCAGGTACGCCTCGATGCCGATGATCGGCTTCACACCGCTGGCCTTGGAGGCCTTGTAGAACTCGAAGGCGCCGAAGCTGTTGCCGTCCGCGAGCGCGGCGTGGGCGACGCGACCTTCGACCGGGAGCGCGTCGGCTACATCCTCAAGCGCTGACTGGGTGACCGAATCGCGCCGACACTCCTACGAGGGCGTGGTGGTCGCGGCGCCCGTCACCGTCCCCTACGAGCGCTACTCGATCCGACCCGCACATTGGTGGATCGGCACGGCGCTCAGGACGCTGCTCGGAGCGTCCGGATTGCCGAAGGACGCGGTCGACGGGTTCTGCGCGTCGAGCTTCAGCCTCGGGCCGGACACGGCGGTCGGCCTGACGCAACATTTCGGCATCCGGCCCCGCTGGCTCGACCACATCCCCATGGGGGGTGCCTCCGGGGTGGTGGCGCTGCGCCGCGCCGCGCGGGCGGTGCAGGCCGGCGACGCCCACGTCGTGGCCGTCGTGGCGGGCGACACTGCGAGCCCAAGCTCGTTTCAGGACATGCTGCCGACCTTCAGCCGCTTCTCGCAGGATGCCGTCTATCCCTACGGCGCCGGGGGACCGAACGGAAGCTTCGCGCTCATCACCGATCATTACATGCGCCGTTTCGGGGCGACCCGCGCGGATTTCGGCCGGATCTGCGTGGCGCAGCGCGAGAACGCGCTCAGCGTGCCCCACGCGATGATGAAATCGTCGCTGACGCTCGACCAGTACATGGCGGGGCGGTCGATCGCGGACCCCGTGACGCTGTTCGATTGCGTCATGCCGTGCGCGGGCGCGGAAGCGTTTCTGGTGATGCGCGAGGAGGACGCGACGGCCCAGGGGCTCGCGGCGGCGCACATCCTGGCGACCATCGAGCGCCATAACGCGTTCGCGGAGGATGCGATCCAGCAGCGCGGCGGCTGGGCGCAGGATCGCGACGAGCTCTGGGCCATGGCGGGGATCGGACCGGACGCCGTCGACTGCCTGGAGACCTATGACGACTACCCGGTCATCGTGATGATGCAGATCGAGGATCTCGGCTTCTGCCCCAAAGGCGAGGCGAAGGACTTCGTGCGGGCTCACGGCCTGACCGTCGAGGGCACGTTCCCGCACAACACGAGCGGCGGCCAGCTCTCCGTCGGGCAGGCGGGTGCGGCCGGGGGCCATCTCGGTCTCGTGGAGGCGATCCGGCAGGTGACCGGCCAACCGCTCGGGCGGCAGGTGCCCGGAGCGCGCATCGCGGTCGCGTCGGGGTTCGGGATGATCAACTACGATCGGGGTCTGTGTTCCGGGGCCGTCGTGCTGGCCGGCGACGGGCCGGGAGCCGCCTCGTGAGAGATCCCGCGAGTCCGCCAAGCCCGAAGAACCCGCTCCTGCGGACCCGTGCGCCCGTCCCGCTGGCGGATGCGCGCAGCCGCGCCGCTCTCGGCCTCGCGGCCGCCGCCCAGGAGGGCGTGTTCCGGCTGCAGGTCTGCGCGGAGTGCGGGGGTGTGCAATACCCGCCGCGCGACGTCTGCGGCACGTGCCTGTCCGACCGGCTCGCCTGGCGGGAGGTCGACCCACGGGGCACGCTCGTCGCCCAGACCACGATCCGGGTCACGGGCGATCGGTATTATCGCGAGCGCATGCCTTGCAAGACCGGGATCGTGGCGCTCGATTGCGGGCCTCGTATCCTGGCCCATCTCCACGCCGGCTGTGCCATCGAGGGACGCGTGCGGCTCGATCTCAGGCTCGATGGGGCGGGACGCGGCGCCGTCGTCGCGCTCCCGGAGATCGCCATGCAAGACGCTTTGGACGACCCGCAACTGTCCCAATTCTCCGCGGATCCCCGCCACGCCCGCGTGCTGATCGCCGATGGCCGGACCGTGAGCGCGCCCGCGCTCGCGCGCGCCCTGATCGAGGCCGGCGCGGCGCATGTGTTCGTCGGCGTGGCGGAGCGCTGGAAGCCGCTCCAGGGCGATCCTTATGCGGGGCTCGATGTGGTCGAGACCGTAGCGCTCGACCTCACGGACACCGCCTCCGTGGCCGAGCTTGCCGGCCGGATCGGTCACAAGGTGGACATCCTGGTGAACAATGCCGGCCATGTCAGGCCGGGCGGCATCATGACCGGACCCGATCCCGTCCTCGCCCGCGAGACCTTCGACATCAACTGCCTCGGTGCGATGCGGCTCGCGGCCGCGTTCGGTCCGATCATGAGCGCGCGTGCTGCCGAGGAGGAGCGTCGCGCGGTCGCGTTCGTGACGATCGTATCGGCCTGGGCGCTCGCCCCACCCGCGGGGTTCGGCGCCTACGCGGCCTCGCAGGCGGCCCTGCGCGCGCTCTCGGCTGCGCTGCGGCAGGAGATGCGGCCGTCCGGGTTGCGGGTCGTCGATGTCCTGACCGGCCCCATCGAGGATACGTGGCACCAGACGGTGCCGCCCCCGAAGGTCGGGCCGGCCGCGCTCGCCCGCGCGCTCGTCGCGGGCCTGCGGGAGGGTCGCGAGGAGATCGTGGTCGGCGATGTCGCCCGGGAGATCCACGCCAGATGGGCCGAGGACCCCCGAATCCTGAGGCAGGAGAGCACGTGATGGCGACCTCGCTCGCGGCCTTGGCGGCCGACATCGCGGGACGCCGCGTCGCGGTCGTCGACCTCACGCAGACGCTCGACCCCGACGTTCCGACGATCGTGCTGCCGCCGGAGCTCGGCCAATGTGCCCCGTTCCGGATGGAGGAGGTCTCCCGATACGACCATCGCGGCCCGGCCTGGTATTGGAACAACTTCTCCTGCGGCGAGCATACGGGCACGCATTTCGACGCCCCGCACCACTGGATCACGGGACGGGACGACCCGGCGGGCAGCGTCGACACGATCGACCCGGCCCGCTTCGTGGCGCCGGCCTGCGTGGTGGATTGCGTGGCCGAGAGCGCCGCGGATCCCGACTTCCTGATGCAGGTCGCGCATCTCGATGCCTTCGAGGCCCGGCACGGGCGCATCACGGCGGGGTCCTGGGTCCTGATGCGCACGGATTGGTCGAAGCGAGCGCCTGCCGCCTACGCGAACCTGCGCGAGGACGGCGCGCACACGCCAGGTCCCTCGGCGGCGGCGATCCGCCGGCTGGTCGACGAGCGCCAGATCCTGGGTTTCGGCACGGAGACGATCGGCACCGATGCCGGCCAGGGCCACCACCTCTCGCCGCCCTACCCGGCTCACTCCTACCTGCACGGAGCGGGGCGGTACGGCCTGCAATGCCTCGCGAACCTGGACCTCCTGCCGCCGACCGGCGCGGTGCTCATCGCCGCGCCGCTGAAGATCGTGCGCGGGTCGGGCAGCCCGCTGCGGGTCTTGGCTCTCGTCGAGACGTGACCCACGACGAAGGGAGTGGGCGCCAGATCCGCCTACAGGAAGCTCTCCACCGTCCGTAGCGCCTCGTCGAGCGCCTTGCCCTCCTCGTCCATCAGGGCCGCCTTGCGCAGCCGCGCGATCCAGTCGGCCGCGTCCGGGCGACCGAGGAGGCGGGTCGACGCCGCCATCACGCGGTCGAATTTCGACGTGCCCCTCGCATGCGTGTCGCTGTAGCCCTTCACGAGGCGCCGGTTGCGCAGCATCTCGGCCGCGGCGGCCGGGTCGCGCGGCGCGGCCTGCCGCACCGCGTCGAGCCAAGCCGCAACGTGCTCCATCTCCCGGGCGTAGCGCAACGAGCCGCGCCGGAAGCGCTTCAGGCCCGCGACCGCGTAGAGCGGGAGGAACCACAGGATCGTGCCGGTCCGGACCCGGCGGCCCCGGTTCACCACCCGGTCGAGTGCCCGGAACAGCCCGGGGCGCGCCTCGATGAAGCGGCCGAGCCCAACCGGCAGCGTTCCCGCGACCTCAGCCATGCGAGGATGCATGAACTCAGTCATGTAGAGGAGATCGCTGCCGGCCCCGACTTCGCGTCGGACGCGGTCGAAGCGGCTGGCCCGGGTCTTGAGGTCCGCGACACGGATGACATCGTCGAACGCCAGCGCGTTGGCGACGTATTTCGCGCCCTCGATCGTCAGCGCCGAGCCGCCGCCCGGACCGTCGAGAGCACTCAGCGCGCCCACCCGGTCGAGGTACTCGGCCGCATAGGCCGGGTCTTGATAGTCGACGAGGCGCTTGGCACCGGCGAAGAGCATCGCGTGAGCCTCGGCCGGGAAGTCGCGCCGGATGCGATCGAGAAGTGCGTCGAGAGCCGGGTGCCCGGCACGCTCCGGCAGGGCCTCTACGGTGACCTGCGCCGATCGCGGCTCCGGTTCCGGCTGCCGGCGCGCCCGCTCGTAGGCTCGCCCGAACGCCTCGAGGCTGGGGCCGACACCTTTGCGGCCGGCCCGGATCGCGTCCTCGAAGGCCGAGCGCGGGAAAGGCAGGACCTCCGCGCCGGCGAGCGCGCCGAAGAGCGAGGCGGAGATGACCGCGCCGCTCTCCTCGGCGAGGCGCTGCATGTCGAACGCGACGACGCGCTTCGCCGCGATCCCGGCCGCCTCCACCACGAGGTTCGGGTCGGCAACCCCGTCGCCCGGCGTCTCCTTCTCGCCGACCGCGTAGGAGCGGTGCGTGGACGCGATGAGCGTCGTGCGATCGGGCGTCACGAGACCCCGCATCATCGAGCGCCCCGCCTCCATGAACTCGGCCGCGAGCACGATGTCCACGTCGCCGGGATTGGGCATCAGCGCGAGGACGGGGGCACGTGTCCCGGCGGCGCGCGCCATCTCGACATAGTAGATCGTCGCCCCGGTGCGCTGGGCGACGCCCGGAACCGACGTCGCCTGGACGACGAAGTCCTGCGCCTCGCCCAGCGCGATCAGCCAGTCCGAGACCACGCCGCCGCCCTGGCCGCCCATCGCGAGCAACGCGATCGAGATCGGCTTGTCGGCCGTGAGCCCGGCGACAGGCCGGACCGGCGGCGCGACCTCGCCGAGCGCGGCGCTCACGCGAAGACGATCCGGCGCGCGTCGCGCCGGCGCTGGAGATAGCCGATCACGCTCGTGCGCAGCCGCCCGAGCCAGAGGTCGATCCGCGTCGGATTGAGGATCACGTCGGCGCGGTAGAAGGACGGACAGAGAACCGCCGCCTCCGCGACCTCGCCGCAATTGCCGCAGGCCACGCAGCCGTTGTCGATCGCCGCCACGGGATCGTCGCGCAGCGGGTCGTCCAGGTGCTTGATCGAGAGCGATGGACAGCCGGAGAGGCGGATGCACGCATGGTCGCCCGTGCACACGTCCTCGTCGACCCCGAAGCGCTCGCGCACCATGCGCCGGCCCTCCTTCACCGCCTTCGCGAAGAGCGGCTTCACGCGGCGTTGCTTGTTCAGCATGCATTCGGACGAGGCGACGATCACCTTCGGGCCGCTCTCCGGGCTGGTCAGCGCGGCTTTCAGCGTGTCGCGCATCCGCGCGACGTCGTAGGTGCGGTCGATCTGCCGGACCCAGGTGACGCCGATCCCCTTCACGGCGTCCGTGATCTTGTTCTTCGTCTTGCGGTTCGGGTTTTCCGCGCGCGACGACAGGATGTCCTGCCCGCCGGTCGCGGCGGCGTAGAAGTTGTCCACCACCATGATGACGCCGTCGTGCTTGTTGTAGACGGCGTTGCCGACGCTGGTGGAGAGGCCGTTGTGCCAGAAGCCGCCGTCACCCATCATCGAGATCGGACGCTTGCCGGCCTTGACGTTGAAGGCCGACGCGGAGGCGGGCCCGAGGCCGTAGCCCATCGTGGTCGCGCCGATGTTGAAGGGCGGCAGGATCGAGAACAGGTGGCAGCCGATATCGGCCGAGACGTGGTGGGGGCCAAGCTCCTTCTCGACGAGCTTCATGGCGGCGAAGATCGGCCGCTCCGGGCAGCCGATGCAGAAGCCGGCCGGGCGCGGCGGCACGGCGGCGGCCAGCGCCTTGACCTTCGGGTCTGCGAGCACAGCGTCGGCGTTCGGCGGCGGCGGGCGGTTGCCGAGGAGCGCGGGCGCATAGGTCTCGAAGAACGTGCCGAAGCCTCGCGTCAGCACCTGCGCGGTCAGCTCGCCGCCCATCGGCAGCATGTCCTTGCCGGCGATGCGGGTGTTGATGTCGCGCCGGCGAAGGACGGTGTTCAGCGCCTGCTCCAGGTAGTCCGGCTGGCCTTCCTCGACGATGATGACGGCGCGCTTGCCGAGGCAGAACTCCGCCACCTCGTCCTCGATCACCGGATAGCTGACATTCATGCAGTAGATCGGCACGCCGGTCTCGCCGTAGAGGTCCGCGAGGCCGAGGTCGCGCAGCGCGCGCATGACCCCGTTGTACAATCCGCCCTGCAGGATGATTCCGACCTCGCCCGTCTGCGGACCGAAGCGCTCGTTCAGCCCGCTGGCCTTGACGAACTCCACGGCGGCCGGCCAGCGCCTCTCGATCTTCTCCTTCTCGTGCAGGTAGGCGGCGGGCGGCAGCACGATGCGGTTCACGTCCCGCCTCGGGTTCTCGACCGCCTCGCGCAGCGTGAAGTCGGGCCGTCGATTGTCCTTCGCCACGAAGGAGCCGTGGACGTGGCAGGTGCGGACGCCGACCTGCAGCATCACGGGCGTGTTGGAGGCCTCGGAGAGCGCGAACCCGTCCTCGACCGCCTTCACGATGGAGGGAAGGTTCGGACGCGGCGTCAGCAGCCACATCTGCATCTTCATCGCGTAGGCGTGGCTGCGCTCCTGCATGATGGAGGAGCCCTCGCCGTAATCCTCGCCGATGATGACGAGCGCGCCACCCGTCACCCCGCCCGAGGAGAGGTTCGACAGGGCGTCGGCCGCGACGTTGGTGCCGGCGGTGGACTTCCAGGTCACGGCCCCGCGCACGGGGTACATGACGGAGGCGGAGAGCATGGCGGCGGCCGCGGCCTCGGAGGCGGAACTCTCGAAACGCACGCCGAGCTCGTCCAGCACGTCCTTCGCGTCGGCCAGCACATCCATCAGGTGCGAGATCGGCGAGCCCTGATAGCCGCCGACATACGATACGCCCGATTGCAGCAGCGCCTTGGTGATCGCCAGGATGCCTTCGCCGTGGAAGACCTCGCCCGCCCCGAGCTTCAGGTCCTCGACTTCACGGGCGAACGAACGCTCTGCCATGATCGTCTCCTGCGAACCGCCCCCCACGTGCACGGGACGACGGCTGCGCATGACAAGCTTAACGCGAGCCGCACCGTCGGCGCAGCCGGAATTTCGGGCTTCCGCTCAGATTGTGCTAAGGGGCGCATCGGAGCCGGCTCGACGTGACTCACATCGTCTCTCGTTCGGCGAGGCGGGCCAGGGCGGCGGCCGTTGCGAGCGCCGCGCGATCCTGGGCCGGATCGGCCGAGGACAGGATGACCGAGGCGGGCAGGAGTTCCTCGAAGATCGATCGCAAGGTCTCCACCACGCGGGCCGTCCGCTCGTCGGCCAGCCGGTAGAAGACGCGGCGCGCCAGCCGTCGCCCGGTGATGATGCCGGCCTCGCGCAGGATGCCGAGCTGTTGGGACAGGGTGGGCTGCTGGATGTCGAGCGCGACCTCGAGCGCCATGACCGATCGCTCCCCCTCCAGGAGGAGGCAGACGATCGCGAGCCGGTTCGGGTTCGCGAGGAGAGCCAGGAGGCCGCTGGCGAGACCGATGTTCCGGCAGATCATCGCACCGTCCCGTGCCGCTGTCTTCGCCGCGGTCGG
>CAXUHE010000078.1:0-943 GCA_964250725.1 uncultured Enterovirga sp. | reverse complement strand
CGGCTTCATGTCGCCGAGCTTCGTCGGCATCGTCCCGTCGATCGAGATGGTGATCTTCGCCGCGGTCGGCGGCCCGTGGTTGATCCGTCTGGCTGACCGCGTCGAACTCGGCGCTTGACCAGTCGCGATGCCGGTCGTCATTATACAAAAAACTTAATCCACCGGGAAGAGACGTCGGCGATGAACCGGAGCCGATCGTGACGCTGCTGATCGGGGTGCACCCGAACAACCTTCATCTCACGCTGGCGGAACGCTGGGGCGGCGCGCTGGGCGATCTCGACGCGGCCTTCGTGCCGTATCCCGAGGGCCGCGACAGCGCCAAGCACATGGCGGTCGGCAGGATCGACGTGGGCGGGACCGGCTCGACGCCGCCGATCCTCGCTCAGGCGGAGGGCCTCGACGTCGTCTATCTCGCGGCCTCGGCTCCCCGTCCGGCCAACGGCGGCATCGTCACCACCCCGGGCTCCTCCGTGCGCACGGTCGCCGACCTGAGGGGACGGCGCGTCGCGCTGCTCGACGGCTCGTTCCACACCTACCTGCTCGCGCGGGTCCTCGAGACCGCCGGCCTGTCGCTGCGTGACGTCGTGCGTGTCGAACTCGCGCCGGGGGCCTCGCTGCACGCGCTCGAGGCCGGCCGCGTCGATGCGTGGGTCGCGATGGCGCCGCTCCTCGACGGATCACTCTCGGCCGGGCGGGCGCGGCTCCTCGCGCCCTGCGGCGCCACCATCCCGAACCGCTCGGTGTTCTGGACGCTCGCACGCCGCGGCCTGTCCGACGGGACGGTCGCGCAGCTCGTGGCCGCCCTGGTGGCGTTCGGCGACGCGGTCGCGGCCGATCCCGACCGGGCGGCCGACCTCCTGGCCGACGCCAAGCTCGCAGACGCGGACCGGCCGGCCTGGCGCAAGGCGGTCGGATCGCGCGACTGGCGCATCGTGCCGGCCTC
>CAXUHE010000077.1:0-15579 GCA_964250725.1 uncultured Enterovirga sp. | reverse complement strand
GGCGCGTAGATGCGGCAGGGCCGGTTCAGCTTCGCCGGCCCCACGACCTCCTCGTAGAGCGGCTCGCCCATGCCGTGCAGGCACTGGAACTCGTACTGCCCGCGGTAGAAGTTCGGGCCCGCCATCTCGGTGATGGCGGCCAGCGTCTGGGCGTTGTGCGTCGCGAATTGCGGGAAGACCGCGTCCGGCGCCGCGAGCAGCTTCCGCGCGCAGGCGAGATAGGAGACGTCGGTGTGGATCTTCCGGGTGAAGACCGGGAAGCCGTCCTGCCCGTCGACCTGGGCGCGCTTGATCTCCGAATCCCAGTAGGCGCCCTTCACGAGCCGCACCATGATGCGCCGGCCCGAGCGGCGGGCGAGGTCGGCGATCCAGTCGATCACGATGGGGCATCGTTTGCCGTAGGCCTGGATCACGAAGCCGATGCCGTTCCAGCCGGCGAGGTCGGGGTCTTGCGCCAGCGCCTCCAGGATGTCGAGCGAGATCTCGAGGCGGTCCGCCTCCTCGGCGTCGATGTTCAGGCCGATGTCGTAGCTCCGCGCGAGGAGCGCGAGACCTTTGACCCGAGGCAGGAGTTCGCCCATCACACGCGCGATCTTGGGCCGCGCATAGCGCGGGTGCAGCGCCGAGAGCTTGATCGAGATGCCCGGGCCCTCGTAGATCCCGCGGCCCGCCGAGGCCCGGCCGATCGCGTGGATCGCGCCCTCGTAATCCGCGAGGTAGCGCGCCGCGTCCTCCGCCGTGGTCGCGGCCTCGCCCAGCATGTCGTAGGAGTAGCGGAAGCCGCGCGCCTCGTGCTTGCGGCTGTTGGCGAGCGCCTCCGCGATCGTCTGGCCGGTCACGAACTGCTCGCCCATCATGCGCATGGCAAGGTCGATGCCACGCCGGATCAGCGGCTCGCAGCCGCAACCGATGAGCCGGGTCAGCGCCGCGGATAGGCCGGATTCGCTGGTCGTCGTGGTGAGGCGGCCCGTGACCACGAGCCCCCAGGTCGCCGCATTGACGAAGAGCGAGGGGCTCTGCCCGACATGGGCGCGCCAGTCGCCCGTCGAGATCTTGTCGCGGATGAGCGCGTCGCGGGTCGCGGCGTCGGGGATGCGCAGCAGCGCCTCCGCGAGGCACATCAGCGCCACGCCCTCCTGGCTCGACAGCGAATATTCGTGAATCAGCCCCTCGACCCCGCCGCCGCGCGTCTTGCCGCGCAACGTCCGCACGAGGTCCTCCGCGGCCGCCTTCGCCCGCGCAGCCACCGTGGGTGCGAGCGTCGCGACGTCGAGCAACGCCGCCACACATTCCGGCTCGGGCCGGCGATACGCCGCTGTAATCGCCGCACGCAGCAGCGTCGGTGTGGGAAGGCCGGACCGGAACGCCGCGAAGGGGCGATCGGCACCACCCATCGTCATAGCAGGGGAGACCGCGGGGGCAGCGTCCATGATCGATCGTCCGACACGCGTTGAGACGATCCGATTTATACTGTGATCGCCGCCGCGCTTCGAGATAGCGATATTGAGATAAGTCAGTGGATCTCGCGGAGAAACGACGTATGAACCGTGGATAAGATGATCGACAAGTTGGACCGCCGTATTCTGCTCGCCCTCCAGGAGGACGGCCGGATCGCGACCGTCGACCTCGCGGGGCGGGTAGGTCTCTCGCCGACCTCCACGGCCGAGCGCGTTAGGCGGCTCACGCGCGAGGGCATCATCACCGGTTATGGCGCGCGGCTCGACCCGCATCGGCTCGGACTGGGTCTCCTCGTCTTCGTGGAGGTCTCGCTCGACAAGACGACGGCCGACGTCTTCGAGCGATTCGCGGAGGCTGTCCGGCGCGCCTCGGAGGTGCTCGAATGCCACATGGTGGCGGGCGGCTTCGACTACCTGGTGAAAGCGCGTGTCGCCGACATGCCGGCGTACCGGCGGTTTCTGGGCGAGGTGCTGCTCGCGTTGCCGGGCGTGACCGAGACCAGGACCTACGCGGTCATGGAAGAGGTCAAGCGCGACGGGCCGTTGCCGGTCTGACACCGCGAAGGTCGGGGAGCCGGAGGGACGATGTCCCGCCCGGCTCCCCGTCCCTCACGCCCGCGTGTCGTCGCTGCCGGGGGGCGTGGCGGCGGCGACGCGGGCGCGATCCGAAACCCGATCAGCGAGACGGCGCCGTCCGGGTGAACAGCCGCGCATCCGCGCCCACCATCTCGGCCAGCGGCGACCGGCTTGGGCCGAGATCGGCCGTCATCAGCGCCGGGCGGGCGCTTGCCATCAGGCGGCCGCGCTCCTGGCCCACATAGGCGAAGGTCGACACGACCGCGGCGCCGAGCGTCGCGGCCATGATCCCGCGCCGGAGTGCCATGAGGTTCACGCGCCCGAGCGGCTCGCGGCTGAGACGGAGCGAGTCGGACCGGAGAACGTGCGAGCGCGGGTGGTTCACGTGATCAACTCCGTGGGAACATTGCCCACGAACGGTAAGATATGTGTGCAGATTTCCCACGTCAAGCGGAAAAGGTGGTTGACCACGATTGTGGGATTGTGTCCCACGCCGAAATGTCTAGGTTCGCGCGCATGTCCGGCGACGCGCACCAGCCTCCAGAGGGGAGCCTCCTCCAGGCGCCGCTCGCGCGCCTGCTGCGGCCGCTCGTGCGGCTACTCGTACGAAGCGGTGTCACCTTCCCGGCCCTGACGGACCTCCTGCGCGAGCTCTACGTCAACGTCGCGGAGTACGACTTCGCGCTGCCCGGCAAGGAACAGACCGACAGCCGCGTGAGCCTCCTCACGGGCATCCACCGCAAGGAGGTGCGCCGGTTGCGCGGCGCGGGCGCGCCGGTCACGGTCGTGCCGGTCGCGATCTCGCGCACGAGCCGCATCCTGGCGCGTTGGCTTGCCGCGCCCGAGTATACCGAGGCCGGCCGGCCCCGACCCCTGCGGCGGCTCGGCGATGCTCCATCGTTCGAGGCGCTCGTCGCGTCCGTGACGCGCGACGTGCGGCCCCGCGCGGTGCTCGACGAGTGGCTCGACCGCGGGCTCGTGACCCTAGACGTCGAGGATCGCGTCATCCTCGCCGAATCGGCCTACGTGCCGCGCGGTGGGGACGACCAGCAGCTGTACTATCTCGGCCGCAACCTGCACGACCATATCGCGGCCGCTGTCGCGAACGTCGAGGGCGAGACGCCGCGCTTCCTGGAACGCGCGGTCCACTATGACGGCCTCTCGCAGGACCTCGCGAAGCAGTTGGAGGCGCGCTCGCGCGAGATCGCCACCGAGGCGCTCCAGAGCGCGAACCGCGAGGCGCATGCGGCCTGCGAGACCGACGTGCCTGGCGCGTGGCGCTGGAATTTCGGCGTCTACGTCTACTCGGAAGAGGTGCCCGAGGCGGGGTCCGACATGTCTCCCGTCGCGGACAAGCCCGATCCATGAGACCTCCCCTCGTCACGCGCCGCGCATTCGGGCGCACGCTCGTCAGCCTCGCGGCGCTACTCACATGTCCCGCGCTCTCGCAGGAGGAGCCGCCGCGTGACCGCGGCATCGGCGGGACCGGCGTGACGGAGGAGGGCGACCGCGGTATCGGCGGCACGGGCGCGCGCGCCCGGACCGGGATCGTGGGCACGATCCGCCGCTTCGGGTCGATCGTGGTGAACGGGCTGCGCGTCTCCTACCCGCCCGACGTGCCGGTCGCCTTCGACGGCGAGATGCGTACGGCCGCCGACCTGCGTATCGGCCATGTCGTGCGGGTCGTGGCGGCGCGGCGCGGCGCGGGGCTCGCGACGCGGCGCATCGACGTCGCGAGCGAGGTGGTGGGGCGCGTCGAACAGGTCGGGCCGGGCACCCTGACGGTACTGGGCCAGAGCGTCGCGACAGGTGCGGTCCCGGACGGGCAGACGTGGGCTCCGGGCGAGCGGGTCGCGGTCTACGGACAGCGCCGGCCGGACGGGGTAATCGTCGCGAGCCTGATCGAGCCGCGGGATACCGGCCCGAGCCGCGTCGTCGGGCCCGTCTCCGGCTCGTCCGAAGATGGCTACGCGATCGGAGGCTTGAGGCTCGTAGATCTTGACCCGGTCTTCACCTCCGGTCGCATCGCGGTCGAGGGGCGCTCGACCGATCGCGGCCTCGATGTCTCGCGTGCGGTGAGCGACGCCGCGCCGTTCGGGTCCGAGATCGGGCGCGAGATTGGACGGTTGTCGATCGAATCCTATGTCGAGCGCCGCGACGGCGGCCTCGCACTCGGCTCGGGCTTCGAGGTCGGCGGACGAGCGCCGTCCGGTGTCCCGGCATCCGGCTCTGCGCTCGCGGTGGTGACCACCACGCGAGGCTCCGGCGGCCGGCTCGCGATTGAGAGCGTGCGGGTCGACCGGCGCGGCGATGCGGGTCCGGGCGGACGAGGCGAACCGCCGGGTTCGGGCGGAGGTGATTCGGGCGGACGCAGGCCGGGCGGCGCGGGTCCCGGACGAGGTCCTGGAGCAGGTGGACCAGATGGTTCAGGTGGCAGCGGACGTGGCGGCTCCGGACCCGGTGGCGCGCCGAGCCTTGGGCGTGGCGAGGGGCCCGCCGGCGTGGGTCGCTTCACGCCGGCCGAGCCTCGCGGGAGCGGCAGGCCTGACGGTCTCGGCGGGGGGGCCGGCGGCCCCGAGCGGCCGGGCGGCTTCGGCGGTGGCGGCTTCGGCGGCCCGGGTGGCTTCGGCGGCCCAGGTGGCGACTTCGGTGGAGGTGGCGGCTTCGGAGGCGGCCCCGGCCGGCGCTAAAGGCGGCTCACGCTGCTTGCAGCATCTTCTCGACCTCGTTCACGAGGTCGCGCAGGTGGAAGGGCTTCGACAGGATCTTGGCATCGCGCGGCGCCCGATTGTCGGGGTTCAGCGCGACCGCCGCGAACCCGGTTATGAACATCACCTTCATGTCCGGATCGAGCTCGGTCCCCCGCCGAGCGAGTTCGATCCCATCCATCTCCGGCATCACGATGTCGGTGAGAAGAAGCTCGAAAGGTTCCTCGCGCAACCGGTTATAGGCCGACACGCCGTTATCGTAGGACGACACGTCGTAGCCGGCGTTCTGAAGCGCCTTCGCCAGGAACCGGCGCATGTCGTTGTCGTCTTCAGCGAGAAGGATCTTCATGAAGGCGGAACCTGTCGGGCTTGATTCGGCTTTGTCGATAAGGGCCTCGCCAGGGTAAATAAGAGATAAAGCGGCCTTCGTGTGGCGGCCGGCCCGGGCTGTCGGTGGACATCGGAGGCAGCCGGAGCGACAGTGACATCGATGCCGCCCGCCCCAGTGCCGATCGTGAGACGGACAGAGCTCCAAGACGAGTTCTCGCCGCCGTTCGTCGTCGTCGAACCCGCCCAGCAGACGCGCGCCTTCGTGTTCAACGCGCCCCACGCCGGGGACGTCTATCCGGCGGCCTTCCTGCAGGCGTCACCGCTCGATCCGACGGCGCTGCGACGCTCGGAAGACGCCTTCGTGGATCGGCTCGTCGGCGGGATGGTGGAGCTTGGCGCGCCTCTCATGAGCGCGCGCTTTCCGCGCGCGTTCCTCGACGTGAACCGCGAGCCTTACGAACTCGATCCCCGCATGTTCGAGGGTCGCCTCCCGCCCTACGCCAACACTCGCTCGATGCGGGTCGCGGGCGGGCTCGGCACCGTGCCGCGCATCGTGGCGGACGGACACGACATCTACCGCGGCCGGCTCTCGGTCGACGAGGCGCTGGCGCGTATCGACGGGCTGTACAAGCCATACCACCGGGTGCTGCGCAGTCTTTTGAAGCGCACCGCCGACCTCTTCGGCCACGTGGTGCTGGTCGATTGCCACTCGATGCCGTCCGGCAGCTTCGCCCGCGACGAATCGCTGCGCGCCGACATCGTGCTCGGAGACCGTTACGGCACGAGCTGCCGGGGCACATTGACCGACCTGGTGGAGGCGACGTTCCGGGCCGCCGGCTACGCGGTCGTGCGCAACAAGCCCTACGCTGGAGGGTTCATCACCGAGCATTACGGCGCCCCGGCGCTCGGGCGCCACGCGCTCCAGGTCGAGATCAACCGCGCGCTCTACATGGACGAGCGCACGCTCGAGCCGCTTGCAGGTTTTGCCGAGATCTCCAGGGATCTCGCGTTGGTCTTCGCGACCATCATGGATCAGGCATCGGAGGACCTCGAACCACGACGCATCGCGGCCGAGTGACTTCCCGGCGAGGCGGTTGCCGAAGTTTTTCCTCCTCGTTGGCGATCCCGGAACGAAAAGGGGCCGCACCGAGGTGCGGCCCAAGTCTAGGGAGGAAACGCCCAAAGAGGGCAGCAACGTCGCAAGGCAACGTTGCAATGCACAATTTAAGGTGCGCCGCACAAAACGCAAGTGGCATTTTGCGTGTTCGTGTCGCGGTTGACGTAAGTCGAGAGCGAGCCCGATCGGGGGGGCGAGGGATATGAGTGTGAAGCCGGTCGAGTTTTCGAGCTTCGTCAACGAACTCGCGACGCTGTCGGGCAGCGCGATCCTGCCCTTCTTCCGTACCGCGCTCACCGCTCAGGACAAGTCCGCCGCCGGCGGCGCGTTCGATCCCGTGACCGAGGCCGACAAGGCGGCTGAGATCGCGATCCGCCGCCAGATCGCCCGGATGTTTCCGGCCCACGGCATCGTCGGCGAGGAGTTCGGTGCCGAGCGGGAGGATGCCGAGTTCGTCTGGGTGCTGGACCCGATCGACGGGACGCGCGCCTTCATGGCGGGGCTCCCGCTCTGGGGCACGCTGATCGGCCTTCTGCGCAACGGCGAGCCGGCCTACGGTCTCATGCACCAGCCCTTCATCGGCGAGCGCTTCTTCGGGGACGGCGGCAGCGCCCGCTATCGCGGTCCGCACGGCGAGCGCCGCCTGACGACGCGGCGCTGCGACCGGCTCGGCGACGCCATCCTGTCGACCACGAGCCCGAAACTGTTCGAGGGCGACGTCGCGGCCGCCTACGAGCGGGTGGAGGCTGAGGTGAAGCTCGTCCGCTACGGCTACGATTGCTACGCCTATTGCATGCTGGCGGCCGGACAGATCGACCTCGTGATCGAGTCGGGGCTCAAGCCCTACGACATCGTGGCGCTGATCCCGATCATCGAGGGGGCGGGCGGCATCGTGACCTCGTGGGACGGCGGCTCAGCCGCCAAGGGCGGCTCGATCGTGGCCTGCGGAGACCCGCGGCTGCACGCGATCACGCTCGAACTCCTGAATCGGTAGGTCGTCCACGAACTCGTCGAAGGCGGCCCAGAACCGGTCGCGGATCGCGTCGCTCTCCATCAGGATCTCGTGGCGCGCGCCCGGGATCACGACGAGCGAGCCCGCCGGCAGGCCGCGGGCGAAGAGCTCGATCGCGGGCGTCGAGCAGACGGGATCCGCGCCCGCCGCCACCATCAGCGTCGGCATCGCGATGCGGGCCGCGTAGCCGCGAGCCCGGAAGCGGGCCATCGCCCGGAACGCGGCGTCGAGCCAGCCGATCGTCGGCGCGCCGATCGCGCTCGTGCCGAGCGCGCCCGCGAGCGCGGCGTTGCGCGCATAGCGCACCGGATCGCCGCACAGGCGGTTACCCTCGAATGGCAGGAGCGAGATCGACCGCAGCTCGCCGCCCGGCACGGAGCGCCGCCCGAGCCCGATCCATCTCAGCACGCGGGCAAGCACGCGGATGGTCGCCGGGCGCTTGACGACGCTGAGGCCTATCATGGGCGCGGCCGCGACGAGCCGGTCCGTCGGCAGCCAGCCTTCCGCCGCGGCGGTGAGCGCGATGCACCCGCCCATCGAGTGCGCGAGGCCGATGATGGGGCGCGGCATGTCGGGCAGGATGCTCCCGGCTACCGCCTCGACATCGTGGCGGAAATCCTCGAAGCGCTCGACATGCCCCTTGTGGCCGTCCGCGGCGCTGCGTCCGGAGGCGCCCTGTCCGCGCCAGTCGAAGGCCACGACGGCGAAGTCGCGCGCCAGCAATTCGCCCACGGCTTCGTGGTATTTCTCGACGAATTCGGCGCGGCCCTGAAAGATCAGGACGGTGCCGCGCCCCGGTCCGTCCGGACGCCAGGTGGCGGTCCTGAGCCGCAGCGCGTCCGCGGTCGCAACCCACGCGAGCGAGACGCCGGCCGGCGCCGGGTTGTCGGGTGTATCGAGCAGACCGGGTGTATCGGGCAAGCTCGGCGCGTGCGCGTTTTTTTTTATACTCGGGTCCATCATCAGCCTTGAAGCAACGCCATAGGTCGCTATCTCTGTGGAGCGCCGGCCATGGTGGCGGCGCGAAGGTCCGGCCTTCGGGCGGACTTTGAATGCATGTCGCTTTCAGGAGGATATGCCATGCGACAGTTCGATCTTGCACCCCTGTACCGCAACACTGTCGGTTTCGACCGGCTGTTCTCGATGATCGACCAGATCGGTAGCGTCGAAGCGGCTCCGACCTACCCTCCCTACAACATCGAGCGCACCGGCGAGAACGCTTATCGCATCTCGGTCGCGGTCGCGGGGTTCAGCCAGGACGATCTCTCGATCGAGGTGAAGGAGAACGCGCTGACGATCCGCGGTGACCGCAAGGCGGCGGCCGAGGGCGAGGTGCGGCCCGACGTGCTCTACCAGGGCATCGCGGCTCGCAGCTTCGAGCGGCGCTTCCAACTTGCCGACTACGTCCAGGTGAACGGCGCCAACCTGGAGCATGGCCTTCTCCACGTCGATCTTGTGCGCGAGATCCCGGAGGCGAAGAAGCCCCGCCAGGTCCCGATCAACGGGCGCGTGGCGCAACAGACGATCGAGGCCAAGAAGGCCGCCTGATCGCCGTATCCGACAACATGACCTTCAGGCGCCCCGGGATGACCGGGGCGCTTTTCGCTTGCGCGCAGGCATGATCGGGATCGATGCCGTACCGCCTCGTGATCTTCGACTTCGACGGGACGCTGGCGAACACGCTGCCGTGGTTCGAATCCGTGCTCGACGGCGTGGCGGACCGCTACCGGTTCCGGCGTCCGGGCGACCTCGATCGCGACACGCTGAGGCGCTCCGACGCGCGCACGTTGCTGGCGCTTCTCGGGGTGCCGCGTTGGAAGCTGCCGTTCATCGCTCGCCATATGCGGCGACTGAAGTCGCGCGACGCCCACACGATCCGTTTGTTCGCTGGCGTGACCGAGATGCTGGGCCGCCTAGCCGATGACGGTGTAACGGTGGGTATCGTGAGCTCGAATAGTGAGGCGAATATTCGCCATGTGCTCGGGCCGGCCAACGCTGCGCTGATCGCCCATTTCGCTTGCAGCGCGTCGCTCTTCGGCAAGCCAGCGAAGATGCGCCGCGTCCTGCGGCACGCGGGCATCCCGCCCGGCGAAGCGCTTTATATCGGGGACGAACTGCGCGACGCGGAGGCTGCCTCGCGCTCCGGCATCGCGTTCGCGGCCGCATCCTGGGGCTACGCGACGCCCGAGGTTCTGGCCGCGACCCGGCCGGTCACGCTCCTGGAGCGCATCAGCGCGATCCCGGAACTGGTGCTGAGACGCTGAGGCTCTCAGTTCGGGGCGACGGGCGGTGCCGCCGGCGTCTCGCTCTGGTTCGCGGGCGGAGATCCGCTCTGACCCGCCGGAGGCGTGCCCATCTGGGTCACGCCGCCGATGACGCGCACCGGCCTCGCAGCTCGGTTCGCTGCCTCGGCGGGTGGCGTGGGCTCCGCGGGGGCGGCGGGCTGCACAGCGGCGGGTGCAGGTGCGACCGGTGACGTCCGGGCCTTCGGCTCGGCGCGCGTGGCCGATCCACCGGATCTCGGGCCGGTTCGCGACGGCCGATTGTCCGGGTTGACGCCGTCGACGTCGCCCGACGAGCGCGCGGCCTCGCGCTTCGGCTCACGCCGGGGCGTCTCGCTGCGGGCTCCGCCACTCGGCGCAAGACGAGAGTCGGCCGGAGCCGGCAAGGCTCCGTCGGGCCTGGCATAGCTTGGCGTGGTCTCCACTGGAGAGGTCGGGGCGACCGGCGCGGGCGCGTAGGGCCGCGCGGCCTCACGGAAGGGCGCGGCTCCGGGTATCCCCGGGGTTGGCCCGGGCACACTTGGCCCAGGGCCAGGCACGATGCCGCGGCGGCGCATCTCGCTCTCGGACATCTCCTCGTAGGGCGACCCGACGCGAGGGCCGCCCGGGTAGCCGGCGAGTAGCGGACGCCGGTCGAGGATGCGTCCCCGGTAGGCGTCGACCGTGACGCGGGTGCGGATCCCGCCCTCGCTCGTCGCCTCCGCCACGTAGACGGAGCCCTCCAGCCGCACGCGCCGCACGTCCTCGAAGCCCTGGTCCTCGACCCGGTCGACGATCTCGTCCGGCGGGAGCGGCCGCGCGTAGCCGTAGCCCCCGTAGCCGTAGGGGGCGGACGGCGCGTTGTAGTAGCCGCCGAAGAACTGTGCGGATGCCGGGGCTGCCGCGAAGCTCGCGACAGCCGCGAGCGCGATGGCGAGCGAATGCAAGGTATGGATCGAGAGGCGGATGGTCATGTAACGCAACATCAGCTGGGATTGGGGCGCCGCTGGGGCGGGGAGGTTACAAGCGGTTCATGCGGCAACGCTTCTCGGCGTGGCCTCCGAGGCGGCCGTACGGGCGCCGGACAGCACGGCCTCGACCGCTTCGGGGGTCGTCGCGAAGGACGTCACCATCCGCACCAAGCTCTCGTCGCGGCCGATCGTCATGCCCTCGGGCAGGCTGCCCGACGACCAGGGATAGTACACGGCCCCACGCGCCTTCAGCGCCGCGTCCACGCGGGCGGGCAGGATCGGGAACACCTCGTTCACCTGCGTCGGCCAGGCGAGCCTGACGCCCGGGATCGCCGCGAGGCTGGCCGATAGGGTCTTGGCCATGCGGTTCGCGTGCCGCGCGTTCGCGATCCAGTGGTCATCCGCGAGGTAGCCCCGGAACTGGGCGGAGAGCAGGCGCCCCTTCGAGACGGTGTGGCCGGACCGCTTGCGGCGGTAGCGCAGCGAGTCCGCGAGCGCGGGGTCGAAGACCAGGATCGCCTCGGCCGCGAGACAGCCGTTCTTGGTGCCGCCGAATGATAGGATATCGACGCCGCGCCGCCACGTCATCTCGGCCGGGCTGACGCCGAGCGCCACGAGCGCGTTCGCGAAGCGCGCGCCGTCCATGTGCAGCGCGAGCTTTCTCGACCGGGCGACCTGCGACAGCCCGGAGATCTCGTCCGCCGTGTAGATCGTGCCCGCCTCTGTCGCCTGCGAGATCGACAGGCCTTGGGCCGGCATCTGCTTCTCGTGGTTCGGCAGCGCGGCGAGCGCCGCCTCCAGACCCGTCGGCGTCAGCTTGCCGCCGACCCCCGGGATGCCGAGGAGCTTCGCGCCATGGCTGAAGAACTCGGGCGCGCCGCACTCGTCGTCGATGATGTGCGCCTCCGCGTGGCAGGCGCAGAGCCCCCAGGGGGGCGTCATCGCGGCGACCGCGAGCGCGTTCGCGGCCGTGCCGGTCGTCACGAGGAACACGGCCGTCTCCCGCTCGAAGATGTCGCAGAACGCCGCCTCGACCTCGCGGGTGATCGGGTCCGCCCCGTAGGCCGGCATGCCGCCGCCATTCGCCGCGACGACCGCGTCGAGCACGGGCGCGCTCGCACCCATCACGTTGTCGCTGGCGAAGTTCAGGTCCGGAGGGTTGTTCGAGAAGCTCAAAGGACGTCACCTGAGGTCGGGGCGGGGCAGGGCCGATCGAACGACCTTTCTCGCGCGAAGCGAGCCCACGCGCAACGCACGTGCCGCACGGCGCTCGTGCGTCGCAACGCTTGTGCCTCACGGGGAAATCTGGCACCGTTCGAATGTAGGACAGCCTCGCTGTTCGAGCCCTCGGACCGGAGCCCGATGTGACTGCGATCGTTGCAGACACGGCGAAACGAGATACGGCCGGCGCCCGCGTGAAGCGGGCGTTGCGGGGTCGCGCGGGCTGACAGCCCCGAGACGCCCGCGGAGAGCGGGCGCGGCGAAATGGACGCTGCCGCCTTCCTCGGGAGAGTGATGGCGGCAAGTTCGGGCAAACCTTTTGCATCGGACGGATCGCCGGGACGATCTGACACGCCCTTCGGGGCGCGCGCACGGCCTTCGGGCCATCGACGATGCGAGGGCGCCATGAGCGAAGGTTCGGGACGGCACGGCAGGCAGGCGAGCGCGCAAAGCGATCTGCGACTCGGCCGCGTGGCGTCGCGAGATCCGCACATGCCAAGCGCCCAAGGTCTGTACGACCCGGCGCATGAACGCGATTCCTGCGGCGTCGGCTTCGTGGCCGACATGCACGACCGCAAGACCCACCGCATAGTCGAGCAGGGCCTGCTCATCCTGAAGAACCTCGACCACCGGGGCGCTGTCGGAGGCGACCCCACGATGGGCGACGGCTGCGGCATCCTGGTCCAGATCCCGCACCGCTTCTTCCACGAGGAATGCGCCGCTCTCGGGATCGAGCTGCCGGAGGCCGGCCATTACGGCATCGGGCACCTGTTCATGCCGCGCGATGCGCAGGCGTGCCGCGCCGTCCAGGAGATCGTCGAGAACTCCGTCGCCGAGGAGGGGCTGACGCTGCTCGGCTGGCGCGAGGTCCCGGTCGATTCGGGCGACCTCAGCCCGTCCGTGCGCGCGACCGAGCCGCAGCAGCGCCAGATCTTCGTCTGCTCGCAAAAGCCCATCGAGGAGGAGGCGGCCTTCGAGCGCCAGCTCTTCCTGCTGCGCAAGGTGATCTCGAACGCGGTCTACACGCGCCAGGATGCGCGGCTGTCCGAGTTCTATCCCGTATGCCTGTCCTCGCGCACGATCGTCTACAAGGGCATGGTGCTGGTCGACCAGCTCGGCCGCTACTACCGCGACCTCGCGGACCCGCGCTTCGAGAGCGCGCTGGCTCTGGTGCACCAGCGTTTCGCCACGAACACCTTCCCGTCCTGGCGGCTCGCGCACCCCTACCGCTTCGTCGCGCATAACGGCGAGATCAACACGCTGCGCGGCAACGTGAACTGGATGGCGGCCCGGCAGGCGAGCGTCGATTCCGAGCTCTTCGGCAACGACATCTCGAAGCTCTGGCCGATCTCCTACGAGGGCCAGTCCGACACGGCCTGCTTCGACAACGCGCTCGAATTCCTGGTGCGCGGCGGCTACTCGCTCGCCCACGCGATGATGATGCTGGTGCCGGAGGCCTGGTCCGGCAACCCGCTCATGGACGAGAGCCGGCGCGCCTTCTACGAGTACCACGCGGCCCTGATGGAGCCCTGGGACGGGCCGGCCTCGATCGTCTTCACCGACGGGCGCCAGATCGGCGCGACGCTCGACCGCAACGGGCTGCGCCCCGCCCGTTTCGTGGTGACGCGGGACGGGCTCGTCGTGCTCGCCTCCGAGGCCGGCACGCTGCCGATCCCGGACGAGGAGATCGTCGAGAAGTGGCGGCTGCAACCGGGCCGCATGCTGCTGATCGACCTCGAACAGGGGCGGATCATCCCGGACGAGGAGCTCAAGTCCGAGCTCGCGAACGCCAACCCCTACAAGGAGTGGCTGCGCCGCACCCAGATCGTCCTGGAGGACCTGCGCCGGGTCGAGCCGCGCCAGCCGCGCTCGGACGTGTCGCTCCTTGATCGCCAGCAGGCCTTCGGCTACACGCAGGAGGACCTGAAGCTCCTCATGCAGCCGATGGCGGCGACCGGCCAGGAGGCGGTCGGCTCCATGGGGACCGACACGCCGATCTCGGCGCTCTCCAGCCGCTCGAAGCTGCTGTACACCTACTTCAAGCAGAACTTCGCGCAGGTCACGAACCCGCCGATCGACCCGATCCGCGAGGAGCTGGTGATGAGCCTCGTGTCCTTCATCGGGCCGAGGCCGAACCTGCTCGACCTCGAAGGGACCTCGCGCCGCAAGCGCCTGGAGGTACGCCAGCCGATCCTCACCAACGAGGACCTGGAGAAGATCCGCTCGATCGGCCATTTCGAGGACCGCTTCGACACGAAGACGCTCGACATCACCTACGCGACGGAACTCGGCGCGGGCGGCATGGAGGGCGCGGTCGAGCGCCTCTGCGACCGCGCGGAGGCGGCGGTCAACGGCGGCTACAACATCATCGTCCTGTCCGACCGGGCGGTCGGGCCGGACCGCATCCCGCTGCCGGCGCTGCTGGCGACGGCGGCCGTGCACCACCACCTGATCCGCCGCGGGCAGCGCACCTCCGTCGGCCTCGTCATCGAGAGCGGCGAGCCGCGCGAGGTGCATCATTTCGCGTGTCTCGCGGGCTACGGCGCGGAGGCGATCAACCCCTATCTCGCCTTCGAGACGCTGCTCGCGATGAAGGACGACCTGCCGGACGGGGTCGACGAGCGCGAGATCGTCTATCGCTACATCAAGTCGATCGACAAGGGCCTGCTCAAGGTCATGTCGAAGATGGGCATCTCGACCTACCAATCCTATTGCGGCGCGCAGATCTTCGACGCCGTCGGCGTGAAGTCGGAGCTGATCGACAAGTATTTCTTCGGCACCTCGACCAACATCGAGGGCGTGGGCCTGCCCGAGATCGCCGAGGAGAGCGTGCGCCGCCACCGCGACGCGTTCGGGGACGCGCCCGTCTACCGCAGCGCGCTCGATGTCGGGGGCGAGTACGCCTACCGGCTGCGCGGTGAGGAGCATGTCTGGAACCCGGATTCCGTCGCGGCGCTCCAGCATGCGGTGCGGCTCAACGCGGTCGAGCGCTACCGCGAATATGCGGGCCTCGTGAACGAGGGCGACAGCCTGCGCACCGTGCGCGGCCTCTTCCGCATCAGGGCCGCCGAGGAGATGGGGCGCGAGCCCCTCGCGCTCGACGCGGTCGAGCCCGCGGTGTCGATCGTGAAGCGCTTCTCGACGGGCGCCATGTCCTTCGGGTCGATCTCGAAGGAGGCGCACGAGACGCTCGCGCTCGCGATGAACCAGATCGGCGGCAAGTCGAACACGGGCGAGGGCGGCGAGATGTCCGAGCGCTATCGCCCGTTGCCGGACGGGCGCTCGAAGCGCTCGGCCATCAAGCAGGTGGCGTCCGGCCGCTTCGGCGTCACGACGGAGTATCTCGTCAATTCCGACATGATGCAGATCAAGGTCGCGCAGGGCGCGAAGCCCGGCGAGGGCGGGCAGCTGCCCGGCCACAAGGTCGATGCCAAGATCGCCAAGGTGCGCCACTCGACGCCGGGCGTCGGGCTGATCTCACCGCCGCCGCACCACGACATCTACTCGATCGAGGATCTGGCGCAGCTGATCTTCGACCTGAAGAACGTGAACCCCGCGGCGGATGTCTCGGTGAAGCTCGTCTCCGAGGTCGGGGTCGGGACGGTCGCGGCCGGCGTCGCCAAGGCGCGCGCCGACCACATCACGGTCTCGGGGTTCGAGGGCGGGACGGGCGCGGCACCCCTCACCTCGATCAAGCACGCGGGCTCCCCATGGGAGATGGGCCTCGCCGAGACGCAGCAGACGCTCGTCCTGAACAGGCTGCGCGGCCGCGTGGCGCTTCAGGCCGACGGCGGCATCCGCACGGGCCGGGACGTGATGGTGGCGTTCCTGCTCGGGGCCGACGAGATCGGCTTCTCGACCGCGCCCCTCATCGCGGCCGGCTGCATCATGATGCGCAAGTGCCACCTCAACACCTGCCCGGTCGG
>CAXUHE010000076.1:14051-15644 GCA_964250725.1 uncultured Enterovirga sp. | reverse complement strand
TGAAGACGTCGATGATCTTGAGCTCCGGCTCGTCCATGCCGCCGTAGAGATGGTTGAGGAACATCTCCTTCGTCAGCGTGGTGCCCTTGCGCAGCGAGAGGAGCTCCAGCATCTGGTACTCCTTGCCCGTGAGGTGGACGCGAGAGCCCGACACCTCGACCGTCTTCGTGTCGAGGTTGACGATGAGGTCGCCCGTCGTGATGACGGATTGGGCGTGCCCCTTGGAGCGGCGCACGATGGCGTGGATGCGCGCGACCAGCTCGTCCTTGTGGAAGGGCTTCGTCAGGTAATCGTCGGCCCCGAAGCCCAGGCCCTTCACCTTGTCCTCGATGCCCGCCATGCCGGACAGGATCAGGATCGGCGTCTTGACCTTGGCGACCCTGAGCGTCCGCAGCACTTCGTAGCCGGACATGTCCGGGAGGTTGAGATCGAGCAGGATGATGTCGTAATCGTAGAGTTTGCCGAGGTCGATGCCTTCCTCACCCAGATCCGTCGTGTAGACGTTGAAGTTCTCGGACTTCAGCATCAGCTCGATACTGCGAGCGACGGCGCTGTCGTCTTCGACGAGGAGTACGCGCATCTCAATCCCCAGCGTGGCCCCGAGGCTAACGGGTGGATGGAACCTGTAAGTCTGCCGCGGCCATGCGGCGGACGCTCCGTCCTGATCCGACTCAAAACGCTACGTGATGCTGGTTAACAAAGGCTGATTCTCCCGCGCAAGTGCCGCCGCACCATGACGGATCATCCTCATGGTCGAGAGCCTCCCGTTCGAGAGCCTCCCGTCGCAGGGTCCTGCCCTTGTTCCCTCGCCGGCCTTGCGTTCGGATGTGTCCCGATGCGATCCGCTTCTCCCTCTGGACGTCGCGGTCGCACACGTAGTGTTAACGAGTCGGGTCAACGGAAGGTTAACGACGTGGGAGAGGCGGGTGCGTCAACCGGGACGTTGGGACGGCTGATCGCGGCTTTGGACGAGATCGAGCCCGCGCGCGTGTTCGGTCGGGTCTCCGGCGTGCGCGGCCTGCTGATCGAGGTCGCGGGTCCCATCTCCGCGATGCAGGTCGGAGGCCGGATCGATATCGCGATCGGGGGCGGCGCGCAGGTGCCCTGCGAGGTGATCGGCTTCTCGGGTGATCGCGCGCTCGCGATGCCGTTCGGCACGATCGAGGGCATCCGGCGCGGCTGCGAGGCGTGGGTCAGGCCCTCCGCCCCGTCCGTCAGGCCCTCGTCGGGCTGGCTCGGCCGCGTGGTCGACGCGCTCGGGCGGCCGCTCGACGGCGCGGGTCCGCTGCCGAAGGGCGATGCCGCCTACCCGTTCCGCGCCGACCCGCCGGCCGCGCACGCGCGCCGGCGTGTCGGGCCGCCGCTCGATCTCGGGATCCGGGCGATCAACACCTTCATCACGGCGGCGCGCGGACAGCGCATGGGGATCTTCGCGGGCTCGGGCGTCGGCAAGTCGGTGCTGCTCTCCATGATGGCGCGGTTCACCAAGGCCGACGTCGCGGTGATCGGTCTCGTGGGCGAGCGCGGCCGCGAGGTGCAGGAGTTCCTCCAGGACGACCTCGGCCCCGAGGGCCTGGCACGCTCGGTCGTGGT
>CAXUHE010000076.1:1366-14041 GCA_964250725.1 uncultured Enterovirga sp. | reverse complement strand
TCGTGGTCGTGGCGACCTCCGACGAGCCGGCCCTGATGCGCCGCAACGCGGCCTACCTGACACTCGCGGTCGCGGAGTATTTCCGCGACCAGGGGCTCTCTGTCCTCTGCATGATGGATTCCGTCACCCGCTTCGCGATGGCGCAGCGCGACATCGGGCTCGCGGGCGGCGAGCCGCCGACCGCGAAGGGCTACACGCCGACCGTGTTCAGCGAGCTGCCGCGGCTGCTCGAACGGGCGGGGCCGGGGCCGGGGGAGGGGACGATCACCGGCCTGTTCACGGTGCTGGTGGAGGGGGACGACCACAACGAGCCGGTCGCCGACGCCGTGCGGGGCATCCTCGACGGGCATATCGTGATGGCGCGCGAGATCGCCGAGCGGGGCCGCTACCCGGCGATCAACGTGCTGCGCTCGGTCTCGCGCACCATGCCGCGTTCCTGCGATCCCGCGTTCCTGCCCGTCGTCAAGAAGGCGCGGCAAGTCCTTGCGACCTATGGGGACATGGAGGAGCTGATCAGGCTCGGCGCCTACCGGGCCGGATCCTCGGAGGAGGTCGACGAGGCGGTGTCGCTCATGCCACAGCTCGACGGTTTCCTGGGTCAGCGTAAGGAAGAATCAACCTCCATCCAGGATGGTTACCGTCGTCTCGCGGAGATCTTGGGGGTTGGCTGAGAGCTGCGTCCGCGAGGCAGCGTGGAGTCACATCGATGAAGTCGCGGGATACGCTGATCCGCCTCAAACGCTTCCAGGTCGACGAGAAACGACGGAGGGTCACCCAGATCGAGATGATGATCGCCGAGTTCGACCGCATGGCGGCCGATCTCGATCGCGAGGTTGCGGCCGAGGAGGCGAAATCGGGCATCTCGGACCTCGCGCATTTCGCCTACCCGACCTACGCCAAGGCGGCGCGGGGCAGGCGCGACAATCTCAAGCGCTCCGCCGACGAGTTGAAGGGTCAGCTCCAGGAGGCCCAGGCCGAGCTCGGCGAGGCCTTCGAGGCGCTCAAGAAGGTCGAGATCCTGGAGAGCAGGGAGCGTACGGCCGACCGTGTCGCCGACGGCGTCCGCGAGCAGGCCGCGATGGACGGGATCGGCCTCGCGCGCGCCGCGATGCGCGCCTGACAACGGCTACTCGAATGGGCTCAAGACACGAACTGGCGGGTGCGGAGGAAGCGCTCTCTCCGGACAGCTCTTCAACCCCTCACCCTACCCTCCCAATGGGATAGGGTTCCCGCGCTTCCTGCTGGAACCGTCGCTTCGCTGACCGCCCGACACCGCTCTATATCACCGGCAGCTGGGGCGCCGCGCCGCGGGAGAGGTAGCCGGAGAGCCGCGGGTCGTCCGCGATCTCCACGGCCCGGCGGTACGGTCTGAATCCCGCCGAGATGTAGAGCGGCAGCGCGGCCGGGTGGTCCAGCGTGCAGGTGTGGAGCCAGAGCCGCCCGACGCCGCGCGCGAAGGCGCGTCGGATCGCCTCCGCCACGAGGAGGCGTCCGAGGCCGCCGCCCGTCGCGCCGGGCACGAGTCCCAGGAACGACAGCTCGCACTCGCCGGGCGTCCGGAAATCGAGCTCGACGAGCCCGCGATCCTCTCCCTCGACCCTGAAGGCGAGCGCCTCGACCCGCGGGTCCGTGATGATCGCGCGGAGCCGCGCGTCGCTGAGCACCGCGCGGCTGAACCACAGCCACGGCTCGCCGACCCGTGCGTAGAGGCCGCGATAGCGGGGCAGGTCGCGCCCGATCGGCTCGAAGCGGTGAGGGATGTCGGGCACGGGTCTGGGGGAGGGGGCGGCCTTCATCTCGAGATAGGTCGCGACGGCCGCGATCTTGCCGGGCGGCAGGTCGAGGATGCCGTCGAGGTCGCCGCTCGCGTTCGGCTGCGGTCGCGCCACCATGTCGTCACTCCGTCCTGGCCGTCACATCTAGAGGCCCGATGCGACGTCCGCCACCCGGCCATGGGGCCCGGGCCTGCCGCATTCTCGGCGCGTTGCACGCGCAGAGACCCGCCCGAAGACGGACGACGGACTTGTGGCGTCCCGTACGCTCGGGCAGAGACTTTCTCGGACGGAGACGCTGCGGACGAGGCTCCGCCACCGGATCCCTCCCGAGCCGGCGATTGGATCGAAGGATCGATGAAGAACGTCAAGGAATTCATGTGGCCGCTGATCGGCCTCGCGGCGGTCGCGGTGTCCGGCTGGCTGTTGTACCGCGAGCTCACGACGACGTCGCTGCATGAGATCGGCGAGCGGCTCGTCGAGATCCCGACGCATCGCTACGCCCTCGCGTTCGGGTCGACGCTCGTCGCCTACGCGTCGCTCGCCTGGTACGACCGCATCGCGCTCCTGCATCTCGGTGTGCGCCACATCTCGTGGCTCTTCGTGTCGATCACCTCGTTCACGACCTACGCGCTCTCCCACAATATCGGCGCGTCCGTGTTCTCGGGCGCGCTCGTGAGATACCGCGCCTACACGTCGAAGGGACTGTCCGCCCCGCAGGTCGCGGTGCTCGTCGCGCTCTGCTCCTTCACCTTCGCGCTCGGCACCGCGCTGCTCCTGGGGGCGGTCCTCGTCTACGAGCCGGAACTCCTGTCGCGGGTGGCTGACCGCATCCCGGCCGTCCTGTCGAACGCGACGACCGCCCGGGTCGTCGGCATCGCGCTCCTCGCGGGGGCCGGCGTCTACATCGTGGGCTCGCTTCTGCACCTGAAGCCGGTCAGGATCCGCGGCTTCCTGATCGCCTATCCGCGGCCGAACGTCATGATCCGTCAGGTCATCGCGGCGCCGCTCGAACTGCTCGGCGCCGCCGGCATCATCTATTTCGCGCTGCCGGATGCCGGTAATCCGGGCTTCCTCATCGTGCTCGGCGCGTTCCTCGCGGCCTTCTCGCTCGCGCTCGCCAGCCACGCACCGGGCGGGCTCGGCGTGCTCGAACTCATCTTCGTCGCCATGATGCCGGATGTCGACAAGGCGTCCGTCGTGGCCGCCCTCCTGGTGTTCCGGCTGTTCTACCTCGTCCTGCCGCTCGTCATGGCGATCCTGGTCGTGCTGCTCTTCGAGCGCGCGCGGCTCGCCAAGGCGTGGGCCCAGCGCATGCCGACCTCGATCCCGCCGATCCCCTCGCCGCCGCCGTCCTGAGCGCCGCCACGCGGTCGTGAGAGGCTTGCGCCGCCTCCGGTTCGGTCTCTCGACCGTCCTCGGATGCAAGCGGCTCGGGTTCTTCATCCCCTACCGCTACGCGAGTTCGGCGACGCCCGCCGCCTACCCGGCGCTGGAGCCGATCTTCGCCCGGGCCGAACCCGCCATGCTGGCGGTGCTGGACGAGATCGAGGCATACGCGGTCGATCTCGCGGGCGTCGCGGGCGGACCCGGTCCCGCGCGCTTCGACCAGGACTGGTTCCCGCGCCTCGACGCGGCCGCCGCCTACGCGATCGTGAGGTCGACCCGGCCCAGCCGCATCGTGGAGATCGGGTCGGGCCACTCGACCCGCTTCCTCGCCCGCGCGGTCGCGGATGGCGGGCTCGCGACGCGGATCGTGGCGATCGACCCGAGCCCGCGCGCCCGGCTCGATGGCCTCCGTGTCCGGCACGAGGCCCGGCTGCTGGCCGATGCCGACCCCTCGCTCGTCGAGCAACTGAAGGCGGGCGACATCCTGTTCGTCGATTCGAGCCACGTCGCGATGCCGGGCACCGACCTCGACCGGATCGTGGGCGACGTGCTGCCGCGCCTCGCGCCGGGCGTGCTCCTGCACCTGCACGACATCGTGCTGCCGGACGCCTACCCGCCGGACTGGGAGTGGCGGGGCTACAACGAGTCGATCGTCGCGGCGGCGCTCGTCGCGCGCCGCGGCTGCGAGATCGTGTTCTCGAGCCGATGGATCACGTCCCGCCACCCCGGGCGGGTCGCGGCGGGCGTGCTCGGCCGCCTACCGATCCTCCCCGGCGCGCGCGAGACGAGCCTCTGGCTCAGGCTATGACCGCGCGATGCGCAAGGTTCGGCGCGTGCCGCATGGACGTGCTCGCGCGCCGCAGGTCAAACGAGAGGTCAACCGATTGTGTCATCACTGAAAGATCGGTTACTCTGACACGACGCGCGCTCGGGGGAACTCGCGGCCACGAGGATCGAGACACGCATGGCGGAAGCCGCCCTTCCCTTAACCGCCAACCTCGCACCGCCGATGCCATCGAGCCCGCGCGCCCGGCGCGCGGCCGAGCGCAAGGCCGCCGATTACGAGCGCGGCTACTCCATCTCCTACAAGCGGCTCGGGCTCGCCTTCGTGGCGGAGGGCGTCATCGTCGCGACCTCGCTCGCGGGCGCGTGGCTCTTCGCCAGCATCTATTCCGGGCGCGACCCGCTCGCCTTCTGGATGATGATGCTGGCCCCGGTCGCCTACGCGGTCATCGAGTTCAGCCGTGTACCGCTCGCGGTCTCGATCCGCACGCAGCGCTCGACGACGCTCCGCATCGTGGCGGCGCTCGGCGTCGCGGGCGCGGCGGTCGTGACCGTCAAGTCGATCTCGCAGCTCGGCGAGATCATGTTCCGGCCCCGCCTGACGGAGGCCTCGCGCGCGCACCAGACCTTCATCGACGCGAAGAACGCGCAAGGGACGCTCGACCGCCAGATCTCGGACGCCGACGCGGTGGTGGCCCAGCGCACGCGCCAGCTCCAGGAGGCGGAGAACCGCCTCAAGGGCGCGAATACCGAGCTCGGCCAACTGCCTGCGCAGAAATGCTTCCGCGTGACCTCCACGACGCCGGACGGCCGCCGCGTCTCCTCGACGCGCTGCAACACCGACCCGCGCACCGAGGCGATGAAGTCGAGCCTCGGGACCGCCGTGAAGGATCGGCAGGACGCCTCGAGCCGCCTCGATGTCGCGCGTGCCGATCGTAACAAGCTCGACCGCGCGGCGATCGACCGAAAGACGAGCGAGGCGGAGGTCGGCTACCGCGACGCGATCATGCGCTCGCAGCTCCACTCCTTCACCGCCATGGTGTTCGGGAAGGATCCGACCCAGGTGACCGACGAGCAGATCCACCGCTTCCTGTTCATCTTCGTGTTCCTGCCGGCGATCGGGGCCTCGCTCGCCTCGACGCTGCTGGCGCTGACCTCGGTCGAGCGGGTGCGCGAGGAGGACGACGTCGTGCTGGACGAGAGCGCGGGCGGCTTCATCCTGGAGCCCTTCGCGGCCGAGATCATCCGCGAGGCCCGCGAGGCCGCCGAGACGGCCGCCGCCGCGGCAGTCGAGCGCTCGCGGCCAGTCCAGCCCGTCCTGCCGCCCGTCGCGGCTCCTGCGGCCGTGGCAGGCGCAGCGCCGTTCCGCGTCGTCGAATCGGGGCGCTGACCGGTGGAACTCCCGGCGACGCCCGAGAACCGGGTCCTCGCATCCGCGGTCAACTCGCGCATCCGGTCGGATGCGCGGCGGCATAACGCACAGGCCGCCTTCTACCGTCTCGCCGGATGGGGTGTGCTCTGCGGATTGCTCGGCGCCGGGATTGGCGGCGCATTCTACGGCTATTCGTACCTGAACCCGCCGAACTCGACCGAGAACGTCGCCGGGATCGTGGCCGATGCCCTCTCGCGCGTGACCTTCCGGACCGAGGGGACGGTGAAGCTCGATCCCGAATCGACGCTGCAACTCGCGAATGCCCGGCCGGAGGTCCCGAGCCCGACCGCCGCCCAGCTCGGGACCGGGGCCACGCCCGACTCGAAGGCCGCGGTCGCGACGAACTTCACGGTGTTCAAGAACGTGCCGTTCGGCCAGGGACAGGTCGTGACGGGCTGGAACTTCAACGCGGGCGACCAGAAGGCGCCGACCCACCAGTACTGCTACTACTCGGAGCAGATCGAGGGCAATTCCAAGGTCACGGTCGATCTCGGCGAGAACGGCCGCTCCGTGCCGCAATTCACCACGCGGGCGAAGGTCGACACCGCTGCGGCCTACAAGAGCTGTGTGTGGTTCAAGGGCGCGAGCTGACCTTTCCCCTTGAGGCCTTGTGCGATTTGCCGTCATTGCGAGCGAAGCGAAGCAACCCAGCGGGGCGACGTGGCGGCCCCTGGGTTGCTTCGTCGCTGACGCTCCTCGCAATGACGGACTTGCGCAGCGATCCCCTGGGGGAGAGGTTTCCCCGCGCCAGACTCAAGTCTCAAACGCGATGTGCCGACTCTCCGGGGGAGGATAGGCCGCGCCCATTCCCCTCTCTCCCAAAACCGTCTAGCTCCCCGCCATGACCGACCGCATCACCGCCCGCTTCGCCCGCACCCGCGCCGAGGGCCGCGCCGCGCTCGTCACCTACGTGATGGCGGGCGACCCGGACCCCGACACCTCCTTCGCGGTCCTGTCGGCTCTCGTCGAATCCGGTGCGGACATCGTCGAGCTCGGACTGCCCTTCACCGACCCGATGGCGGACGGGCCGGCGATCCAGGCGGCGGGGCTCCGGGCGCTCGCGGCCGGCCAGGACGTCGCGAAGACGCTGGCGCTCGTGCGCCGCGTCCGCGAGCGCGATGCCGACACGCCGGTCATCCTGATGGGGTACTTCAACCCGATCTACATCTACGGGGTGCCGCGATTCCTGGTCGAGGCCAAGGAGGCCGGGATCGACGGGTTCATCGTGGTCGACCTGCCGCCGGAGATGGACGAGGAGTTCTGCCTGCCGGCGCTCGGGGCGGGCCTCGCGTTCATCCGCCTCGCCACGCCCACGACCGACGAGGCGCGCCTGCCGGCCGTGCTCACGAACACGTCGGGCTTCGTCTACTACGTGTCGATCACCGGCATCACCGGCAGCGCGAGGCCCGATTTCACCCGCGTCGCCGAGGCGGTCGGGCGCATCAAGCGCCACACCGACCTGCCGGTCGTGGTCGGGTTCGGGGTGAAGACCGGCGAGGACGCGGCCGAGATCGCGCGGGGCGCGGACGGCGTCGTGGTCGGTTCGGCGATCGTGTCCGCGGTCGCGGGCGGGCTCGACGCGGACGGGCGGCCCGGCCCGGAGCTCGTCCCCGCCGTGCGCGACCTCGTGCGCGACCTCGCGCGTGGGATACGCGAGGTCGCGCGAGCTCGCGTCGCCTGAGCGCCTGGAACTCCGGACCCGCGCGGCGTATGCTCGTGACGCAACCGGACCGAACGATGGCTGAACCCGAGAACATTGTCCTGATCCTCCTGCGTGAGATGCGCGCGGAGATGATGACCCGCTCCGAGACGAACGCGCGCTTCGACGCGATGGAGCAGCGCCTCGACCGCATGGAGAAGCGGATCGAGCAGTTGAACGTCAATGGCCTGAAGGCCATGAAGGGGTTCGTCGGCCACCGCTCGATGGTGGAGCGCGCGGTCGCGGGCTACGACGACCAGCTGGCGCGATTGGAAGTCCGCATGACGGCGCTGGAGGCGGCGCGGCCCTGACGGGACGGGCGGGCAGGATCGTGACATGAACTGGGTCAACGAGGTCGTCCGGCCTAGGATCAAGACGCTCTTCAAGCGCGAGACGCCGGAGAACCTGTGGATCAAGTGCCCGGATACCGGGCAGATGGTCTTCCGGAAGGACGTCGAGGCGAACCTCTGGGTCATCCCCGGGTCCGACCACCACCTGCGCCTCACGGGCACGCAGCGGCTGAAGGCGACCTTCGACGGCGGCACCTGGATCGACGTGCCGCTGCCCGAGGTCGCGAGCGACCCGCTACGGTTCCGCGACGAGAAGCGCTACGCCGACCGCCTGAAGGACGCGCGTGCGAAGACCGGCGAGAAGGACGCGTTCAAGGTCGGGTTCGGCCGGGTCGAGGGCCTGCCGATGACGGTCGCGGCGCAGGATTTCCACTTCATGGGCGGCTCGCTCGGCATGGCGGCGGGCGAGGCCTTCATCCGGGGCGCGGACACCGCGCGCGACAAGGCGACGCCCTACGTGCTCTTCGTGGCGTCGGGCGGCGCGCGCATGCAGGAGGGGATCTTCTCGCTCATGCAGATGCCGCGCGCGACCGTCGCGGTGCGCCGCCTCAACGCCGCGAAGCTCCCCTACATCGTGGTCCTGACGAACCCGACGACGGGGGGCGTCACGGCCTCCTACGCGATGCTGGGCGACGTGCATCTCGCCGAACCCGGCGCGCTGATCGGCTTCGCGGGGCCGCGCGTCATCGAATCCACCATCCGCGAGAAGCTGCCGCCCGGCTTCCAGCGCGCCGAGTACCTGAAGGACCACGGCATGGTGGACCAGGTGGTGCACCGGCACGACCTGAAGGCGACCGTCGCGAACCTCTGCCGGCTCCTGACGAAGGCGCCCGCCGCGCACTCCGAGCTGCCCGTCGACGCGGCCGCCTGAGCGCTCGCGCATGGACACGTCCGACACGATCATCGCGCGCTGCCTCGCGCTGCACCCGAAGCTCATCGACCTCTCGCTGGAGCGGATGCACGGGCTCCTCGCGCGCCTGCACCATCCCGAGCGCCGGCTGCCGCCCGTGATCCATGTGGCTGGCACGAACGGCAAGGGCTCCACCATCGCGTTCATGCGCGCGATCCTGGAGGCGGCGGGCCAGCGGGTCCACGTCTACACCTCGCCGCACCTCGTGCGCTTCCACGAGCGCATCCGCCTCGGCGCCGTGGGCGGCGGGCGCTTCGTCGACGAGGACCGTCTGGCCTCGACCCTGACCCATGTGGAGGCCGTGAATGCCGGCCACCCGATCACAGTGTTCGAGATCACGACCGCCGCGGCGTTCGCGCTCTTCGCCGAAGAGCCGGCCGACGTGCTGCTCCTCGAAGTGGGGCTCGGCGGGCGCTTCGACGCGACGAACGTGATCGACCGGCCGGCCGCCGCCGTCATCACGTCGATCGGGCTCGACCATGCCGAGCACCTCGGCGACACGGTCGCGGCGGTCGCCTTCGAGAAGGCCGGCATCATGAAGCCCGGCTGCCCGGTCGTGATCGCGCAGCAGGACTACGTGCAGGCCGACGACGTGCTGCGCGAGCGGGCCGAGCGCGTGGGCGGCCGTCCGGTCCGCGTCGGCGGCCAGGATTTCTCGGTCCATGCCGAGCGCGGCCGCGTCGTCTACCAGGACGAGGATCGGCTGATCGACCTGCCGGCGCCGCGGCTGCCGGGCTCGCACCAGCTCATCAACGCGGGCACCGCCATCGCGGCCGTGCGGGCGGCCGGGTTCGGGGACGTCGAGAGCGACGTCTACGAGCGCGGGCTGAGCGAGGTCGTCTGGCCGGGCCGGCTCCAGCGCCTCACGCGCGGACGCCTTGTCGGCCTCCTGCCGCCCGGCTCCGAGCTCTGGATCGACGGCGGGCACAACCAGGATGGCGGCCGCGTCGTGTCGGCCGCGATGGCGGATCTCGAAGAGCGCAGCTCCGCCCCGCTCGTGCTCGTCGCCGCCATGCTGTCCACCAAGGATTCGGCCGGCTACCTGGCGCATTTCCGCGGGCTCGCGCGCGAGCTCCTGGCCGTGCCCATGTCCTCCCAGATGGCCGCGCGTCCGGCGGCCGAGCTCGCGGCGATCGCGGAGGCTGCGGGCCTGCGCGCCTCGGTGACGCCGGGGCTCGAGGCCGCACTGACATCGCTGCGCGACACGCTCTGGGAGCGCCCGCCGCGCGTCCTCGTCTGCGGCACGCTCTACCTGATGGGCGAGGTGCTGGCGCTGAACGGCACGCCGCCGGTGTGATCTCGTGGATCGCAGGGCCCAGGACGCTGAAGGAGAGGCGCGGGTTCACCTCTCCCCGAGGGGGAGAGGTCGAGTCGGCGCGAGCCGACCGGGTGAGGGGGAAGCGCCCTCTCCGGACAGGTCGCTTCCCCCTCACCCAGCCCTCTCCCCCTCGGGGAGAGGGCTTTCCCCGCTCTTCCCCCAACAGCTGATCGATTACCCCTTGCCCGGCACCGACCCCGTGACGAGGCTGTCGATCGTCGGCGCGGGGGCCTCGCCCAGCGCCGGGTCGGGGCCGTCGAGGCCGTAGACGTCGTCGCGGAACTGCACGAGCCCGTCCGGCGTCACGTAGGCCGTGAGGTAGACCCAGGCGACCGGCACGGGCTTGGCGATCTTCACGTCCTGGCGCTGGCCGGACGCGATGGCGGCATCGACCTCCGCCGGGCCCCAGGCGGAGCCCGGACCCGCCGGGCCGGGCGTCCCCTCCAGGAGCCAGCGCGCGAGGTCCCTCACGCCCGCGACCCGCACGCAGCCCGAGGACTGCATCCTGGCGTTGCGCGCGAAGAGCTTTTTCGAGGGGGTGTCGTGCATGTAGACGGCGAACTTGTTCGGCATGTCGAGCCGCACCTCGCCGAGCGAGTTGTCGACCCCCGGGTCCTGGCGCAGCATGTAGTTCGCGGCCTGCTCCGTCTGCCAGTCGATCGTCTTCGGGTCGATCTCGGCCCCGTGGCCGTCCAGCACGCGGATCTTCATCCGGGCGAGGTAGCCCGGGTCCTGGCGCATATGCGGGATGATGTCCTTCCGGATCAGCGAGACCGGGACGGTCCAGGTCGGGTTCCAGTTCACGTTCGTGATCCGGGTCGCGACGACCGGTGAGGGGCGGTCGGTCTTGCCGACGATCGCCACGTAGCGCCGCGCGACGGTGCCGCCCTGCACGGCCTCGACCGTCGCGGACGGGATGTTGACGGTCACGTAGCGCTCGCCGAAGGGGAAGCGCGACCCCATGAGCCGCGCCGCGGAGGCGCGGATCTGGTGCAGCCGGGCGGAGGCCGGCACGTTCAACTCCGCCAGCGTGCGCGGCCCGACGAGGCCCGTCTCCTCCAGGCCGTGCCGGAGCTGAAAGCGCTTCAGCCCCGCCGCGATGGCATCGTCGAAGACGTCGCCGGTCTGCGCCTCGGCCGCGAGGTCCTGTGTGATCGCCAGACGTCGGCGCAACGCCGCGACCGCGGGCGCGTGCTGGCCCGGCTTCAGCAGGGTCGCGGCGTTCGGGACCGTGACCCAGCCACCCGCCTCAACGATCTCCCGATAATGCTCGGCGGCGTTCATGGTCGCGACGAACGTGCCCGGCCCGAGCGTCGGGCGGGGATCGTCCGAGAGTTTCACCGGTTCCGGGATGGCGGCGGCCGGCGCGCCCGCGATCCCTGCGATCGTCGGGGACTGAGCGGCCGGAGGCGCGGCTGGTGGCGCAACCTTGGGCTCGGCGCTCGCACTGGCGATCGGCGCGAGCGTCAGGGCGATGCCGGCCGCCAGCGAACGGTGGATGCGCGGGTGCTCGAACATCGCCGGAGCATGGGCCGGGATGGTTGAGGAAACGTATGCGGGTGTCTTGGCGGAGGGTCGCCGCGGTGAAAGTCAGACGCGGGTCCCTCTCCCGGATGGGAGAGGGACAGGGTGAGGGTGCTCGATCTCCGCGAAGGGCGCGCCCTCACCCCAACCCTCTCCCGTCCGGGAGAGGGAGCCGCGCGAGCCTGTCGGAAGCCGGCGAAGTCACGTCCTGTCGACGCTCACAGCACCACGATGCCGGAATGCTTCGCCTTATCCTCCGGCTCGACATGGATCGTGACCAGCGTGTCCTGCATCGCATCCTTCAGCCGGCGCTCGATGCGGTCGCAGATCTCGTGCGCCTCGCTGACCGGCATGTGCCCCGGCACCACGAGGTGGAAGTCGACGAACGTCATGCGGCCCGCGTGCCGGGTGCGCAGGTCGTGCGCCTCGATCGCGCCGTCGGCGCCGGTCGAGATCAGCTCGCGGATGCGCGTCAGGGTCTCGGGCGGGGCCGCCTCGTCCATCAGGCCGCCGAGGGAATCCCGCATGACCTGCCAGCCCGACCACAGGATGTTCAGCGCGACCGCGGCCGCGAGCGCGGGGTCGAGCAGCGTCCAGCCGGTCGCGGCCGCGGCCCCGATCCCGATCAGCACGCCGAGCGACGTCACGACGTCGGTGAGGAGGTGGCGACCGTCGGCGACGAGCGCGTGCGAGCGCAGGGCCCGTCCCTGCCGGATGAGCACGAAGGACCAGACCGCGTTCAGCCCGCTCGCGAGCCCGTTGATCGCGAGCCCGGAGAGCGGGGCCGCGATGGTCTTCGGCGCGAAGACGTCGTAATACGCCTCGCGCAGGATGAGGCAGGCCGCGAGCACGATCAGCACGCCCTCGAGCACGGCCGAGAAATACTCCGCCTTGGAATGGCCGTAGGGGTGGTCGGCATCCGCCGGCTGGGCGCTGACGCGGATCGCGTAGAGCGCGATTCCCGCGGTCACCACGTTGATGACGCTCTCCAGCGCGTCGGAATAGAGCGCGATGCTGCCCGTGACCCAGTAGGCCGCGGCCTTGAGCGCCAGGACCACGACCCCGACGCCGATGCTGCCCAGTGCGAGCTGTACCCGTCGGTCCATGGAGAGCGCCCGCTCGCGGCCGGGCAGGCCCGGTCCGCATCTCGTCCTGTGGGCGACGTTTGTCCGTTCGGACCGCCGGACCGCCCCGGTTGAGCGCTCTATAGCTCAGCCGGGCCGGGGGACGAAGCCCCTATCGCGGACGCATCGGGCATCGCGCGCCGCCCTCGCCGAAGCCGCGTCACGACGAGTTCGCGCGAGCCCGCGAGATCGAGCGCCAGCGCGGCCGCCCCGTAGATCGCCGCGCCCGCCGTCACCTGGAGGGCGAGCGTCGCGACGCCGGGACGCCAGTCCCGCCAAGCGACGAGGCCCGCCGTCATGCCGGCGCAGGCCAGCGCCGCGACCGCGAGGTCGCGCCAGGGCAGGCGGGCGCCGGCCGCGAGCGCGGTCGCGAC
>CAXUHE010000076.1:0-1356 GCA_964250725.1 uncultured Enterovirga sp. | reverse complement strand
GCCCGCCCGCGAAACCGGCGAGCTGCGCGCCCGCGACCGCGCGGGGCGTGTCGAGCCCCGGCCAGGCGGCGAGGAGCGCGACGTCGATCGCGAGCGCGACGAGCGCCGCCGCCACGACTGGCGCGGTGCGCCGCCGGAGCTGGAAGACCGGGTTCAGCGCGTACTGGATCGCCGCGAAGGCCGCGAGCGCCGGGATGACGAGCGCCATCGCGTCCGCCACGTGGCCCCGGAAGGCCGGCGGCACGAACACCGCCTCGAAGGACGGCCAGGCGAGCCAGAGCCCCACGGCCGAGGGGCACACGATCGCCACCACGGTCGCGAGGTTGCGCGCGACCTGGCGCTCGGCCGCCGCGCGCCCGTGCGTCTCGTCCGCCCTGACCGCGAGCTGGAACAGCGCGAGGTCGAGCGCCGAGCCGATGTTCTGGAAGAGCCGCGTGCCGATCTCGCTCGCGAGCGCGAAGTACCCGGCCTCCGCGAAGCCGGACCGGGACGCGAGGATCGTCCGGTTGACGAGCGGCACGAGCTGGTAGATCGCGGAGGCCGCGACGAGCGGCACGGCGTAGCGCGCGAACGTGAGTGCGAGATCGCGCCGGGCGCCTCCTCCGGGCGGGTCGGCGAGCCGGCCGCGCAGGCACAGGATCGCCCCGAGCCCGGCGGCGCTCCAGGCGACGAGCGCGAGCGCCGGGCTCGCGAGCGCCCAGGCGGCGGCGGCCGCGAGCGCGAACCCGGCCCCGCCGCGCACGAGGACGAGGCCCGCATAGGCGCGGTCGTCGAACTGCGCTCGGGCGAGGGCCGCGTGGTAGTCGAAGAGGCCGAGCGCGAGCCCCGACATCGCGGCGGCCGCGAGCAGCGGTCCCGGCAGGCCCGGCTCGAGCCCGAGCCCGAGCGCCGCGACCGTCACCGCCGCGACCGCGGCCGACGCGACCGCGTAGGCGCGCCCGAGCGTCGCGCGCACGGACGGATCGGTCCGGGAATAGAACCGGGTCGTCGAGAGCCGCATCCACTCGAAGGCGACCGTGTTGATGACGACCGCGATCGAGAGCGCGACCGCGTAGCGGCCGAACGCGTCCGGGCCGAGGAGGTCCGCGAGGACGAGCGAGAGCGCGAAGCTCAACACCGCGCTGACCAGGAAGATGACGACCATGACCATGGGTGGCACCCGACAGGTGGGCAGCTTGGCGCACGCGTCGCGAAGACTCCGTTACGCGGCGGCGACGAACGCGATGGAGTCTTGGCGCGGGGAACCCTCTCCCGATGGGAGAGGGCAGGGTGAGGGGTTACGGATCTATCCGGACAAGGCTCTTCCCCCTCACCCGGTCGGCTTGCGCCGACTCGACCTCTCCCCCTCGGGGAGAG
>CAXUHE010000075.1:0-16559 GCA_964250725.1 uncultured Enterovirga sp. | reverse complement strand
AACCTGTGACCCTTCGCGTGTGAAGCGAATGCTCTGCCGCTGAGCTACGCGCCCGACCGGATGAGTGTCCCGGCCCGGCCTCTCTAGGAGAGCGCCCGGAACGCGTCAAGGAATCCGATCCCGCGTTCCCGATCGTCGCGGAGACCGGGCATGGTGAGGTTTGCTTAACGGCGATACTGCGGCGCACTGGAAATCGTGGCCAAATTGTGCCCTGTGTGAGTCGTCGAACTCACGCGGTTGGGTTCATAGCAAGAGACCATCCATGCGCCGTTTCACCACCTGTCTGGCGGGCTTTGCCTGCGCGCTCATCAGCCAAGTCGCGCCGGCCGGCGCCTACGAGATCGATCCCCTGACCCGGGAGCCGGTGCTGCCCGTCGTGACCGCGGTGCCGCAGGCGAGCGCGATCCCGCGCGAGATCGTGGCCTATTCGGGCCCGCAGGCGCCCGGCACGATCGTGGTCTCGACCCCCGAGCGTCGCCTCTACTACGTCCTCGGCAACGGCCAGGCGGTCCGCTACGGCGTCGGCGTCGGGCGTCCGGGCTTCGAGTGGTCCGGCTCGAAGGCGATCACCCGCAAGGCCGAGTGGCCGAGCTGGACGCCGCCCGCGCAGATGATCCGCCGCCGTCCCGACCTGCCGCGCCACATGGCGGGCGGTGTCGACAACCCGCTCGGCGCTCGCGCCATGTATCTCGGCAGCACGCTCTACCGCATCCACGGCTCGAACGAACCGGAGACGATCGGCCAGGCGGTCTCGTCGGGCTGCATCCGCATGCTCAACCAGGACGTGGTGGATCTCTACGACCGCGTGAAGGTCGGGACCCAGGTCGTGGTCGTCCGCTAGACGGTCGGCTTCACGCGGCCGGGCCGTCGCGCGACGTCCCGGCCGCCGCCAGACGCGCGAGGTAGTCGCGCATCATCTCGTCCCGGCGCGTCCCGAGATCGTGGAGCGCTGCCCAGGCGTAGATTCCCGTCGCGTGGCCGTCGTTGAAGACGAGCTTGACGGCGTAATTGCCGACCGCCTCGACATCCGTGATCGTGACGCGGCGTTTGCCAGCCGGCGTGCGCCGCTGCGCCGGGCTGTGGCCCTGGACTTCGGCGGACGGGCTCTCGACGCGCAGGAGTTCGGCCGGAATCTCCACCTCGGAGCCGTCGTCGAACGCGACGCCAAGGCTGCGCTTGTCGGCGGACAGCCGGATCTCCGTCGGCCATCGGGCATCCGTCGGGGCGTCGGTCATGTCATGCTCGCGTCGTGCGCCTTTGCGTCCCGGCGATCTCGCCCTACATTAGAGCATTGCCGGAGAGGGTGGGCCAGAGTTCGTGACAGCGCCGTTTCGCATGCCCGTCCCGAGCACCGACGCCGCCCCTGCGCTGGTGGACCCGTTCGGGCGCCGCGTCACCTATCTCCGGCTGTCCGTCACGGACCGGTGTGACCTGCGCTGCGTCTACTGCATGTCGGACGATATGACGTTCCTGCCGAAGCGCGACCTGCTCACGCTCGGTGAACTCGACCGGGTCTGCGGAGCCTTCATCGACAAGGGGATCCGCAAGATCCGCATCACGGGCGGCGAACCGCTCGTGCGGCGCGACGTGATGGGCCTCTTCCGGTCGCTCGCGCGCCATCTCGAAGACGGGTCGTTGTCCGAGCTGACGCTGACGACCAACGGCACGCTGCTCGGTCGCTACGCGGCCGATCTCGCGGCATGCGGCGTGCGGCGGATCAACGTCTCGCTCGACACCCTCGATCCCGGCCGCTTCCGGCAGATCACGCGGCGCGGCGATCTCGGGGTCGTGCTGGCCGGTATCGACGCCGCGCAGCGCGCCGGTCTGTCGGTCAAGATCAACGTGGTCGCGTTGAAGGGCGTCAACGAGGACGAGATCGCCCCCATGCTCGAGTGGTCGCATGGCCGGGGCATGGACATGACCCTGATCGAGGTCATGCCGATGGGCGACATCGAGCCGGATCGCCTGCAGCAGTTCCTGCCGCTCTCGGTCGTGCGCGAGCGGCTCGAAGATCGCTACACCCTGCTCGACACGCCTGAGCGCACGGGTGGGCCGGCCCGCTACGTCCGCGTGGCAGAAACCGGTGGGCGGCTCGGCTTCATCACGCCGATGACCCACAACTTCTGCGAATCGTGCAACCGCGTGCGGCTGACCTGCACGGGGCAGCTCTACATGTGCCTCGGCCAGGAGGATGCGGGCGACCTGCGCGCCGCCATGCGCGGCCAGGAGGGCGACGCGCGCCTGTCGGCCGCCATCGACGAGGCGATCACGCGCAAGCCCCGCGGCCACGATTTCATCATCGACCGTTCGGCCAGCCGCGCGGCCGTACCCCGCCACATGAGCGTCACAGGCGGCTGACAGGGCGTGCGGCACCCGCGGCACCCCCGCCTCAAGTACGTTCGGCTCCCGTTCAGATCGAACCGCGTCTGAACTTGCCCGGACTCGATCAGACGGGACCGATATTGCTCGCACGCCTGCTCACAGCGCTGACTCTCGTCGTGGCCCCGGCGGTGGCCCAGGAAAGTGTCCCGGTGCCGATCCGGATCGCCACCGAGGGGGCCTATCCGCCTTTCAACTACGTCGAGAACAACGAGCCTGCGGGATTCGAGGTGGATCTCGGACGCGCGCTCTGCGGCGCGATGAAGGTCGCCTGCACGTTCCAGCTTCAGGATTGGGACACCATGATCCCCGCCCTGAAGGACGGGCAGTTCGACGCTATCATGTCCTCGATGGAGATCACGCCGGAGCGCCGCCGACGGATCGCGTTCTCGCACCGCTACTACCGGATCCCGGCGGCGCTGATCGGCCCCAAGGACGCGGAGCCTCCGAAGCCCGGCACGGCGCCGGATCTCACCGGCAAGAGCGTCGGCACCACGGCGTCGGGCGAGTTCACGACCTATCTTGAGGCTCAGCCCGGCGTGACGGTGAGGACCTTCGACAAGCTCGAGGAGGCCGATCTCGACCTTCTCACGGATCGCATCGACTACGTGCTGGGCGACAAGCTGGCCTTGTCCGCCTTTCTGGCGTCGCGGGAGGGCGCAGCGTGCTGCCGGTTCGTCGCGGACCTGCCGGTCGACCGAGGCGAGGGTGTCGGGATGGGTTTTCGCAAATCCGACGCCGCCCTGCTCCGCAGGTTCGACGCCGCCATCGCGACCGTCGTGGCTGACGGGAGCTACGACCGGATCAGGTCCAGATACTTCGCCTTCGACGTGAAGTGACGTCGTCCTGTCGCCACGCGAGTTCATCCTGTTCGCAGACCGTGACGATGCTGGCCCGGACGGACATTGTCTCGCCTCCTGCCAGCCCTATAAACCCCGGCATATGAAGTTCGGGGATTCTTGATGTCGTCAACGGATCGGACCGGGTCGATCACGCCGTTCATCATGTGCGGCGGGAGCGGGACGCGGCTGTGGCCGGTCTCGCGCGCCAGCATGCCGAAGCAGTTCCAGGCCTTCGTGGGCGAGCGCACGCTGGTGCAGGACACCGCCGTACGGGTGTCGGGGCCGGGTTTCGCGGCACCGATCTTCGTGGCGCACGAGACGCACTGCTACCTCGTGGCGGATCAGATCGAGGCGCTCGGCATCGCGCGGGGCCCGATCGTGCTCGAACCCGTGCAGCGCAACACCGCGGCGGTCGCGATCACCGCGAGCCTGATGGTCGCGGAGGCTGGCGACGGCCTCGTGTTGCTCCTGCCCTCCGACCACCTCGTCAAGGACTTGGGGGGCTTCCAGGCCATGGTGATGCAGGCCGCCGATGCGGCGCGCGCCGGGTGGATCTGCCTCTTCGGCATCGAGCCGCGCGGCCCGGAGACCGGCTACGGCTATATCGAGGTCGGGTCCGAGCCTATCGCGGACGCCGAGAGCCCCGTGCGCAAGGTCGCACGCTTCATCGAGAAGCCCGACCGCGCGACCGCCGAGACGATGGTCGCGGCAGGCGACTACGTGTGGAACTCGGGCATCTTCCTGTTCTCCGCCAAGACCATGCTGGAGGAGGCCGAGGCGCGCCGGCCCGACCTCGTGGCGGCGGCGCGCGCGGCGCTCGCCCTGGCGGGACGCGACGACGATTTCATCCGGCTCGATCCGCAAGCCTTCGGGAGCATGGACTCGATCTCGCTCGATTACGCGATCATGGAAGGGTCCGCGCGCACGGCGGTGCTCAAGACCACGATCGAGTGGAGCGATCTCGGCGCCTGGGACGCGATCCAGGATGCGCACGTGGCGGACGTCGCGGGCAACGTCATGCTCGGGCGCGCGGTCGGGATCAGCACGCGCAACTCCTTCGTGCGCTCCGACAAGGCGCTCGTGACGACCGTCGGCGTGGACAACCTGCTCGTCGTGGCGACCGACGACGCGATCCTGATCGCGGATCGATCCCAGGCGCAGAGCGTCAAGACGGCGCTCGAACACGTTCGGTCGAAGGGCTACGTCGAGGCGGATTCGCACGCCGAGATGCATCGCCCGTGGGGCACGTACCAGTCCATGATCGTGGGCGAGCGTTTCCAGGTGAAGATCATCACGGTGAAGCCCGGCGGCCGGCTCTCTCTGCAGCTCCACCGGCACCGCGCCGAGCACTGGGTCGTCGTCAAGGGCTCGGCCCAGATCACATGCGGCGAGCGGGTCTTCATGCTCTACGAGAACCAGTCGACCTACATCCCGCAAGGGGAGACCCACCGGCTCGAGAACCCGGGCAGGATCCCGCTCGAGATGATCGAGGTCCAGTCCGGCGCCTATCTCGGCGAGGACGACATCGTGCGCGTCGAGGACGTCTACGGACGAAGCTGACGACGTCGTGCGAGGGCGGGCGTTTGACGCTCGCGGTCGCTGTTCATAGAAGTCCGGTCTCTCGGATCAGGATCTCGACATGGCGAAAGTGGCGTTCCTCGGGCTCGGGGTGATGGGCTACCCGATGGCGCGGCATCTCGCCCGGAAGGGTCACGAGGTCACGGTCTACAATCGCACCGCCGCCAAGTCCGCGGCGTGGGTCGCGGCCTTCGGCGGCCGGGCCGCCGCGACCCCGGCCGCGGCCGCGGCCGCCCAGGAGATCGTCTTCGCGTGCGTCGGCAACGACGACGACCTGCGCTCCATCACCACGGGCGAGGCGGGCGCGTTCGCCGCCATGACGTCCGGCCAGATCTTCGTCGACCACACGACCGCGTCCGCCGAGGCCGCGCGCGAGCTCGAAGCCGCCGCGAGCGCCGGCGGGTTCGGCTTCATCGACGCGCCGGTCTCCGGCGGCCAGGCGGGAGCGGAGAACGGCGTCCTGACCGTCATGTGCGGCGGCCGCCCCGAGACCTACGCGGCGGTCGAGCCCGCGATCATGAGCTACGCGCGCTCCTCGCGCCTGCTCGGACCATCCGGGTCGGGCCAGCTCGCCAAGATGATGAACCAGATCTGCATCGCGGGGATCGTGCAGGGCCTCGCGGAGGCGGTCGCCTTCGGGCGACGGGCCGGCCTCGACGTGCCGGCCGTGCTCGACGTGATCTCGAAGGGAGCGGCCGGGTCCTGGCAGATGGAGAACCGTGGCAAGACCATGGTCGAGGGCAGTTACGAGTTCGGCTTCGCGGTCGACTGGATGCGCAAGGACCTCTCGATCTGCCTCGCGGAGGCCCGCCGCAACGGTTCGCTCCTGCCGGTCACGGCCCTCGTCGACCAGTTCTACGCGGACGTCCAGCGCCTGGGCGGCAGCCGCTGGGACACGTCGAGCCTGCTCGCCCGCCTGGAGCGCTGACGGCCATCGCGCTCGGCGCGCAGACGTTTAGGTTAAGACGTCGTATCGATTGCGGGACCTGCGCTGGATCGTTCGAATGCGTTCGACTTTAAGGAAGCATTCATCATGGTCGAACGTCGTCTGAACACCCGCCGCAAGACGTTTCTGGGGGCTTGCCTCCACTACCATCAGCAGACCGCCAACGGCATCATCAGGAACCTGGGCCGTCACGGGGCACGGATCGTGTTCCAGGACGCCGCGACCGTCCACGACGAGTTCGACGTCGAGGTCGCCCGGTTGGACCAGCGGCTGAGGGCCAGGGTGACGTGGCGCCGGACGAACGAGCTCGGCGTCGCGTTCCTCGACGACGCGGCGAACGTCCGGATGATCGCGACGCCCGGCACGACGCCGGACCCCGCCGTCGTTCGGCTCCAGGCCTCGGGGCAGCCAGATACCGAAGCGGATCGGCTGAGGCAGCGCATCGCCCAGGTGACCTCGGCCAGGTGATGCTGCGCGCACTCGCATACGGCCTCGTCTCGCGATCCCTGGTCATCGGCATCACGGCGCTGACGACGGGCATCTACCTCGAATCCGGTCGACGGGGCGGCGTTCAGGGCGACCTGTACCGCGAGATCAGGTCCGCGATCGAGACGGTCGACCGCACGCTCCGGGGCGCGCCCTAGCGCCCTTCGCCGCCGGGCTCCAGCATCAGCGTCTCCACCTCCGCGCGGAGCACAGGCAGAAGCTCCGCCTCGAACCAGGGGTTCGCCTTCAGCCAGCCGCTATTGCGCCAAGACGGGTGGGGCAGCGGCAGGATGCGCGGCCGGTCCGAACCGTCCAGGATCTCGCGCCAGCGCCGCACGGTCCCCGTGAGGCCACCCTTCGCGGCCGCCCCGAGATGCCACGCCTGGGCGTAGAGCCCGATGACCAGGACGAGCTCGATCCGCGGCAACGCCGCCAGCACAGGCACGCGCCAGGCCGGCGCACATTCCCGGCGTGGCGGCAGGTCTCCCCCGGACGCGTCGTAGCCCGGGAAGCAATGCCCCATGGGGACGATCGCGATCCGGCCGGGATCGTAGAAGGCCGCCTCGTCGGTCCCGAGCCACGCGCGCAACCTGATCCCGGACGGGTCCTGGAACGGTATGCCGCTCTGGTGCGCTCGACTCCCCGGCGCCTGACTCGCGATCAGGAGGCGGGCGCCGGCCGAGCCCTGGAGGATCGGACGAGGCTCGTGCGGCAGCGCCGCGCCGAAACGAGGGGAGTCGCGGCAGATGCGGCACTCCCGGAGGCGGCGGGCGAGATCGGGGAAGCCGGACGCCTCAGATGTCGACGACGAGGCCGTCATGGGCGACCAGGAATCCTTCCGCTTCGGCGTGGTCCAGGCGGTCCAACATCGCGTCGCTCATATGGGTCAGCATCACGCGTCCCGCCTCGAACCGGGAGCGTTGGGCGATGAGCGTCGAGAGGTCGAGATGCGGCGCGTGCATGTCCTCGCTGTCGAGGCAGTCGCACACGAACAGGTCGCATCCGCGCGCGAGGCCGAACAGCGCATCGGTCCAGGACGTATCGCCCGAATAGCCGAGCAGCTTGTCCCGGTGGCGGAGCCTCACGCCAGTCGCGGGCGCGCCCGACGGATGGATCACCTCCCGGGTCTCGATCTCGAGGCCGCCGAAATCGTGGCGATGACCGCAAGGCAGGTCCACGATATGGAGCGGGAAGCGCCACGGGATCGTCGAGGTGCCGGGGAAGAACACCTCCTGGGCGGCCTTGATCCGCTCCGCGGTACCCAGCGGCCCGATGATGGTGAGGGGCCGCTCGCGCCGGCTGTCGAACTGGCAATCGAGCAACAGGAACGGCACGCCGCCGAAATGATCGCCGTGCAGGTGCGTGAGCACGATCGCGTCGAGGCTGTACGGGGACAGGCCGCGACGCTTCATCTCGACGAGAGCGGTCGCGCCGAAATCGAGGGCCAGGGTCGTCTCGCCCGCCTCGATCCAGAAGCAGGTATGGGACCGGCCACCCGATCCGAATGCGTCGCCGCACCCGAGAATGGTGAGCCGCATCGCGTCAGGCCGCCGCGCTCGGGCGGGCCGAGACGTTCGCATGCCAGCGACGCAGATTCTCCAGGGTGTCGGGAACCGCCAGCTTGGGCAGCCTCATGAAGTCCACCGCCACGAGCCCGGTGATGTCGGCGATGCTGAACGTGTCGCCGCACACGAAAGCTCGGCCCGCGAGCTGCGCATCGAGCGCGACGAGGAAGTCCTGGACCTTGCCGCGGTTCGCCTCGCTCCAGGCGGGAACCTGCGGCACCTCCATGGCGGCCATGGCCGGGTGGGCGTGCCGGAACACCGCCGCGACCGGCATGAGCAGCTCGAACTCGATCCGGCGCTGCCACATCTCGACGGTCGCGCGCTCGACGGGGCCCGTTCCGAACAGGGCGGGCTCGGGCTGGATCTCCTCGAAATACCGGCAGATCGCGATCGATTCGCCGATGACCGTGCCGTCGTCGAGCTCGAGTGCAGGAACGCGCTGTCCCGGGTTCAACGCCGAGAAGTTCTCCGACTTGTGCTCCAGGGCCTCGAGGTCGATCGGCACGAGCTGGCAGGAGATGCCCTTCTCCGCCAGAAAGATCCGGACGCGGCGCGGGTTCGGTGCCCTCGTGACATCGTAGAGTTTCATGCCGGTCAGCCGATCCATCCCTCAGAGCGCCGCTCTGTGCGCGACCGGCTCCGTGTTCGCAACCGGTCATAACCGTAGAGAACGACGCAACCCTGGACGTGCGTCAACGCACACGCTCGTGCGGGTGCGTGCGACGCCATTCGTCCGGACGCGTGAACGAACCGGCCCAGAGACCCTCCCCGGCGGCCCGCGCCGCATGCTCCTCGGGCGCGTAGCTCCCGTAGGCGACCGCGAGGCCGCGACGTACGAGATCCGCACCGAGGTCGACGCCCGCGACGCTGCATCGGCCGAGGTCGCGCCCGTAGCGGTCGCGTCCCTTGACCGCGCAGGACGGCTCGCGGCCGGCGAGGAGCGCGCGCAACGCGTCTCGGGCCACGATGCCGCACGGATAGTCGTGCCCCTCGCGCAGGCAGACCTGGTCCATCTCCGGTGCATCCATTCCGGCAAGCCTGACGCGACGGCCCGCCACGACGAGCGTGTCGCCGTCCACGATTCGCGTCGCGCCGGTCAGGACGACCTCCTCGGCGCGAAACCAGGCGAGCCCGACTGCCAGCATCAGCACCACGAGCGCCGCGATGAACCCGTCGATCTGGCGCAAACCGGCTCCCGCGAACAGCGTGAACGCACACTTGAGAGATATCGTCAGGAGGAGGTTAACGTTTCCGCGAGAGGATGAGTCATCCGGGTGCTGTGCCGGATGGGTATGCGTACGCGATGGGCGAGTTGACGGCTCAAATGGTCGAGCAAGGCCGATCTCCGCCCGGAGACGGCGTCGCCCAGCGCCGCAAGCTCGCGCAGGAGGTGCGCAGCGCGCGTGAGAAGCTGACCTCGACGGTCGGGCTGGAGCGCGCCTACGAGTACGAGCTCGTGCGACTCCTCGCGCAGAACCACAGCGACAACCTGCCGCTGATGATGCTGCTTGCAGCCGCGGTCGGCGCGGTCGCGACGATCTGGATCCCGATGGTCGTGACTCTCGTGTGGCTCGCCGTCATGGAGCTGGTCTTGGGCGGGGTCTTCGTCCTCGCGCGCATATTCCTCGTGCAGCATGCCGACCGCGTGCCGTTGCCGAGATGGCGCCGGCGCTTCGCGGTCGCGCAACTCGCGGGCGGCATGACCTGGGCGATGGGCGTGCGCGTCCTCGCAGAGGTGGAGCACGGGGCGAACGGGTTCGTGCTGTTCGTCCTGCTCATGGTGGGCGCCACCACCGCCATGCTGTCCGCCACGGTCCCGATCGCGGTCTATGCCGGGCTCGCGCCGCTCGGCATCGCCACGGGGCTGCTTTTCGCGGCCAGCCCCGACATCGCGTCCGGGCTCCTTCTCGCGATGACCGCGACGGCGTTCCTGTGCTTCCTGGTTCTCGCACGCAAGCTGCAGGAGGCCTCGCTCGCCAGCATCCAGTCGCGCGCCGAGAAGGACGCGATCTTCGTCGAACTGGATCAGGCGAAGGCCAATTCCGACGAGGCGCGCCGTCGGGCAGAGGAGGCGAACCTCGCGAAGTCACGGTTCCTCGCCACGATGAGCCACGAGTTGCGCACGCCCCTGAACGCGATTCTCGGCTTCTCCGAGGTGATGAAGAACGAGGTCTTCGGCCCCCACGCGACCGCCTCCTACCGGGAATACTCGGCCGACATCCATGGCAGCGGCCAGCACCTCCTCGGGCTCATCAACGAGATCCTGGATCTCTCGCGCATCGAGGCGGGACGCTACGAGTTGCAGGAGGAGGCGATCCAGCTCGCCTGGCTCGTGGGCGATTGCCGCCACATGCTGAACCTGCGCGCCAAGGCGAAGAACCAGACGGTCCGGGAGTTCATCGACCCCTCGCTCCCGCGCATCTGGGCGGACGAGCGCGCGGTGCGCCAGATCGTGCTCAACATTCTGACGAACGCGGTCAAGTTCACGCCCCAGGGTGGCGACATCGTCGTCAAGGTCGGCTGGACCTCGTCCGGCGGCCAGTATGTCAGCGTGAGGGACACCGGCCCCGGTATCCCCGAGGAGGAGATCCCGATCGTCATGTCGTCCTTCGGGCGCGGCGCGCTCGCGCTCAAGACCGCCGAGCAGGGATCGGGCCTGGGGCTGCCCATCGTGAAGGGCCTGATCGATCTCCACGGCGGCGGGTTCCAGCTGAAATCGAAGCCGCGGGAGGGCACCGAGGTGATCGTCACCTTCCCGGCGCTGCGCGCCATGGATACGCTGCCGGCCGTCGAGGTCCCTCCTCCGCGCGCCGCCTGAACGGTTCCTAGCCCGGCGTCCCGACCGGGGTCCCGGCCGCGCAGGCAAGCGCGCCCTTCACGAGGCCCAGCGCCAGCGCCGCCCCGACGCCGGGGGCCGCGATCGCGAGGTCCGGGAGGACGCTGCCGATGCGAAGCCGTTCGATCAGGTCGGCATGGGCCGGATGGGCGCCGACGTGCCCGGCCACGCAATGGTCGAGCGCGCCGGGATCCATCGCGAGGAGGATCGCGGCCGCGGCGGCCGCCGCGAACCCGTCCAGCACGACCGGTACCCGCTGGTGGCGCGCCGCCAGGATCGCGCCCGCGACGGCCGCGATGTCGCGGCCTCCGAGATCGGCCAGGATGCCGAGCGGATCGCGTGCGTGGCATCGCAGAACCGCCTCCGTGACGGCGCGGGCCGCCCCGGCCGGCATGCCCGGGTCGGACCAGCGCGCGGGCGCGTCGCGGTACAGGGCAGTCAGCAGGGCGGAGGCCGCGAGGTCGCCGCCGAGACCCGCGGTGCCGAGCGCCAGGACATCCGCCCCGCCGGCGATCGCCTCCATGCCGAACGCCATTGTTGCGACGCAGCCGCGCTCGTCCATGGCGGGTTCGTGGGCGATGTGTCCCGTCGGCAGATCGAGCGCGAGGTCGAACGCTTTGAAACCGAGCGAACCGGCCGCGCAAGCCGCGTTGATCGGCGCGGCACCCGCCGCGAAGCCGTCGAGCTCCGCGCGGGTGGCGGCGATCCCGGCCTCGGCGTCGTCGCCGAGCGCCACGCCGTGCGTCGCGACGAACAGGCACACGAGCGCACGGTCGGCGCTCGGCCTCGTCTTGCCCGCCTGCCGCCCGGCCCCAATCTGCCGACCCTGGACGCGCGCGACCCAATCGGCCCATCCGCCGATCCGTCCGAGACCCTTGCCGTCCTGGGCGGACGGCGCGGCTGGCGGGATCACGGGCATTCCGGACAGGAGATCGCGGATGTCGTCGAACGGCATCCGCAGGGTCTGCGCCACACTCATGGTCGGCCGCGTTCTCGTGATCGATCGATGATGCATCGGTGAGCCGGGGCTAGACGCCCGCGCATCCGCGCACAACCCCGGGCGGGGCGCCGGCGGGTGACGGATGCGCACAGCCGCCCCACATGACGTCACGCCATGGCCAAGATCTCGTCCCCCTGCATCAAGGTTTGCCTCATCGATCATGAGAGCGGTATCTGCGGCGGCTGCGGGCGCACGCTGGACGAGATCGGGCGCTGGAGCCTCATGAGCGAGGCGGAGCGACGGGCGATCATGACACTCCTCGCACGGCGGCTCGCCCCGGACGGTGCGGAGCCGGACGAAGACCCGAAACAGGCGTGACCTCGAGCGGGGCCGCCACATCCACGAGGAGCACGCGATGCCGGACATGATGCGGGCGGTCGAGATCACGAAGCCGGGCGGACCGGAAGTGCTGGCGATCACGGAGAGGCCCGTCCCCTCCCCGGCCGCGGGCGAGGTCCTGATCGAGATCCACGCCGCCGGAATCAACCGTCCGGACGTGTTCCAGCGGATGGGCCGCTACGACCCTCCGCCCGGCGCGCCCGACATCCCGGGGCTCGAGGTCGCGGGGATCGTGACCGCGCTCGGGCCGGACGTCGCGAGCCTGGCGGTCGGCGAGCGCGTCTGCGCGCTGGTCGCGGGCGGCGGCTACGCCGAGTTCTGCACCGCGCCCGCCGTCCAGTGCCTACCCGTCCCGGACGGCCTCTCCCTGGTGGAGGCGGCGGCCCTGCCGGAGACCTTCTTCACGGTCTGGTCGAACGTCTTCGACCGGGGCCGGCTCGGCGAGGGCGAGACGATCCTGATCCACGGCGGCTCGTCGGGGATCGGCACGACCGCGATCCAGCTCGCGAAGGCCGCCGGGGCGCGCGTCTTCACGACGGCGGGAAGCGCGGAGAAATGCGCCGCCTGCACGCGGCTCGGGGCGGACCGCGCGATCAACTACCGCGAGGAGGATTTCGCGGCCGTCGTGCAGGAGGAGACGGGCGGCCGCGGGGTCGACGTCGTGCTCGACATGGTGGGCGGGGACTACATCCCGCGCTCGATCGCGTGCCTCGCGACGGACGGGCGGCACATCTCGATCGCCTTCCTCAAGGGTTCCAGATCCGAGATCGATTTCAACGCCGTCATGCGCAAGCGCCTGACGCTCACCGGCTCGACGCTCCGGCCCCGCCCCGTCGTGGACAAGGCCGCGATCGCCGCGAAGCTGCGCGAACATGTCTGGCCCAAGATCGACGACGGATCGATCAGGCCGCTGGTGCACGACACGTTCCCTCTGGCCGACGCCGCCAGGGCGCATGCGCTCATGGAATCCAGCGCGCATATCGGCAAGATCGTGCTCGTCGTGCGGGAGTCCTGACGACCTCTCACGCTCGAAGGCCGCTAACCGCGTCTGAAGATGTCGACCTGTCGCGACGGCGCGTCGGCCTGCTTCTCCCGGCTGCGCTGGCGGACGCCGCGGCTGGCGAGCAGCATCTCGTACACGAAAGCCGCGAGCGCCCCGATCGCCGCCAGGATCGCGGCCCCGAACAGGGCGAAGAGCAGGGACGCCAGCGGAGCGCCCGTGAGGGCGCCGACGAACATCGCGAGGACGGCGCCACAGGTCAGCGTGCCGCCGAGCGCGCCCATCACGACCGCGACGTCGAGCGTGCGCGTGCGGCGGCGCTGGTAGGCGAGTTCCGCGGTCAGCCGCGCCTGACGGAGGGATTGAAGCGGTTCGGCCCGCTCGAGCTCGATGCCGATCTGGTCGACCCTGTCGGCCACCCGGGCGAGGCGGGTCGCGAACACGGCGAGCAGGGACGCGAGCGCTGACAGGAGGAAAACCGGCGTCAGGGACAGTTGAATGAGGCGGGCTACGGTCTCGATCGAGGCCGAACTCTCGGTGGGCAGCAGCATGGCGTTGCGGCCCTAATCCACGATTCCGTCGCGGCCCTCGATCGCCATGATCGTGGCGGTCATGAGGGCGACGGCACGCTCGGAGCCGTCGGCGTCGGCGAACACGTCGGCCTGCGTGACGATCAGCGTGCGGCCGGCCTTGACGACGCGACCTCGCGCGACGAGCCGCGTCCCCGTCGCGGGCGCCATCATGTTCATCTTGAACTCGACCGTCAGGACGCCGACACCCGGGCGCACGAGGCTGAGCGCCGCGAAGCCGCAGGCCGTGTCGGCGAGCGTCGAGACGGCCCCTCCATGGATGAAGCCGTGCTGCTGGAGGATGTGCGGCGCGGCGGGCAGGACGACATCCACGAGGCCGGGCTCGACCCGATCCAGCACCGCACCGATCGTGCCCATCATGGTCTGCTGCGCGAAGCTGCGCCGGACGCGTCCGGCGAAGTCGGGGTCCTTGGCGTCGAAGATCGTGGTCATGCCGCCTGCTCCATGACGTCCGCGCGCGAGACGAGGGCGATGGCCTCCCTCAACGTGTGAAGGCCGGCGTCACGCGCGGTTCCGGCCGTCGCGAGATGGCGACGATAGGCGCGCGCACCGGGCCGGCCGTTGAACAGGCCGAGCATGTGCCGCGTCATGGCGTGGAGCCGGACGCCTTCGGCCAGCCGGTCCGCCACGTAAGGCTCGTAGGACGCGACCGCCTCGAACACGTCCGCGACCGGCGCGGCCTCGCCGAACACCCTGGAATCGACCTCGATGAGCACGGCCGGGTCCTGGTAGGCGGCGCGTCCGAGCATGGCGCCGTCGACATGGTGGAGCTGGGTCATCGCTGCGCCGATGTCGACGAGGCCGCCATTGATCGCGATCGCACGGTCGGGACGCTCGCGCTTCAGGCGATGCACGAGCGGGTAATCGAGCGGCGGCACGTCCCGGTTCTCCTTCGGCGACAGACCCTGGAGCCAAGCCTTGCGGGCATGGACGACGAGCGCGGCCCCGCCGCCCGCGAACACCACGTCCGCCATCGCGAACAGCGCCTCGTCCGGCTCCTGCTCGTCGACCCCGATGCGGCACTTGACCGTGACCGGCACCTCGACCGCGGCCGCCATCGCGGCCACGCACGCGCCGACGAGCTCAGGCTCGCGCATGAGGCACGCCCCGAAACGCCCGTCCCGCACGCGGTCGGACGGGCAGCCGACATTGAGGTTGATCTCGTCATAGCCGAGATCCGCCCCGATCCGCGCCGCGCTCGCCAGATCGGAGGGGTTCGATCCGCCGAGCTGCAGCGCGAGCGGGTGCTCGCAGGTCGAGAACCCGAGGAGCCGCGCACGGTCGCCGTGGATGACCGCGCCGGTCGTCACCATCTCCGTGTAGAGGAGCGCGCGGCGCGACAGGACGCGGTGGAAGGCCCGGCAATGCCGGTCCGTCCAATCCATCATGGGTGCGACCGAGAAGCGCCAGGGGCTCGTGTTCAGCCCTCTCTCACCTCCGCCGAACACGTGAAGCGCAGCGCTCATCGAGGGTGTCGCCTACCAGACGCCCGTGTTCGGCATGCTCGCCCACGGCTCGGCCGGCGCCTTGGAGCCGTCCTTCTGGATGAGTTCGATCGAGATGTCGTCGGGCGAGCGGATGAACGCCATGTGGCCGTCGCGCGGCGGCCGGTTGATCGTCACGCCCGCATCCATCAGCGTCTGGCAGGTCGCGTAGATGTCGTCGACCCGGTAGGCCAGATGGCCGAAATTGCGCCCGCCCGTGTAGGTTTCCGGGTCCCAATTGTAGGTGAGCTCGACGAGCGGCGCGCTCGTGCTCTTCGCATGCTCGACATCGCCCGGCGCCGCGAGGAAGACCAGCGTGTAGCGCGCCTTCTCGTTCACGGTGCGCCGCACCTCCACCAGCCCGAACTTGTTGCAGTACCAGTCGAGCGAGGCGTCGAGGTCGGTCACGCGGACCATCGTGTGCAGGTATTCCATCGTGTGTCGTCCTGAGGCCGGGCGGGCGGGCCGCCGATGGGACGGGATACCGCATCGGGGCCGTCCGGGGTAGCGGGTCGCCGCGAGGTGATTGCGGGGCCGGGACCACTCGGCGATAAGCCGGACATGAGAACCGACACCGCCACCGTCACCCGCCTCGCGGATTATCGCCCGAGCGACCATCTCGTCGCGACGATCGCGCTCGACATCCGCCTGCACCCGATTGCGACCCAGATCCGCTCCGTCATGGAGGTCCGGCCGAACCCGGCCGGCCGTCCGGGCGCGCCGCTGGTGCTCGACGGCGACGAGCTCATGTTCCACGGGGCCGAACTCGACGGGGTCGCGCTGGAGCCGGGCCGGTACACGGCTGACCCGGGTGGGTTCACTCTCTTCGCGCCGCCGGACCGCGCCTTCTCCCTCGCGATCGACACGCAGGTGAACCCCACCGCGAACACCAAGCTGATGGGCCTCTACCGCTCGGGCGGCGTGTACTGCACGCAGTGCGAGGCGGACGGCTTCCGGCGCATCGCCTACGCGCTCGACCGGCCGGACTGCCTGTCCGTCTACACGACGCGGATCGAGGCCGAGCGCGAGGAGGCACCGATCCTGCTCGGCAACGGCAACCTCGTCGAGGCGGGCCCGGTCGAGGGCACGGGACGGCACTACGTGGTCTGGTCGGACCCTTTCCCGAAGCCCGGCTACCTCTTCGCGGTCGTGGGCGGCGCGCTCGCGAAGACCGCGAAGACCTTCACGACCCTGTCGGGCCGCACGGTCGAGATCGCGGTCTGGGTTGAGCCCGGCAAGGAGGCCCGCGCCGGCTACGCGCTCGACGCGCTGGAGCGCTCCATGCGCTGGGACGAGCGAGTGTTCGGCCGCGAATACGACCTCGACGTGTTCAACGTCGTGGCGGTGGCGGATTTCAACATGGGCGCGATGGAGAACAAGGGCCTCAACATCTTCAACGACAAATACGTGCTGGCGAGCCCCGACGTCGCGACCGACGGCGACTATGCGGGGATCGAGACCGTGATCGCGCACGAGTATTTCCACAACTGGACCGGCAACCGCATCACCTGCCG
>CAXUHE010000074.1:16535-16825 GCA_964250725.1 uncultured Enterovirga sp. | reverse complement strand
TCAGCGAGAAGGGCTCGAAGCTCAAGCTGACCGAGAAGGAGACCGCGATCCTGCGCTTCCTCTACCGGGCCGGCCAGAAGGTCGTCTCGCGCGACATCCTGCTCCAGGAGGTCTGGGGCTACAACGCGACCGTCACGACGCATACGCTGGAGACGCACGTCTACCGGCTGCGCCAGAAGATCGAGACGAACCCCTCCTCCGCCCGCATCCTGATCACGGAGCCCGGCGGATACAAGCTCCTGCCCTGAGGGGCCGCCATGGCGCTCGAGGACACGATCACGGTGCTCGGG
>CAXUHE010000074.1:2976-16525 GCA_964250725.1 uncultured Enterovirga sp. | reverse complement strand
CGGACGGGCGCCGATCTTCGGGCTGATGGGGGCGGACGCGCTGAGGATCATCGCCTTCTCGGCCGATACGCGCCGCCTGCGGGCCGGGGAGGTGCTGTTCCGGCGCGGGGAGCGCTCCGATGGCGGCTACGTGGTGATGTCCGGGCTCATCGCGGCCTTCCAGCGGGCGGGTGACGAGGCGGATGCCGCCCTTCTGGGACCGGGCTCGCTCGTCGGCCGCATGGCGCTCTTCGTGCGCATGCAGCGCCCCGCCTCCGCGACGGCGCGCGAGGCGTCGAGCCTGATGCGCATCTCGCCGACCCTGATGCGGCGCGTCCTGCAGGAATTTCCGCTCGCGGCGGCGCGTATCCGCACCGCCATCGTGGACGACCTCGCGGACATCACCGAGGGCCTGAGCGAGGTGCAGGGGATGATGGAGCGCATCGAGGGTTGAGACACGGCCGAACGCGCGTCACAGCTCCAGGGTCGCGGTGACCGGAACGTGGTCGGAGGGCCGCGTCCAGCCGCGGGCCGACCCGTGCACGTCGACCGAGCGCAGGCTGCCCCCGAGGTCGTCCGAGACCCAGACGTGGTCGAGGCGGCGGCCCTTGTTGGCGGCCGCCCAGTCGGGCGAGCGGTAGCTCCACCACGTGTAGATCTTCTGCGGCTCGGGCGTGAGGTGTCGGGCGGCGTCGACCCACCCGCCCTCGCGGCGCAACGTCTCCAGCCGCTCGGTCTCGACCGGCGTGTGGCTCACGACGTCGAGGAGTTGCTTGTGCGACCACACGTCGTGCTCGAGCGGCGCGACGTTGAGGTCGCCGACCAGGATCGCGGGCCGGCGCTCGCGCGTGCCGCCCCAGGCGCGCATCTCGTCCAGGAACTGGAGCTTGTGCTTGAACTTGGGGTTCACCGCCGGGTCGGCCACGTCCCCGCCTGCGGGCACGTAGAAGTTGTGGATCTGGATGCCCGCCGCAGGTCCCGCTTCCGGCCCCAGCGTCACCGAGAGGTGGCGCGCATCCTCCCGCTCGCACCAGGCGTGCGGCTCGACCTGCGCGAAGGGGTGGCGCGACAGGATCGCGACGCCGTTATAGCCCTTCATGCCGACCTGGGTGACGTGCGGGTAGCCGAAAGCCTGCAGCACCGACAGCGGGAAGTTCTCGTTCGGGCACTTCGTCTCCTGAAGGCACAGGATGTCCGGGCGGATCTCGGCGAGCGCGCGCTCGACCTGCGCGATGCGCAGCCGCACCGAATTGATGTTCCAGGTGGTGACCTTCAGCTGCACGGGCGATCCTCGGGACGTACGCGCCCGAGCTAACCTACGAAGCGATCCGACGGAAGCGCCGGACGGTCGGGCTACTCCACCGGTCGCATGTAGTTCAGCATGAAGATACGCGGGTCGATGGTGCGGTTCTTCTCGATGTCGGAGAGCGTGACGCTCGTCGTGTAGCCCTGCGGGTCGACGACGCGCCAGCGCTTGAGCGACGCGATGTCGGGATCGAAGACGAGCGCGATCTTCGAGGTGCCGCCGAGCGTCGTCGTGTCCTCGATCGAGATCCTGACCCCGTCCGGCTCCGTGCCGACCGACGTCACGGTCGCCTCGCGGGTGAGGTCGATCTGGCGCGCGAGCAGGAACTTCAGCGGCGTCTGCGAGATCGGGTAGGGGTCCGACGTGTTGAGCTTGCGGTCGCGCACGAGGACGGTCGAGCCGTCCGACACGACCTCCAGCGTCGAGGGCTTGTCGTACTCGAAGCGCAGCTTGCCCGGGCGCTGGAGGTACATCGTGCCGGTGAGCTGGCGGCCGTCCCCGTTCGTCTGGGTGAAGTCGGCCGTCATCGAGGTCAGCGCGTTCAGCGCCGCGTTCGCCTTCTCGATCGCGGCCCGGCCGGAGAGTGCCGGCCCGTCGGTCGCGGCCGCGGGCACGATCCGCAGCGGACCGCGGCCGGATTTGGCGAGATGCGCTTCGACGGGCACGATCGAGCCCGTCTCGACCACGTCGGTCACGCGGCCGAGCGCGGCCGGCCGCGGCGGCGGCAGCACGCCCGCGACCCGCGAGGCCGCGATCGCGCCGGAGACCGGCATCGCCGCGGCGCACAGCAGGGCGAGCCCGAGGGCCGCCAGGGATCGATCACGCATCGACGTCAACTCCAGCAAACGGCGACGACGCCGCTCAATCGTCCATCCCGGCATCGTGGCCTTCCAGCAGGATCTCGCGCTTGCCCGCGTGGTTCGCGGGTCCGACGATCCCCTCTGTCTCCATGCGCTCCATGATGGAGGCCGCGCGGTTGTAGCCGATCCCGAGCCGACGCTGGATATAGGAGGTCGAGGCCTTCTTATCACGCAGCACGACCGCGACCGCCTGGTCGTAGGGGTCGCCGGGTTCGTCTCCGAAAGCGCCCTTGTCGAAGACCGCCGTGTCCTCGGCCGTAGCCGTCGTGCCGCCCTCGTCGTCCACGGTGACGGAATCGAGGTATTGCGGCCGGCCCTGGCGCTTCAAATGCGCCACGACCTTCTCGACCTCGAGGTCGCTGACGAAGGGGCCGTGGACGCGCGTGATGCGCCCGCCGCCCGCCATGTAGAGCATGTCGCCCTGGCCCAGCAGCTGCTCGGCGCCCATCTCGCCGAGGATCGTGCGGCTATCGATCTTCGACGTCACCTGGAAGGAGATGCGGGTCGGGAAGTTCGCCTTGATGGTGCCCGTGATGACGTCGACCGAGGGGCGCTGCGTCGCCATGATGAGGTGGATGCCGGCCGCGCGCGCCATCTGGGCGAGGCGCTGGATCGCGCCCTCGATGTCCTTGCCCGCGACCATCATGAGGTCGGCCATCTCGTCGACGATCACCACGATGTAGGGGATCTGGACGAGGTCCATGATCTCGTCCTCGTAGACCGCCTCGCCGGTCTCGCGGTCGAACCCGGTCTGGACCGTGCGCGTGATGACCTCGTGCTTGGCGGCGGCCTCGGCGACGCGGGCGTTGAAGCCGTCGATGTTGCGCACGCCCAGCTTCGACATCTTCTTGTAGCGCTCCTCCATCTCGCGCACCGCCCATTTGAGCGCGACGACCGCCTTCTTCGGGTCGGTCACCACGGGGGTGAGGAGGTGCGGGATGCCGTCGTAGACGGAGAGCTCCAGCATCTTGGGGTCGACCATGATGAGCCGGCACGCCTCGGGCTTGTGCAGGTAGAGCAGGCTCAGGATCATCGTGTTGATGGCGACCGACTTGCCCGAGCCGGTGGTGCCCGCGACGAGGAGATGCGGCATGCGGGCGAGGTCGGCGATGACGGGCTCGCCGCCGATCGTCTTGCCGAGCGCGATCGCGAGCTTGTGCTTGGAGACCGCGAAATCCTCCGTCGCCAGGAGCTCGCGCAGGAACACGGTCTCGCGCTTCAGGTTCGGGAGCTCGATCCCGATGGCGTTGCGGCCCTGCACGACCGCCACGCGGGCGGAGACGGCGGACATGGAGCGCGCGATGTCGTCCGCGAGCCCGATGACTCGCGACGACTTGGTGCCGGGCGCCGGCTCCAGCTCGTAGAGCGTGACGACCGGTCCCGGGCGCACGTTGATGATCTCGCCGCGCACGCCGAAATCCTCGAGCGTCGATTCGAGCAGGGTCGCGTTCTGCTCGAGCGCGTCCTTCGACACGGTCGCGACCTGCTTCTTCGCCTCCGTGAGGAGCTGGAGCGGCGGCAGCTGGTAGACCTCCGGCGCGCCGGCCGGCGCGTCGATGCGCCGGGTCGCGGGTGGGGCAGGGCGCGCGCTCACCTCGACGGGCTTGCGGCCCGCCGCGACCGCGACCGGACCGCGAGAGGTGCGCGGCATCTCGACCCGTGCCGCCTCGCGCCGGACGAGCTCTGGCAAGGGGTCAGGCAGCGGTTCGTCGTCGATCGTCTCGTCCGCGAAGGCGTCCATCTCCGTATCGAGCGGTGCCTGGTCCGGCACGACGATGGTGCGACCCGACCTGCCGACATCCGGCGCGACCGGCGTATCGATCTCGTCCTCAACGTCGAGCTCGGGTTCGTCCGCCGGTTGCTGCAATGGCTGGACCTTGCGGGCCGTCGCGGCTGGTAACACGGGCATGTCGTCGTCGAAGGCGGGCTCGCGGCGCTCGGCGTCGCGACGGAGCGCGGCCGGGACCGGCTCGCGTCGCGTCGGCGGCGTGCGGGTCGCGGCCGCCTCGCGCGCGGCCCAGAGCGCCTCCTCGTGCCGGGACTCGGCCTCTGCGTGACGGAGCCGGCGATGCTCGATGCCGGCTTCCAGCTTGCGGCGCAGGCCTGCCTTCAGGCTCATCACCGCGTGCGCGGCAGCCCCTAGAGCCACGATCGCGAAGCTCGGTTCCTCGTCGCGCGCATCGTCGCGGTCGTCGTAGGCGCGGCCCCTCGCGGGCCTGTCGGCGCTCTCGGCCGGCGCGATCTCGACGCCGAACCCACAGGCCGCGCTCAGCGCCAGGATCGCGAGCGCCGCGAAGCCGAGGCCGAGAAGCGCTGATCCCGTCGCGCCGTGAAGCTGGCCGATCGTGCGGGCCGCGCCGAGCACGACGTCGCCCGTGACGCCGCCGAGCCCGGTCGGCAGCGGCCAGCGGCTCGTCGGCGGCAGCGCGCTCGCGGTCGCGGCGGCGGTCGCCGAGCCCGCGAGCCACAGCACGACCCGGATGACGGGCCGGGAGAAGCCGCGGCCCCGCATGAGCCTGACGCCCCAGGCAGCCGGCACCAGGACCAGCGCGACAGCGCCGAGCCCGAACATCTGGATGAGGAGGTCGGCCGCGACCGCGCCCGGCGCGCCCACGAGGTTGCGCACCGGCGCGGCCGTCGCGTTGTTAAGGCTCGGATCGTTCACGGACCAGCTCGCCATCGCGATCGCCGCGATGATCGCGGCCGCCAGCAGGCACAGCCCGACAGCTTCGGCGACGCGTCGGCGGACAAAGCCGCTCAGCGCTGCCGACGCACGGTCGAACGAGGTCTCGTGACGGCGGAGCGTGATCATGGGGGAGACGACATGGGGCACGAGAGGCGGGTTGCGGTCCACCCTAGGGGCGGGCAGTTAAGGCTGCGCTAACCCTGACGCGCCACGCCTCGCCCGGCGTGAGGACGAGGAGCCGAGCCGTGCTGCACTTCACGCATGTCGAGTACGCGGCGCGCCGGGAGGCGACGTGCCGCGAGATGGCGCGGCGCGGTCTCGACGGGCTCCTGATCTTCCGCCAGGAGACGATGTACTACCTCACGGGCTACGACACGTTCGGCTACGTGTTCTTCCAGTGCCTGCACCTCGCGGTCGATGGCTCGAGCGTGCTTCTGACGCGGCGGCCCGACCTCGAGCAGGCGCGGCTCACCTCCGTGATCGACGACGTCCGCATCTGGGTCGACGGCGCGAACGCGAACCCGGCGCTCGACCTGAAGGAGATCCTGGCCGAACGGGGCTGCGCGGGTGCGCGGCTCGGCGTCGAGTACGATTCCTACGGGCTCACCGGCCGCAACCAGTTGCGGCTCGCGCAGGCGCTCGACGGCTTCGCGGTGCTGGAGGACGCGTCCGACCTCGTGAGCCGGCTCCGCCTCGTGAAATCCCCGGCCGAGCTCGCCTACGTGCGCCGCGCGGCCGAGCTCGCGGACGACGCGCTCGACGCGGCGCATCTGCTGGCGGCACCCGGCGCTGACGAGGGCGAGATCCTGGCCGCCATGTACGGCGCGATCTACCGGGGCGGGGGCGACGACGCGGGCAACCCGATCATCATCGGGTCGGGCGACCACGCGCTGCTGTGCCGGACCCATTCCGGGCGCCGCCGCCTCGACGCGGTCGACCAGCTCACGATCGAGTTCGCGGGCGCGTACCGCCACTACCACGCGTGCCTGATGCGCACGATCTGCATCGGGCGGGCGAGCGACCTGCACCGGCGCTACCATTCGGTCGCGCTCGACGCGATGGCGGCGGTCGTCGACGCGTTCCGGGTCGGGAACGTGGTCGGGGACGCCTACGCGGCGCATGCCCGCGCGTTCGACGCGGCGGGCCTGTCCGGCGCGCGCATGAACGCCTGCGGCTACTCGCTCGGCGCCGTCTTCGAGCCGAACTGGATGGACGTGCCGATGATCTACGCGGGCGAGCCGACCCCGATCGAGCCGAACCAGGTCTTCTTCCTGCACATGATCCTGGCCGATTCCGCGACGAACACCGCGATGTGCCCCGGCCAGACGATCCTCACGACCGCGTCCGGCCCAGAGATCCTGTCACGGCACACGCTCGATCTGGTGGTGCGGTAGGGCGCTCGGTGATAGGTTGGGGTCATGGCGATCCCGGCGCTCCAGACCATCCTCGACCGCATCGACACGTGGCCCGTCGAGCGCCAGGAGCGCCTGGCGGAGATCGCAGGCGTGCTCGACGCCGAGGGTGACGAGGACGACTTGACGATCTCGGACGAGGACATGGTCGAGATCGAGCGGCGGATGAACAACCCGGACGAGCCGACGATGTCGTTCGAGGAGTTCCGGCAGGCATTCGCCGATTATCTGAAGTGAATGTCCGCTTCCTGCGGGCTGCGGAACGGCAGTTGCGCTCCATCGTGACCTATATCGGCCAAGAGAACCGACGAGCTGCCGAAGCGCTGGTCAAGCGTATCGACGCTCATTTCGAACTCATGGCAGTGACAGGTTTTACCGATATTGGCAGACGTGGCCGACTTCGTGGAACACGTCAGATCGTCGAAGGAAAATACATCGTCGTCTACCGGCACGATCCCGTCCGGGACGAGATCGTCGTCCTCTCGGTCACGCACGGCGCGCGCCGGCGCCGGGGCTGAATCCGTCCGTCGGGCCGCATGGTCCCATGCACCGTGTCTGGTGCCATCCCGCGCCCGATGGTAGATTGAGATCATGGCGATCCCGGCGCTCCAGACCATCCTCGACCGCATCGACACGTGGCCCGTCGAGCTTCAGGAGCGGGCGATCGACGCACTTGAGACGATCGAGGCTCCGGGCGACGCGGAGGCTTGGCAGCTATCGGACGAGGACGTCGAGGAGCTGAGGCACCGCATGAACGATCGCGACGAGACAACCCTGTCGCTCGACGAGCTCGACCGGCGACTCGATCGTCTTCGGGGATGAAGGTCGTCACCCGGGACCGCGCGGCGCGCGAGCTCGAGGCGATCTACGCCTACATCGCGAGAGACAATCCCGCGCGGCAGACCGTGTCATCCGTGGCCTTCGCGAGCGCATCCAACGTATCGCGGAGACCGACTTTCCGGAGATCGGCCGTCAGGGGCGGCTCCCCGGCACGCGGGAGCGGGTCCATCCGCCTTACATCATCGTCCACTACGTCGAGCGGACGATGAACCGGTTGACGATCCTCTCCGTCCGTCACGGAGCGCGCCGGCGCTGAGGCCGGCGAACGCCCTCCGGCCAGCCCGGCTCAATGCCGGAAGTGACGGTGGCCGGTGAGAACCATCGCGAGCCCGGCCTCGTCGGCGGCCCGGATCACCTCGTCGTCGCGCATCGAGCCGCCCGGCTGGATCACGGCGGTCGCGCCCGCCTCGGCGGCCGCGAGCAGCCCGTCCGCGAAGGGGAAGAACGCGTCGGACGCCACGACCGATCCGCGCGCGAGGCTCTCCGGCGCGCCCGCGGCTTTTCCAGCCTCGGCGGCCTTCCAGGCCGCGATGCGCGAGGAATCGACCCGGCTCATCTGGCCGGCCCCGATCCCGACCGTCGCGCCGCCCTTCGCGTACACGATCGCGTTCGACTTCACGTGCTTCGCGACCCGGAACGCGAAGCGCAAATCCGAGAGCTCGGCCCCGGTCGGCTGCCGGCGGGTCACGACCCGCAGGTCCATGTCGTCCACGACCGCGTTGTCCCGGCCCTGCGCCAGGAAGCCGCCCGCGACGCTGCGCATCACGAGACCGGCCGCGCGCGGGTCCGGCAGGCCCTCGCTGAGGAGCAGGCGCAGGTTCTTCTTCGCGGCCACGATCGCGATCGCCTCCTCGCTCGCGCCCGGCGCGATGATCACTTCGGTGAAGATCTCCACGATGCGGCGCGCCGCATCCGCGTCGAGCGGCTGGTTCAGCGCCACGATGCCCCCGAAGGCGGAGACCGGATCGCAGCGCAGCGCGGCCTCGTAGGCCTCCGCCAGCGTCGCGCCCTCGGCGACGCCGCACGGATTGGCGTGCTTGACGATCGCGACCGCGGCCGTGCGGGCGGGATCGAACTCCGCCACGCATTCGAGCGCGGCGTCGGTGTCGCCGACGTTGTTGTAGGAGAGCTGCTTGCCCTGGACCTGCCGGGCGGTCGCGGCCCCGGGCCGGCCGTCCGGCGTGCGGTAGAAGGCGGCTTCCTGGTGCGGGTTCTCGCCGTATCGCATGGTCCGGGCGAGCCTGCCGCCGATCGCCCTGTAGACGGGCGTCGCCTCGCCGATCTCGCCCGCGAGCCAGTTCGAGATCGCCGCGTCGTAGGCGGCGGTGCGCGCGTAGGCGGTCTGCGCGAGGCGTCGGCGCAGCGTCAGCGTGACCGCCCCGTCATGCGCCGCGAGGTCGGCCAGCACCGCATCGTAATCCGCGGGCTCGACCACGACCGCGACGTCGCGGTGGTTCTTCGCGGCCGCGCGGATCATCGCCGGTCCGCCGATGTCGATGTTCTCGACGCACTCGTCGTATCCGGCGCCGCGCGCGAGCGTCGCCTCGAACGGGTAGAGGTTGACCACCAGGAGGTCGATGGGCTGGATGCCGTGCGCCAGCATCGCGGCCTGATGCTCGGGATTGGACCGCACCGCCAGGAGCCCGCCATGGACGCCCGGATGCAGCGTCTTCACGCGCCCGTCCATCATCTCGGGATAGCCCGTCAGGTCGGAGACCTCCGCGACCGCGAGCCCCGCGGCGGCGAGCGCCGCGTGGGTGCCGCCGGTCGAGACGAGCGCGATCCCGCGTGCCGCCAGAGCCGCCGCGAAGGGTACGAGCCCCGCCTTGTCGGAGACGGAGATGAGCGCGCGCGTGACGCGCCGCGTGTCGGACGGCATGGCGGTTCCTGGTCGGGGGCGGCGGGCGCTTACCACGGATAGCCGCGGGGGCGCTATTCGGGTTCTTCCTCGCGGACCGGGTCGTCCTTGCGGGGCAGGTCCGCGCGAGCGAAGCGCCACGCGACCGTGACGTCGTGGTCGAGTGGGCCGGCCTCGTGACGCAGCACGATCTGGCGTGTCGGACGCCAACCCTCCGCGCCGCCGTAGAAGACGCTCTCCTCGATGCTGAAGGGCGACACGGCCGAGAAGCTCCATCGCGCCCCGTTCGGCAGGGAGAGCGTCGCCGAGCGGTCATCCTCTCCGGGAGCGACCTGCACGGCCGGATGGAGGTGGAAGCGCAGGACCGAGTCGGCCGGACGCTGGGCGGAGCCGCCTGCCGCGACCAGCCGGTCCTGGCCCTCCAGGGACCTGCCGTCGGTCGACAGGTGCAGCCGGCGCTCGTGCAGGACGCCGAAACGTCCCGCGTACCCGTCGTGGCGGGCCGTGAGCGTGACCCCGTCCGGTTCGTCGCGGTGTTCGGCCTCGAGCTCAACCTCGACTTGGGCCGGCCCGAGCGCGATCACGGGACCGACGCGACGGAGCAGCCAGCGCGCCGTCGCGCCCTGCCGCTCCGCGAGGATACGGGCGGAGGACGTTCCGCCGAGTTCGAGCGTCGAGTGGGCGTCCGTCTCGCGCGACAGGCGCCGCCCCGCCCCCTCGGCCTTCGGCGCGCCGCCGTTCACGACGAGCCGGGCATCGCCGCAGGACATCTCGAAGGAGAGGCATCCCGCATGGGCCGCCACCGACGAGAGCAGCGGCGGGGCAGCCCCGACTTCGCAGAGCACGATCGTGTCGCCCGCCGCCATGCGGGCGTAGCCCGAGGCCGTCGGGAGCGTCGGCAGCAAGCCGCGCGTGTCGTCATGCGACAGAACGGTCGCCACGTGGCCGAGCGAGGTATGTCCCATGCCGTTGAACAGCGCGATCTCGCCGCCACCGTGCCGGAGGTGGCGCAGCATGGGCATGATGCGCTCGATCGCGCCCGTGAGCGCGGGCGGCGTCTCGATGCCCCGGCTGGCGTAGATCAGCCGCAGCGGCAGGACGTCGAGCAGGATGTCGACCAGGATGCCCGGATGGCGGCTGACATGGCCGCCATCGGGCCCGATCTGCGCGTCGAGCTCGCGCGAGAGCGCCTGCGTGGCGCCCCGGAGGCGGTTCTCGAGACCGCCACAGCAGAGCGCCGCGTAGGAGAGCGCGATCGCGGCGGCGAGCCGGTCGGAGGGCTTGCGCACCGTCACGAGATCCCGCTCGAGCGCCAGCGCATCGCGGCCGATCGCCCGCAAGACGTTCGTGTAGAGTTCGTGCTCGGCCGACACGAGGACGAGCGGGGATTGGCACAGGAACGCGACGAGCCGCCGGGCCACCACCTTGGTGCGCCGCGCCGGTCCGTGCCGGAGGTCCCGGCGTCGGCGCCCGACGGCCTCGGCGACGAGCGCCCGCGCGTTGTCGCGCGCGAGCTGGGTCTCGGCGGCCTTGAGATGGCGGAGCCAACCGAACCCGTACAGCGCTTCGCTCCAGGCCTCCGACGGAGGTGCCGCCGTGAAGGGCGATCGGCCGCCGGTCTGCACGGATCGACCCGCGAAGGTGAAGAGCCCCGAATACACGTCCTCGGCGACGACCGGGTCTGCCGTGCGCAGGTCCTGGGGCGCGAAGAGCAGCCGCTCGGGGCGCACGGTCCGCACGCGCGGCAAGCGGACGAGACGTCGGAGTCCGCGTGGAATCGTCCCGCCGGCCTCGCGAAGTGCCAGACCGTAAATTCGCCAGCGATCCGGCGCGCCTGCCACTCGACGTCCTCACTGATCCACGCCCGACGGCATGTCGGCAGATAATTGCGCAATCGGCTTAACTCTCAGTAAGCCGTTTGCCTCACGAGGTTTTCGCGCGTCAGGGTCGCCGGGCGAAGCGTGCGGCGAAGAACCCGTCAAGACCCGGGCGCATTCCCGGCCGGTCCGCCCAGGCGGCGGGCGTGGTACGCAGGTCGCCCTCGGGGCTGACGAGACCGGGCGTGAGGCCGCATTCGCCCGCACCGACCGGAACGCGCCGGTACTCCGCGTGACGCGCCAGGAACGCCCCGGCCTGCCGTTCGCCCTCCTCGGGCTCCAGCGAGCACACGCAGTAGACGAGCCGGCCGCCCGGCCTGACCAGGGTCGCGGCCCGGTCGAGCAGGCGCGTCTGGAGGCCCATGAGGCTCGCGAGGTCCGCCTCGCGCTTCGTCCAGGCGACGTCGGGGTGGCGGCGGATGGTCCCGGTCGCGCTGCACGGCGCGTCGAGCAGGACCGCGTCGAACGGCTCCGCCGCGAAGGTCGTGGCATCCGCCTGCACGATCTCGACGGCGAGGCGCAGGCGCTCGAGATTGGCCGCGAGCCGCTTGAGGCGGGACGCGGAGCGGTCGATTGCGGTCACCGTCGCGCCCGTGGCCGCGAGCTGGGCGGCCTTGCCGCCGGGCGCTGCGCAGAGATCCGCGACGCGCTCCCCCAGCCGCACGTCGAGGAGGCGCGCCGGGATCGCGGCGGCCGCGTCCTGCACCCACCATTCGCCCTCGGCGAAGCCCGCGAGGTCGCGGATCGCGGTGCGGTCGGAAAGCCGCAGGCTGCCCGTCGGCAGCAGGGTCGCGCCGAGCCGCCCTGCCCAGCCCTCCGGGTCGGACCGCACCGTGATGTCGATCGCCGCACCGTCCCGGTTGGCGGCCGCGATGGCGGCGGCCCGCGCCGGCCCGTAGGCCGCGACCCAGCGGAGTTTCAGCCATTCGGGCACGTCGCGCATCGGATCGTCGTCCGCGAGGATCGCGTCGCGCTCCCGCGCGAGACGCCGCGGCAGGGCGTTGACGAGGCCGGACAGGTGCCCGAAGCGCGGGTTCTCGCGCGCGAGCCGCACCGCGAGGTCGACCGCCGCGTGGTCCGCGACGTCGAGCAGGAGCACCTGCGCGGCCCCTGTCGCGAGCAGGGCCAGCGCCTCCGGGTCGCCCGGCATGCCCTTCGGCAGCCTCGTCTCGAGCGCGCGCCAGATCGTGCCGAAGCGCCGGAAGGTCGAGACCGCGATGGCGCGCGCGAGCGGCGCGTTCTCGCCCGCCACGCGGGCGAGCGCGTCGTCGAGCTGGATGCCGGTGCGCAGGACCTCGGTCACGGCCGCGACCGCCGCGCGCCGGGGCGCGATCCCGGCCGCGTCGGGCGGGGGTGACGATGCGGGTGCGTCGTCGACCGCTCGGCGTCGTGCGGGAGCGTCCCGCCGCCGATCTTGACGCGGCGTCATCGCGGCCACACCTGCCGGAGATGAGCGACGACCGGACCGACATCCCTGAGACTGCGGCGCAGGCCGACGTGGCCGAGGTCACGCGAACCCCGAGCGAGGCCGCGCGACGCGCCCTCGCGGAAGCGGAGGCGCGCCGGGCCGCGATCGACGCGCACGCGGCCACGATCGCTGCCGTGCCCGAGAAGGCGGGACGCGGCGGGCTGGAGCCCGTGCGCTACGATGATTGGGAGATCGCCGGGCGGGCGGTCGATTTCTGAGCGCATCAATGCTTGGCGGCCGTGAACGCCGCCGCCTGGTCCGGCGTCGCCTCGGCCTGATGGCGCGCCTTCCACTCCTCGTAGGGCATGCCGTAGACGTGGGTCCGGCTCTCCTCCCTGGTGAGCGGGACGCCGTGCCGGTCGGCCGCCTCCTTCAGCCAGTTCGAGAGGCAGTTCCGGCAGAAGCCCGCGAGGTTCATGAGGTCGATGTTCTGCACCTCGGGATGGTCGCGCAGATGCGCCACGAGCCGGCGGAACGCCGCCGCCTCGAGCTCGGTCGTGTTCGTGTCGTCCATCGCCATGGCAAACTTCCCAATCGGCACCGTCGGTCGTGACGCTCGGCGCATTGTGTCGTAGGGACGGCTCTCGTCCGATTCAGGCCCGTGACGGCGCGCCGTCGATCCGCCCGCAACCCATATGGCACCGTTGACGCCTGATCGCACGGCCCTGGCCGATCCCGTCGCGCAACACGCCGCGACCGCGCGCCCGGCCGTCTCGGTCCCGCAAGCAGCGTCCCTCGCGGTGCCGCTCGCGGCGCTCTGCCTCGGGGCGGCCGCGATGGGGGTCTCGCCCGTCTTCGTGCGCTACGCGTCGGCGGAGATCGGCCCGTTCGCGTCGGCCTTCTGGCGGGTCGCGCTGTCGCTGCCGCTCCTCTACGCCTGGATGCGGTTCGACGAGGCCGGATCATCGCCCGCCATCCGGCCGCTCGTCGGCCGCGGCGCGGCGCTGGCGGGCCTCGCCTTCACGGGCGACCTGTTCTTCTGGCACCTCGCGATCCTCGGCACGAGCGTCGCGAACGCGACCTTCTTCGCCACGACCGCGCCGGTCTTCGTGGTGCTGGCGACCTGGCTCGTCGTCCGGAGCCGGCCGGGCGCCGGCACGCTCGGGGGCCTCGCGCTCTGCCTCGGGGGCGGCGCGGCGCTCCTCGGCGAGAGCCTGGAGATCGCGCCGGCCCGCGTCACGGGCGACCTCCAGGGCGTCGCGACCGCGATGTTCTTCGGGCTGTACTTCCTGGCGGTCGACCGCGCGCGGCGTCGCGCCGGCG
>CAXUHE010000074.1:0-2966 GCA_964250725.1 uncultured Enterovirga sp. | reverse complement strand
GCGAAGTCGGCGCGCGTCACGTTCGGGCTCTCGCTCGTGACGGCCGCGCTCATGGGCATCGTGGCGCTCGCGCTCGATCACGGCCGGTTCTGGCCGTCGTCCGGCGGGGGCTGGGCGACGCTCCTCGCACTCGCCTGGATCAGCCACGCGGGCGGGCAGGGCCTCCTGTCCGTCGCGCTCGGGCGGCTGCCGGTCGTGTTCTCCTCGCTCGTCATCTTCCTGGAGGCGATCGTGGCGGCGGCCGCCGGGTCGCTCTGGCTCGGCGAGCCTCTGACCGCCGTCCAGTGCCTCGGGGGCGCGCTGATCCTCGTCGGCATCTGGACCGCGCGCCCCCGGCCCGAACGGGCGAGCGTGACGTGACGGCCTGGTGCCGGCGCTGCGCCTGGCTCGGTCTCCTGACGCTCGCCGCGCTGCTGGGCTCCGGGCCGGCGCGCGCCGACCTCAGGCTCTGCAACGTCACCGAGAGCCGCGTCGGGATCTCGCTCGGCTACCGCGACGCGAACGGCTGGGTGACGGAGGGCTGGTGGAACGTCGCGCCCCGCGCCTGCGAGACGCTGCTCGACGGCGAGCTCGGCGCGCGCTTCTTCTACGTCTACGCGCTCGATTACGACCGGGGCGGCGAGTGGAGCGGCCGCTCCTCCATGTGCACGCGCGAGCGCGAGTTCACCATCCGGGGTGTCGAGGACTGCCTCGCGCGCGGGTTCGACCAGTCGGGGTTCTTCGAGGTGGATACCGGCGAGCAGAAGAGCTGGACGATCCAGCTCACCGATCCCGGCCGCGCCGGCGCGCCGACGGCCCCGCCCAAGCCTTAAAGGTCTCGGCCGTCGATATCGGGCGCGAGGCGCTCGACGATCCGCTTGACGTCGAGGAAGGGATGGATCGCGAGCGCGCGCCGGAAGGCCGCGAGCGCCTGTCTCTTGTCGTCGTTCGCCATCGCGATCTGGCCGAGCGCCGCCCAGGCGCCGAAGAGCCGCGGCTCGCGCTCCAGCGCCTTGTGGAGGTCGGCCATCGCGTCGACCGGGTCGTCGAGCAGGTAGAAGGCGCTGGCGCGCCGTGCCCAGGCCTCGGCCCAGTCGGGTTTCAGCTGCGTCACGCGGTCGAGGAGCTCGATCGCGAGCGCCGCGTCCTTGCTCTCCAGCGCCTCGCCCGAGCGCACCATGAGGAGGTCGGCCGTGTCGCTGCCGGAGCGCTGGAGCCGGCGCTCGATGAGCTGCGCGACCCCCTTCGCCTCCTCCTCGTCCTTCGCGGCCGCGAGCCGGGCAAAGAGGTCGTCGAGCGTCGCCCGGCGTCCCGCCTCGCCCGAGCGGGCCGGGGGCGCGGCCCGCCCGGCCTCCGGCGTCGCGGGCGCAGCCGCGAGCAGGGCCGATGGCACGGCCGCGAGCGTGACGGTCGCGATCAGGACGAGGTGGGCGAGGCTGCGCATGCATGAAGTGTCGGCCCGCGCGCCCGTCCCGTCAATCCATCGCATCGTGCGACCTCACCGCGGGACCGGCTCCCAGTTCCGCGGATCGCGCTCCAGCAGCCGCGACACGGCGCGCGCGGTGAAATCCACCATGGGCACGATGCGCGCGTAGTTGAGCCGCGTCGGGCCGATGACGCCCACGACCCCCACGATGCGCTGCTGGTCGTCGCGGAAGGGGGCCGCCACGATCGACGAGCCGGACATCGAGAAGAGCCGGTTCTCCGACCCGATGAAGATTCGCACGCCCTCGCCGCCCTCGGCGCGCGTCAGGAGCTCGATCACGTCCGTCTGGGTCTCGAGGTCCGCGAAGAGGAGCCTGATCCGCTCCAGGTCCTCGGCGGCCTTGAGGTCCTCGAGCAGGTTCGCCTGGCCGCGCACGATGAGCTGGCGGGGATCGGGCCCGCCGACGGTGCGCGCGAGGCCGGCCTCGACGAGCTTCGCGGTCAGCGCGTCGAGCTCGCCTTCCATCTCGGCGCGGCGATGCTCGATATCGCCCCGGAGCTCGGCGAGCGTCCGCCCTGCGATCCGCGCGTTGAGGAAGTTCGACGCTTCGCTCAGGGCGGAGGCCGGCAGGCCCGCCGGCAGGGCCAGCAGCCGGTTCTCGACGGACCCGTCCTCGGCCACGAGCACGACGAGCGCCCGGCCGGGATCCAGCCGCACGAACTCGACATGCTTCAGCCGCGCGTCCGTCTTGGTGGTCACCACGACGCCCGCGCCCCGCGAGATGCCGGACAGCATGGTGGAGGCCTCCGCGAGCGCGGTCTCGAAGGTGCGGTTCGAGGCGGCGGAGCGCATCTGGGCCTCGATGCGCGTGCGTTCGTCCGCCGCGACGTCGCCGAGTTCGAGGAGCGCGTCCACGAAGAAGCGCAGGCCCACCTGCGTCGGCAGCCGGCCGGCGCTCGTGTGGGGCGCGAAGATCAGGCCCGCGGCCTCTAGGTCCTGCATGACGCTGCGGACGGAGGCCGGCGAGAGCGACATCGGGATGATGCGGGAGATGTTGCGCGACCCGACGGGCTCGCCGGTCGCCAGATAGCTCTCGACGATCTGCCGGAAGATCTCGCGGGAGCGGTCGTTCAGCTCACGGATGGCGCGCGCCTGGAGCGGCGTCGGCGATGTCGACATGTTCATCGTGCGGTCGATCGTCCTCCCGTGCGGGATCGCGTTCCGTGACGGGCGGTCGTCCTCCCGTGACGGGACTGTGACGAGCGCGGACGCGCCGCGCAAGGCCGCCCGGCGTCGCGCCCTTGCGGCATGGGCGGGCCGCCCGTACACAGCGCGCCGTCCCGACTGGAGAACGACGCGATGCGGCCCTCGAAACGCCGGCCCGACGAGCTGCGCCCCGTGACGCTGGAGCGCGGGGTCGCGAGATACGCCGAGGGGTCCTGCCTCGTGTCCTTCGGCAACACCAAGGTGCTGTGCACGGCCTCGCTGGAGGAGCGCGGCCCGCCGTGGCTGCGCGGCTCCGGCAAGGGCTGGGTCACGGCCGAGTACGCGATGCTGCCGC
>CAXUHE010000073.1:10472-17115 GCA_964250725.1 uncultured Enterovirga sp. | reverse complement strand
TCGTCGATATACGCGATGACCGTCGCCTGGAACGTCACGATCGCGTCGAGCGCCGAACGGCCGGCGAGCGTCAGCGGGTTCAGCGCGTTCATCATGTCGGGCTGCTGCAGGAGCCGGTTGAAGGGCGTGACATAGGCCCCGATCTCCGCGTGGTTCGCCTGCGTGTTCTCGGCGAGGAGCGCGGTGACGGCCGAGATCCCGACCGCCGACCCGATATTGCGGGACAGGTTGTAGAGCCCGGTTCCGTCGCCGCGCCTCTCGGGGGGCAGCGTCGAGAAGGTGACGGTCGTCAGCGGCACGAACAGGAAGCCGAGGCCCGCGCCCTGGACGAAGCCCGTCGACACGATCGTCCACTGCGACACGTCGGGCGTCCAGCCCGTCATGTCGTACATCGCCCACGCGGTGAGCCCGAGACCGATCGCGAGGAGCAGGCGGATGTCGACGCGCCCGATCAGCCGCCCGACCAGGAACATGCACGCCATCGTACCGACGCCGCGCGGCCCCATCACGATGCCGGCCGTCACCACCGGATAGCCCATCAGGGTCTGGAGGTAGGGTGTCATCAGCGCGAGCGACGCGAGGTAGGTGATCCCCACGATGAAGATGAAGAGGATGCCGACCGCGAAGTTGCGGTCCCGGAACAGGCTCGGGTTCACGAAGGGTGTCTTCGCCGTGAAGGTGTGGACGAGGAACACGTAGAAGGCCGAGGCCGCCACCACCGCCTCGATCACGACCTCTCCCGAGCCGAACCAGTCGAGCTGCTCGCCGCGGTCGAGGCACAGCTGCAACGCCGCGATCGAGAGGCTGAGCATCCCGAAGCCGAGCCAGTCGAGGCGGCTCTCCCGGTTGACCACGGTCTCGGACACGAAGGCGGTGACGCCCGCGAAGGCCAGCATCCCGAGCGGGAGATTAATGTAGAACACCCAGCGCCAGCTCAGATGATCGGTCAGCCATCCGCCGATCACGGGGCCGAGCACCGGGCCCACCATGACCGAGACGCCGAAGAGCGCCATCGCGGAGCCGCGCTCCTGCGGCGTGTAGATGTCGAGGAGGATCGATTGCGAGAGCGGCACGAGCGCCGCCCCGAAGAAACCCTGGAGCAACCGGAACGCCACGATCTGCACGAGCGACTGCGCGAGCCCGCACAGGATCGAGGCCGCCACGAACCCCGCGATCGACACGAGCAGGATGCGCTTGCGCCCGAAGCGGCTCGCGAGCCAGCCGGAGGGCGGCGTCATGATCGCGGCCGCCACGATGTAGGAGGTCAGCACCCAGTTGATCTGGTCGGCCGAGGCCGACACGCTGCCCTGGATGTAGGGCAGCGCCACGTTCGCGATCGTCGTGTCCAGCGCCTGCATGATCACCGCGAGGATGACGCAGGCCGTGATCGCGCCGCGGTTCGCGACCTTCACGAAGGCGGGCACGGCAGGCAGCTCAGCCATCGCGGCGCGGGCTCCGGCCGAACAAGCCCGCGAGGAAACTCGGCACTCCGCGGGCGTGGCCCGTATCGACGTCGATGACGACGCTCATTCCAGCGCGCAGCGGCGGCTTTCCGGCCGGCGTGTCGATGCGAACCCGCATCGGGATGCGCTGCACGACCTTCACCCAGTTGCCGCTCGTGTTCTGCGCCGGCAGGAGGGAGAAGCTGCCCGCGGAGGCCGGGCTCACGCTCTCGACCGTGCCGTGCCACGTGTGGTCCGGGTAGGTGTCGACCGCGATCTCGACCGGTTGGCCCGGCCGCACGTAGGTCAGCTCCGTCTCCTTCGGGTTCGCGTCGATCCACATGTGGTCGGTCGCCACGACGCTGAAGGCGGCGGTCGAGGAGGCGAGGTATTGGCCGGGCTGGAGGGAGGGCACGTTCGTCACGATGCCGCCCATCGGGGCCTTCACGACCGTGTGGGCGAGCTGGCGCGCGGCCTCGTCGCGCTGGGCGACGGCCTGGATGGAGCGCGGGTGCTTCTCGACCGGGATATTCGGGTCGCCCGCGAGGTTCGCCTGGATGCCGGCGAGCTGCTGGTCGAGCGAGGCGACCTTCTGGCGGGCCGACTGGACGTTGCGCTGGGCGCTCTCGAAGGTGACCTGGGAGGCGATGTTGCGCGCGATGAGCTGCTGCTGCCGCTCGACCTCGCGCTCGTAGTAGTCGACGTCGACCTGCGCCTGCGCGATCTGGGCCTGCATGTCGCGGTAGCTCGTCTTGAGCGCGCCGAGCTCGGCCGCCACGATGCCGATCTGCGCGTCCGCGCGGGTCACCGCGAGACGGAACGGCAGGTCGTCCAGCCGGAACAGGACGTCACCGACGTTCACGTGCTGGTTCTCCTGCACGTCGACCTCGGACACGATGCCCGACACGTCGGTCGAGACGCCCACCATGTCGGCGCGCACGTAGGCGTTCTCGGTCGACATGACGCGCCCGCCGACCACGTAGAAGTAGACGCCCGCGATCAGCGCCAGCGGCAGGAGCGCGAAGAGGAGCGGCCGCAGCCAGCGCCGGCGCGAGCCGCCCTCGGCCGGGGTCTCGGCGACGGGCGTCGGCGTGGGCGTCGCGGTCTCGCGAAGCGACGCGGGCTCGATGCGTGCGACGGTCGGGCCATCGTTGTCCGAGCGGAGCGCGGTGGGGCGGGTGCGGAGCGACGGCTCAGCCATGGTTCACCTTCCGTGCATCGACGGGCCGGTCGCAGGCCTCGATCAGGTTCGTCTTCATCAGGGTCAGCATGCGGGTCAGCTGCTGGCGCTCGGGCTCGGGGATGCCGGCCAGGGCCTCCGCACGCGTCACCTCCCCGAGCTCGCGCATCTGTTCAAGCAGCGGGTGGGCATCGGGCGTGAGGTGGAGGAGCCACAGCCGCCGGTCCTTCGGGTGCTGCCGCCGCTCGACGAGCCCGCGGCTCTCCAGCTTGTCGAGGATGCGCACGAGCGTGATCGCCTCGATGTCGATCATGTCGGCGAGCGCCGCCTGGTGGATGCCGGGGTTCGGCGCCAGGAACGCCAGGACCTGCCATTGCGAGCGCGTGAGTCCGAGGCCGCGCGCGTGCTGCTCGAAGCGGCGGCGCAGGAAGCGCGCGACGTCGTGCAGGACGAAGCCAAGAGTAGGCTGGTGGACGGATGTCACAAGATGCTTGTCATAAGGGTGCTTATGATCAGCATGTATGTCGATGTGTCCTGCTTCGCAAGAGCGTTGAATGCAGGCCGGCGGCGCACGATCTCCCGGTCTCTGGCCCGACACGTGGTGGCGACATGACGGCGCATTTCCCGTTCACGAACAGCTACGTCCGCCTGCCGGACCGCTTCTTCGCCCGCACGCCGCCGACGCCGGTCAGCGGCCCGCGGCTCATCCGCCTGAACCGCGACCTCGCGCTCCGGCTCGGGCTCGATCCGGACTGGCTGGCCTCGCCCGACGGGGTCGCTGTTCTGGCCGGCGCCGCCGTGCCGGAGGGCGCGGACCCGATCGCGGCCGCTTACGCGGGCCACCAGTTCGGCAACTTCGTGCCGCAGCTCGGCGACGGGCGGGCGATCCTGTTAGGCGAGGTGCTCGACCGCGACGGCGCGCGCCGCGACATCCAGCTGAAAGGCTCCGGCCCGACCCCCTTCTCGCGGCGCGGCGACGGGCGCGCCGCCTTGGGGCCGGTGCTGCGTGAATACGTGGTGAGCGAGGCGATGGCGGCGCTCGGCATCCCGACGACGCGCGCGCTCGCGGCGGTCGCAACCGGCGAGGCCGTGATGCGCGAGACGATGCTGCCGGGCGGCGTATTCACGCGCGTCGCGTCGAGCCACATCCGGGTCGGCACCTTCCAGTTCTTCGCCGCGCGGCGCGACGTCGAGGGATTGCGGGCACTCGCCGACCACGTGATCGCCCGCCACTACCCGGCGGCGCGCGACGCCCCGCATCCCTACCGCGCGCTCCTCGACTCGGTCGTGGCCGCGCAGGCGGACCTGATCCCGCGCTGGCTCCTCGTCGGCTTCATCCACGGCGTGATGAACACCGACAACATGTCGGTCGCGGGCGAGACGATCGATTACGGGCCGTGTGCCTTCATGGATACCTATCACCCGGCGACCGTGTTCAGCTCGATCGACCAGGGCGCGCGTTATGCCTACGCGAACCAGGGCCGCATCGCGCACTGGAACCTCGCGCGTCTTGCTGAGACGCTGATGCCGCTGATCTCGGACGACGAGAGCGTCGCGATGAGCGAGGCCGAGGCGGCGCTCGCGGCCTTCCCGCCCCGCTTCCAGGCGAACTACCTCGCGGGTCTACGCGCGAAGCTGGGGCTCGCGACCGAACAGGAGGGCGACGCGGAGCTGGTCTCGGGCCTCTTGAGCGCGATGGCGGAGAACGGGGCGGATTTCACCCTCACGTTCCGGCGGCTCGCGGACGCGGCGCTCGGTCCCGCGTCCGACGAGCCCGTGCGCGAACTCTTCGTCGACCCGACCGCCTTCGATCGCTGGGCGACGGGCTGGCGCGCGCGCCTCGCGGCCGAACCTCAGGACGGCGAGGCTCGCCGCGCCGCGATGCGCGCGGTCAGCCCGGCCTTCATCCCGCGCAACCATCGGGTCGAGGCCGTGATCCGGGCGGCGGTCGACCGGGACGATGACGCGCCCTTCGCGGAGCTCGTGGAGGTGCTGGCCCGTCCCTTCGAGGACCAGCCCGGGATGGCCCGCTACGCCGCCCCGCCCGAGGATGCCGAGCGCGTGCTGGAGACGTTCTGCGGGACTTGACCGGCGGGCGATCGCGGCTTCGGACGCGTCCGGACGGGCAGGACCGTGTCGCGCAAGGCCCATCGCATCGTCGACAGGGCCGGCAAAAGCCGTTGACCCGAGTTCGGACCAAGCTTCAGCCCGGACGCTCGACGGGGCGCGCCGCTCACCCCTCGTAGTGGTCGCGCACGAGCTGGTCGAGCAGGCGCACGCCCCAGCCCGGCCCCCAGGAGTGGTTGATCTCGCTAGACGCCACGCTCATCCCCGTCCCGGCGATGTCGAGATGCGCCCAGGGCACATCATTGACGTAGCGCTGAATGAACTGCGCGGCCGTGATCGAGCCGCCGTGCCGGCCGCCCGTGTTCTTCATGTCGGCGAATTTCGAGTCGATCATCTTGTCGTAGGCGGGGCCGAGCGGCATGCGCCAGACCTTCTCGCCCGTCGAAAGGCCGGCCGCGAGCAGGCGCTCCGCCAACTCGTCGTTGTTCGAGAACAAGCCCGCGTGCTCGGCCGCGAGTGCCACCAGGATCGCGCCCGTCAGTGTCGCGAGGTCCACCATGAAGGCCGGCTTGAAGCGGTCCTGCACGTACCAGAGGACGTCGCCGAGCACGAGCCGGCCCTCGGCATCGGAATTCACCATCTCGACCGTCTGGCCGGACAGCGTCCGGATGATGTCGCCGGGGCGCTGCGCCTCGCCGTCCGGCATGTTCTCGGTCAAACCGATCGCCCCGATCACGTTCGCCTTCGCGCCGCGCGAGGCGAGGGCGTGCATCAGGCCGACGACGGTCGCGGCGCCCGCCATGTCGCCCTTCATGTCCTCCATGCCGCCGGACGGCTTGATGGAGATGCCGCCCGAATCGAAGCACACGCCCTTGCCCACGAACGCGACCGGCTGCGCGTCGCCGCCCCCGTTCCAGCGCATGATGACGGCGCGGCTGCCGTGGCCGGAGCCCTGGCCGACCGCGAGGAGCGCGTTCATGCCGATCCTGCGCAACGCGTCCTCGTCGAGGAGTTCGACCTCGACCCCGAGCGCGGTGAGTTCGCCCGCCCGGCGCGCGAACTCGGCCGGAAAAAGCACGTTCGGCGGCTCGTTCACGAGGTCGCGCGCGAGATGGACGCCGGCCGCGAGACCGGTGTGGCGGGCGTCGGCCGCGCGCGCCGCGTCAGGGTCCGCGCAGGCGACGAAGAGCCGCGTCCCGGCCTCGGGATCGGCATCGTCCTTCTTCTTCGTCTTGTAGCGGTCGAAGGCGTAGACGCGCAGACGCGCGCCGAGCGCGATCCCGGCCAGGATCTCGGGCGTGACGGGGGCGCCTGGGAACTCGGCCGCGACCGTCGCGGAGCGCCCGCCGAGCTTGCCCGCCAGGAAGCCGCCGAGCATGCGCCAATCCTGCTTCGCCCGATCGGGCTCGGACCCGAGGCCGATCGCCACGAGCCGCTCGATCCCGGGCATACCCTCGGGCGCCGGGATCACGAGCGCGCTCTGCGCCTTGCCCTTGAACCGCTCCACCGCAGCGGCCCGCCGCAGAAGTGCCGACAAGCCGGGATGGCGGTCCGCGACCGGGCGAGCGAGCGCGAGGTCCCCATCCGTGAACACCACGAGGTCTCCCGTCCCACCCGCGCCCTGCCCGCCTGAGCCGATAGGCCCGAACTCGATCTCGACCTGATCCACCATGCGGCTCCATGTTCCGGGACGACTTTGGGTACTCACTCGCCCTGTCGCTGTCCGACATACAGGATCGCCCGGCCGGCGACACCCTGGCGGTCTCGAGAGCCCCTCATGAAAGCTCGGCACGATGCGCTTCCGTGATGTCGTGGGACCGAAGTGGCGGCTCGTCCGCATAGCGCCGCGCGGACTGGCGCCGTCGATACTCTCCCGCACCGGCTCAAGCCGCTGTCCCGCTCGCGACATGGACATGGCGGTCGGAAGCGCTAGTCTTCGGCCAACGACGAATTC
>CAXUHE010000073.1:0-10462 GCA_964250725.1 uncultured Enterovirga sp. | reverse complement strand
GCAGCAGCATCACCGCCGGCGGCGTGCGGCTGACGGCCAACGACGAATTCACGAGGAAATGCCATGGCACCATCCCGTTCGCTGCGCGAGCTTGTCGCGCGAGAGGGCTGCCTGACCCTGCCAGGCGTCTATGACGGGATCTCCGCCCGGATGGCCGCGAGCCTCGGCTTCGAGGCGCTCTACATGACGGGCTACGGCTCCGTCGCGTCGGCGCTCGGCGTCGCGGATGCGGGGGTCGCGACCTTCACGGAGATGCTGGACCGCGTCCGGTGCATCGCGGGCTCGATCGGCGTCCCCTTCATAGCGGACGGCGACACGGGCTATGGCGGGCTCCTGAACGTGGAGCGCACGGTGCGCGGTTACGCGGCCGCAGGCGCCGCCGGGATCCAGATCGAGGACCAGGAATTCCCGAAGAAATGCGGCCACACCGAGTTCCGCCGGGTGATCCCGCAGGACGAGGCGGTCGCCAAGATCCGGGTCGCCTGCGATGCGCGGCCGAGCGGGGACTTCCTCGTCGTCGCGCGAACCGATGCTCGCTACGCGGAGGGGCTGGACGCCGCGCTGCGGCGGGCGGACGGTTTCCTCGAAGCCGGGGCTGACGTCCTCTTCGTCGAGAGCCCCGAGAGCCTCGAGGAGTTGCGGCGGGTTGCCGAGACCTTCCGGGGCGCGACGCTCCTCGCCAACATGGTCGAGGGTGGCCGCACCCCCTATCTGCCGGCCGACGAGCTCGGCCGGATGGGCTTCAAGATCGCGCTCTATCCGGGGACCGGGTTCCTGAGCGCGGCGCGCGCCCTCCAGCTCGCCTACGGTCATCTCAAGACGCACGGGATCGGCACGGGCGGCGAGGCCCCCATGCTGCCTTTCGCCGAGATGAACACGCTCATGGGGTTCCCGGCCGTGCACGCCTTCGAGCAACGCTACGGGCTCGCCGACAGGCCGGGAGCACGCTCGTGAGCGCTGCCGCCCGGCTCGACCGGCTGCCGATCCTGCCGTTCCACCGACGCCTGCTCTGGCTGATCGGGGCGGGCATGTTCTTCGACAGCTTCGACATCTATCTCGCGGGATCCGTCCTCGGCGAACTCGTCCACAACGGCTGGTCGACCGTCCCGTTGAACGCGCGGTTCATCTCGTCGACCTTCGTCGGGATGGTGATCGGGGCGGCGGGCGCGGGCTGGCTCGGCGACAAGTTCGGCCGCAAGTTCACCTATCAGTTCAACCTCGCGATCTTCGGCCTCGCGTCCTTCGCCTGCGCGGCGGCGCCCGACATGGACTGGCTGGTCGGCGCGCGCTTCGTTACCGGGATCGGCCTCGGGGCCGAGATCGTGATCGGTTACGCGAGCCTTCTCGAATTCGTGCCGCCCGTCCATCGCGGACGATGGGCGGCACTGCTCTCGCTCGTGACCAATTTCGGTCTCTTCGCCTCGACCCTGCTCGGCTGGCTGATCATCCCCGCCTTCGGCTGGCGGCCCATGTTCGTCATCGCGGGCGTCGGCGGCTTCGCGGTCCTGTGGCTGCGCCGGATGATGCCCGAATCGCCGCGCTGGCTGGAGTTGAACGGCCAGGCTGAGGCCGCGGACAGGATCCTGCGCGGGGTGGAGGACGAGGCGGCGCGGCGCGGCATCGTGCTCCCGCCGCCCGCAGCCGCCGCCCCGCCCCCTCGCCCAACCCGGCTGACGGACCGCTCCTTCCTCGGGCCGCTCGCGGTCGGGAGCGTGATGCAGGTCGTGATCGGCATCGCGATCTACGGCTTCGTCGCCTGGGTCCCGACGTTCCTCGTGCAGCACGGCATGCCGATCAACCGATCGCTCGGCCAGTCCGTCCTGATGTCGTTCGGCGGCCCGGCCGGTGCGGCGCTGGGCTGGCTGCTGAGCGACCGGATCGGCCGACGGCCCTCCATCATCGCGGCCTCGATCCTCGCGGCGATCTGCGGGCCAGCCTTCGCGTACGCGCCCTCCCAGGAGGCGGCCGTCGCGCTCGGCTTTTCCATGTTCACCCTCATCTACTTCCTGGTGGCGGTCGTGGTGGCGGGCTACGTGCCGGAACTGTTCCCGACGGCGGTGCGCATGCGCGGCAACGGCATCGCGAACACGGTCGGACGGCTCACGACCATCTTCGTGCCGTTCGGCGTCGTGGCGCTCTACGACCGGGGCGGCGTTCCGGCCGTGCTCGGAGGCGTCGCGGCGGCTTTGCTCGTGCAGGCGGGGCTCGCCTGGGCGTATGCCCGGGAGACCAACGGCGAGAGCCTGGAGGCGATCGCCCGAAACGAGGGGACGGCCCTGTCCGCATCCCTGCCGCAACCGAGCCATTGACGGCCGGCCGGGCCGGGCCGAGGATGCGTGGATACACGTCCTTGAGAGCACGTCAGATGCTCCCGGACGATAGGGAGGATGCCATGCCTGTACGGCTCTCGATTCCGCGCGTGTGCCTCGCGCTCTGCTTCGCACTCGTGGGCAGCCTCGCGGGACTGCGTGAAGCGAGGGCGGACAACATCACGGTGACGCATTGGGGCGGCCAGTTCTACGGCGCACCCTACGCGGTCGCGATGGAGAAGGGCTTCTTCAAGGCGCACGGCCTCGACATCACGGGCATCCTGACAGCCGCGGGCGGCGGCACCGCGGTGCGCAACACGCTCGCCGGCGGAATCCCGTTCGGCGAGGTGTCGCTCGCCGCCGCCGTGCAGGCGATCAATTCCGGGCAGAGACTGATCATCGTTGGCGCGGGCGCGCAGAGCGTGGCCGACCAGGTCTGGCTCGTGAAGAAGGACTCGCCGCTCAAGGGCATCAAGGACGTGCTGGGCAAGTCGCTCGGCTACACGGCGCCCGGCTCCGTCAGCAACATGATCGCCCTCATGGCGCTCAAGGCGAACGGCATGAGCGCCAAGGACGTCAAGCTCGTTCCGGCCGGCGATCTCGGTGCCAACCTCGCGGCCGTGAGCAGCGGCGCGGTCGACGCCGGCTTCTCGGACGACATGATCTACATCCAGAACACGGACACCATGCGGCCGCTGTTCTGGGTGCGGGATGTGATGTCGCCGCGCATGATGCAGACCGTGATGATCACGACCGCCGAGTACGCGAAAGCCCATCCGGACGTCATCAAGGGCCTGATCGCCACACGCCGGGAAGGGCTCGCCTACATGGCCGAGCATCCCGACGAAGCGGCCGACATCACCGCCAAGGCCTACAACAACCCGAACGTCACCGTCTTCCGCAACCACATGCGGCAGCTCCTGAAGGAGAACTACTGGAGCGACGGGCGTTTCGACTACGAGGGCATGAACCACATGGTGGAGGGCCTCCAGATCACCGGTCAGCTCAAGGGCGAGGTGGATTGGTCGAAGTTCGTCGATTCCACCTATCTCCCGGCCGATCTACGCGCGTCGCGATGAGCGGCACGGCGGCCGACATCCCGACAGCCGACAATCAGGCCGGTGACCAGCCGCATGCGCGCCTGCGCGGCGTGGTGCGCCGCTACGGCGGAGCGCAACCGGTGCACGCGCTTGGGCCGATCGACCTGGACCTCCGGCGCGGCGAGTTCTTCTCGGTCGTCGGTCCGTCCGGCTGCGGCAAGTCCACGCTGCTCGACGTCCTGTCGGGGCTCGGCCGCCCGACCGGCGGCACGGTCACGTTCGAAGGCGCGGACCTGCGCGGGGAGGTGCCGGACGGGGTCGGCGTCGTGTTCCAGGAGGATGCGAGCTTCCCGTGGCTGTCGGTCCGCGACAACGTCGCGTTCGGTCTGAGGCGGACAGGGCTGGACGGGCGGGAAACCACCCGCCGTGTCGAGCACGCCATCGGCTTCATGGGACTCCAGCACTTCGCAACGCATTATCCGGCGCAGCTCTCCGGCGGCATGCGCCAACGCGTCTGCATCGCCCGCACACTCGTGATGCAGCCGCGGCTCATCCTCCTCGACGAGCCGTTCGGCGCGCTCGACCAGCAGACGCGCCTCCTGATGGGGGACGAGCTGCTGCGACTCTGGCGGGAGACCGGCGCGACGGTCCTCCTGATCACCCACGCGCTCGATGAGGCCGCGATGCTGTCCGACCGTGTCGGCGTGATGAGCGCGCGGCCCGGCCGGTTCATCGACCTTCTCGAGACCGGCTGGCCGCGCGAGCGCGACAGCCGGGTCGTGTCCGATCCGGCCTTCGGGGCGCTGACGTCGCGGTTGTGGTCCTCGCTCCGGACGGAATCGCTGAAGACGATGGGACGCGCCGCGTGAGCCGGGTGCGGGCGGTGCTTCTCGTCCGTACGGCCGTCCTCGTGGGTCTCGTGGCGTTGCTCGAAACGCTATGCAGGATCGGGATCATCGACCCGATGGCGATCCTTCCTCCGACAGAGATGGCGGCCGCGATGATCGACCAGCTCCGCTCCGGCGAGCTCGACGACGGTATCGTGCAGACCTTCTCGACGATCGCGCTCGCCTTCGTGGTCGCGGTCGCGCTGGGCACGCTCGCCGGCGCGATCGTGCATGCCGTCCCGCGCCTGCGCCGGGCGATCGACCCGCTGCTCGCGTCCTACTACTCGGTGCCGACCTTCATCTTCTATCCGCTTCTCGTGGCGCTGCTGGGACTCGGGAAGCTCCCCCTCGTGGTCCTGGGGGTGCTGTCCGCGGCGCCGGCCGTCGTGATCAGCACGCTCGCCGGGCTCGACGGCGTGCCGCCGGTGCTGCGCAAGGTGGCGCGCGTCCAGCGGCTCGGATGGGCTCGCACGCTCTGGCTCATCGTGCTTCCGGCCGCGATGCCGCGCCTGTTCAGCGGCTTCAAGCTGGCGCTGAGCTACGCGCTGATCGGCGTCATCGCGGGCGAGTTCATCCTGTCCGGCAGCGGCCTCGGCTACGCGATCTCCTTCGCGTATCAGAGCTTCGACAGCCGGGCGATGTACGGCGCGATGCTGTTCGTACTTCTTGTCGCGGTGGGAGCGAATGGCGTCCTGTACGCCTGGGAGACGCGGCTCGCGCGCCGGCGGATCCGCGCGTGAGCGAGATCGCGCTCGAACCCACCGTATCGACGGCGGGGACTCGTCCCCGGCGCGGGACACGTGCGCTCGACCTGGCGATCGTCACGGCCGTCATTCTGGCACTATGGCAGGTGGTCGGACGCGCCACGGGCGGTATCGCGGTCACGCCCCCGCTCGGCACCCTCGCGTATCTGATCGATCTCGTACAGACGTCCCTCTTCTGGGACCATGTCGGAGCGACGCTCCTCGCCTTCGCGATCGCGTTCGCGCTGTCGGCCGTGATCGGGCTGGGGTTGGGCCTGATCCTGGGCCTGCGCCGCTTCGCGGGCGACGTCGCGGAACCGATCCTCGCAGGTTTCTACACCATCCCCAAGGTGACGCTGTACCCGGTCGTGCTGCTCGTGTGCGGTCTCGGCCTCTCGGCGAAGGTCGCGTTCGGGGTGATGCACGGCCTCGTGCCGGTCACGCTGTTCACGCTGGGCGCGATCCGGACCCTGCCGCCCGTCCTGCTGCGCACCGCCCGCGTGATGCATCTCACCGGGTGGCAGTCCATGCGCGCGGTGCTGGTTCCGGCCTGCCTGCCCGACATCGTGAACGGGCTGCGGATCAGCTTCTCGCTCAGCCTGCTCGGCGTGCTCATCGGCGAGATGTTCTCCTCGCAGCGGGGGCTCGGCTTCCTGCTCGTCAGCGGCCTCGCGCAGCACAACGTGCCGCTGACGACCTCGGTCGTCTTCGTCGTCGTGGTCGGCGCGGTGCTCGCGAACACGCTCATGCTGCGCGTGGGGCGCAGCCCGGCGGGTCGCGAGTAGCTACTCGGCGGCCTCAGCCGGCGCCTCTTCGCGGAAGCGGGTGCGGAGCGCATCCCACTCGTCGGCCCCGAAGCGCCGGAAGTTCTCGCGCACGCTGGCGTCGAAGAGCGGGGTCGGGTGGCGATGCGTTTCACGCAACGCCGCGAGCGCAGCGTCGCAGGCCCCATAGACGGTCTTGAGGAGCACGCCCGGCAGGATCGCGAGCCGGTAGCCCATCGACTGCGCGTCCCGCATGTCGACCTGCGGGGTCTTGCCGCCCCACACCACGTTGAGAAGGCACGGCCCCTTCACGCGGCGCGGCACGGCCGCGACCTCCTCCAGCGTCTCGGGACTTTCGACGAACGCCAGGTCGGCCCCGGCCGCCAGCGCCGCGTTGGCGCGCAGGATCGATTCCTCGAAGCCCATGACCGAGCGTGCATCGGTGCGGGCGATGACCACGAAGTCCGGGTCGCGGCGGGTCGCGACCGCGGCCCTGATCTTCGCCGTGAACTCCTCGCGGGAGACGAGTTCCTTGCCGTCGAGATGCCCGCAGCGCTTGGGCGAGACCTGGTCCTCGATGTGGATGCCGGCCGTGCCCGCGCGCTCGTGCTCCTGCACGGTGCGCACGACGTTGAGCTCGGTGCCGTAGCCGGTATCGCCGTCAGCGATGAGGGGCAGCGTGGTGGCGGCCGTGATCCGGGCCGCGTTCCCGACCATCTCGGTCATCGTGAGGAGCCCGTAATCGGGCAGCCCGAACGACGCGGAAGTTCCCGCGCCCGTCATGTACACGGCCGAGAACCCGGCCTGCTCGATCAGCCGGGCCGTGATGCCGTCATAGGCACCGGGCGCGACCAGCATGTCGGGCGCCGAGAGGAGCGTCCTCAGCCGTGAGGGTGCGGTCATGTCGTTCTCCCGTGTCAGGCGAGGCCCGGTTGCCAGATCCACGGCCGGGCGACCTCGTCGCGCGCCTTGTAGGCCGCGATCGCGTCCGCGTGCCGGAGGGTCAGGCCGATCTCGTCGAGCCCTTGCAGGAGCGCATCCCGCCGGATCGCCTCCACGCGGAACGGCATCTCCTCGCCGTGGGGCGAGATCACGACCTGCCGCTCGAGGTCGACCGTCGCGCGCGCGTTCCCGCCCTCGCACTCGGCCGCGAGCCTCTCGACTTGGGCGAGCGGCAGGACCACCGGCAGCAGGCCGTTCTGGAAGCAGTTATTCGCGAAGATGTCGCCGAAGCTCGGCGCGACGACGCAGCGGATGCCGAAGTGCTTCAGCGCCCACTCGGCCCCCTCGCGCGACGAGCCGCAGCCGAAATTGTCGCCCGCGAGCAGGACCGGCGCACCCCGGAAGGCGGGGCGGTTCAGCACGAAATCCGGGTCCTCCGTCCCGTCCGGACGGAACCGGAGAGCCTCGAAGCACCACGGCCCCATCTGCTCGGGGGTCGTGCCCGTCATGCGCTCGATGCGGATGATGGTGTCGGTGTCGATGTTCGCCCGCATCAGAGGCGCCGCGACACCGGTGAGCGTCGTGAAGCTGTCCATCGCTCAGAGCCTGCGCACGTCGGTGATCATGCCGGTGACCGCCGCGGCCGCCGCCATGGCGGGGCTCGCGAGGTGGGTGCGCGCGCCAGGCCCCTGCCGTCCGACGAAGTTGCGGTTCGAGGTCGAGACCGAGCGCGCGCCCGGCGGCACGCGCTCGCCATTCGCCGCGACGCACATGCTGCAGCCGGGCTCGCGCCAGCCGAACCCGGCTTCCAGGAACACGCGGTCGAGCCCCTCCGCCTCGGCCTCGCGCTTCACGTGCTCGGAGCCCGGCACCACCCAGGCGGTCACGCCCTCGGCCACGTGGCGCCCGCGCGCCACCCGGGCGGCCTCGCGCAGATCCGACAGACGGCCGTTCGTGCAGGAGCCGATGAACACCCAGTCGACCGCGAGCCCAGCGATCGGCCGGTCCGGTTCGAGGTCCATGTAGGCAAGCGCGGCACGTTGCGCGGCCCGCCGCTCCGGGTCCGCGGCCTTGTCCGGGTCGGGAATGCGGCCGTCCACCGCCAGCGCGTGCTCCGGGCTCGTGCCCCAGGTGATCGTCGGCGCGACGGCGGCGGCGTCCACGACCTCGACGCGGTCGAACGCCGCGTCCTCGTCGCCGGGCAGTTGCCGCCAGGCCGCGACGGCCCGGTCGAAGGCCGCGCCCTTCGGGGCGTAGCGGCGGCCGTCCAGGTAGTCGTAGGTCGTATCGTCGGGCGCGATCATCCCCATCTTCGCGCCCATCTCGATCGACAGGTTGCACAGCGTCAGCCGCTGCTCGATCGTCATGGCACGCACCGCCTCGCCCGCGTACTCGACCGCGTGGCCGGTCCCGGCGCCGGCCCCGAGCCGACCGATCACGTGGAGGATGAGGTCCTTCGGCCCGATGCCGGGCCCCGGGCGCCCCTCGATCCGGACCTGCATCCGCTTCGGCCGGCGCTGGCGCAGCGTCTGGGTCACGAGCGCGTGGGTCAGTTCGGTCGACCCCACCCCGAAGGCGAGCGCGCCCAGCGCTCCGTTCGTGCAGGTATGGCTGTCGCCGCAGATCAGCGTCGCGCCCGGCAGCACGATCCCGAGCTCCGGCGACATGACGTGGACGATGCCCTGTCCCTCCTGGCCGAGCCCGAAGAACGCGACGCCGGCCGCGGCCGAACGGTCGCGCAGCCCGTCATGCAGCGCCTTGCCCGGCCCGAAGCTCGCGGCCGTACGACCGGGCGCGCTCGAGACCGCGTGGTCGGGCGTCGCGAAGGCGAGGGCCGGGTTGCGGACGCCGAACCCGCGCTCCGCCACATCCTCGAGGGCACGTGCGCCGGACAGGTCGTGCAGCAGGTGGCGATCGATATGCAGGAGCGCCCAATCGTCGCCGAGATCGGCCACGACGTGCAACTCCCAGATCTTGTCGAACAGCGTCCGACCGGGCATCGCGTCCTCCCCTGTTGTTGTGCGGCAAGCTGCACCCTTCCGGGGCGTCTGCCAAGCCTGCGCGGTTCCAGCCTGGGCCGGATGCGCTCAGTCCCACCGAAGCGCAACTCCCTCGCGGGTCGCGCTCTCCTGCGCCAGGAGAGCGATGCGCGTGGCGCGGATCGCGTCCGAGGGGGTGATCGCGAGCGGGGTGGTGCCGGTCAGGTAGTCGAACGCGAAACGCGCGGGCGGGTCGCCCCTCGGCAGCGTGATCTCGCGGCAAGGGCGGTCCGCGGTCTCGACGAGGAGCAGATCCTGCGCGAATAGCAGGTCGGCGCGACCACGCGTTCCCGAGATCCGCATCGCGTAATCGCCGTGACGCGGGGAGGCGTCCGGCTGGGCCCAGTCGACGTCGATCGCGACCTGCGGGCCGCCGTCACAGGTCAGCACCGCCCGTCCGGCCGCCGGGAACGCCGACGTGCCTTCAGCGGAGACCGGCGAAATCCAGCCGCTCACGGTCCCGCCTGTCGCGCCCGTTAGGGTCAGCGCGAGGTCGATGTCGTGCACTGTCAAGTCGGCCAGGATGCCGCCGTATCGGGCCGGGTCGAACATCCAGGCCGGCCGGCCGGCGGGGCGCAGCTTGTGCGGGCCGGTCGAGGTGATCGTCACGATGTCGCCGAGTTCACCGGACTCGAGGATCTCACGGAGTGCCAGCGTCACCGGGTAGAAGCGCTTCTCCAGGAGCAATGTCAGGAGATCGCGACCGGCGAGCGCCGCCTCGACCGCGGCGAGCTGCGCCATCGTGACGGCGAGCGGCTTGTCGACGATCGCGAAGATGCCGCGCCGGAGGAGTTCCGCCACGATCGCGGCCCGCGCCCCGAACTCGGTCACGACGGCCGCGGCCGCCACCGCGTGCAGATCGAGCAGGTCGCCCGGGGCGGCGTAGCCGGGCGCGCCCGTGCGGCGCTCCAGCATCGCGCGGCGCTCGGGATCGGCGTCGCACACCGCCGCGATCCGGACGTCGGAGCGGCGCTCCACCTCGTCCAGCACGTAGGCGACGTGAGGGTGGGCGGCGCCGATCAGCGCGATCTCGACGGGGATCGTCATCGGGTCGCCTCCAGGCCGAACTCGCTCGGATGAACCGCCCTCCCCTCGGCGGCCGACCGGTAGATGGCCGCGACCGTCCGGACCGTCTCGAATCCGTCTCGGAATGGGATCGCGGGCTGCCGCCCTGCCCGGATGGCATCCGCGAAGTCGCGCCACTGCGCGACGTGCCCCGCGATGCCGATCGCCCGCGGGTCGCTGGCACCACCGGCCGGGCCGCCGCCATCCGGCGGCCGCGCGACGTCGGGGAAGTCCCAGCGCGTGATCGTGTCGTGGGCAAGCTCGCAGCTGCCGCGATCCGTGAAGAGGCGCAGGATCGCCGGCCGTCCAGGCGGGAGCGCGGTCGAGGTCACGATCGAGCCGAGCGCGCCCGACGCGAAGCGGATGAGCGCGCCCGTCGTGTCCTCGACCGCGACCGCGTGGCCGAGCGTCGCCGCCATGCCCTGGACGTGGTCCGCCGGTCCGAACAGCCAGAGCATGAGGTCGAGGTTGTGGATGCCCTGGTTGAAGAGCGAGCCGCCGCCGTGGGCCGGATCGCCGCGCCAGGGCTTCTCGGCGTAATAGGAATCGGTCCGGTGCCAGTGGATAGCGGCCTCGACGAGGCGCGGCCGGCCGAGCGCGCCCGAATCGAGCAGGGCCTTCAACGCCGCGTGCTGCGGCTCCAGCCGACGCTGCGAGACGATCCCGCAGGTGA